>JARRNG010000020.1:0-51514 GCA_037385265.1 Nitrospirota bacterium
CTCTCTTCACATTTTTAGTTTATCACAAGGGGCCGGTAGAGTAAAGCTAAAACAAGCAATAAGTGTGCCAGAAAAAACTATTTGCTCTCAAGGGTTTTGCGCATTATTTTGTAGGGCGGGGGCTCGCCGGTCCAGAGTTCGAAGGCCAGGGCGCCCTGCCATATCAGCATGCCCAGGCCGTTGAAGACCCTGCAGCCTTTCGACGCCGCTTCCCTCAGAAGCGGGGTCTCCCTGTAGATGAGGTCGCCTACAACTTTCTCCGGCCCCACGGCCGAGAGGTCGAAGGGGAGGGGGTCGCCCTCCTTGAGACCGATCGGGGTGGCGTTGATGACAATGTCCGCCGCCGGCAGGGCCTTCTCCAGAGACTCCACACAGGCCACGTTGCCCCGCTTGCAGAGCACCGCGCTGAGCGCCTCGGCCTTTTCGCGGACGACGTCGAAGAGCGTGACCAGGGAGGCTTTTTCGCTCAGGTAGTATCCTACGGCGCGGGCGGCGCCTCCCGCCCCGCAGATGAGGACCCTCGCCCCCTCGGCGCTTATTCCCTCTTCCTCGAGGCTCCGCATGAAGCCCCTTCCGTCGGTGTTGTATCCCTTGAGGCGGCCGTTTTCGTTTACCACGGTATTTACGGCCCCGATGAAGGAGGCCTCGGAGCTTACCTCGTCGAGGTATTGAATTACGTTTTCCTTGTGAGGCACGGTGACGTTAACGCCCGCAAGCCCGAGGGCCCTGACCCCCGCCACGGCCTCTCCAAGATTATCGGGCATCACGTCGAAGGCCACGTACCGGTAGTTTAGGCCGAGATCCTCGAAGGCGGCGTTGTGCATCAGGGGCGAAAAGCTGTGCCCCACCGGGTGCCCCAGAAGGGCGACCAATTTAGTCTTTGCGTCAATTTTCATCTTTCAAGCCTTTCAGGAGACCATCCGGGGTCGATTCCACGACGACCGTACGCACCCCCAGGGCGGCTCCGAGGTCCTTCACCGTGACGTCGTCGAGGAACACGCTGCCGTCCTTGAGCGCCACGTCCGGGACGAGGAGCACGTTGTGCCCCTCGGCAATGCCCGAGAGAGATTTTATCACATCCCTGCCCGTGAGGAGTCCCGTCACGGTCACCGTCGGGCCGAAAAAGGTGTTTTCCACGGGGACCAGTGTTATGTCGACGCCTCTCCTTTTAAGCCTGTCGGTCAGTCTCTTGAGAAAAGGATGAAAGGAAACCCCGGTGAACGTCAGGAACTTCCTTCCCGTCGGCTTGAGGTCCAGTTTCAGGCGGCGGGACCTGCTGACGAAGAGGGGGACCATGCCCACCCCGTTTTCTACCTGGGGAAGCTCGCCGAAGTCCCTGAGGGGAGGGAAGGGGCGCCCGGCCCTTATGTAGAGCTCGTCGGAGGCATACACCACGGGGTCGCCGTGCTTCTTCTTGAACCTTCTCTGGAAGGACTCTATCGCGTCGAGGGCCTTCTCCGCGTCTTTCTGCGTCAGCGGGACGGGCTTGATCTTTCCGTGCCCCGTAAGCCCCACCGGCACCACGGCGATGGAGCTCACGTAGGGGTAAAGCGAGTAGAGGTCCCGAATGGTCTTTTTGAGCACGTCCCGGTCGTTCACCCCGGGGCAGAGGACTATCTGGGTGTGCATCCGGATCCTGTTGTCCCGGAAGAACATCAGGTCCTTCATGATGTCCGGGGCCTTGGGGTTTCCGAGCATCATGTTCCGGACGGCCCTGTCGGTGGCGTGAACGGAGATATAAATGGGGCTCAGGCGCTGTTCGACGATGCGTTTCTTCTCCCTCGCCGTAAGGCCCGAGAGGGTGACGTAATTTCCATACAGGAAAGACATCCGGTAGTCCTCGTCGCGGAGGTAGAGGGTCTTTCTGAGCCCCTTCGGAAGTTGCGAGACGAAGCAGAATATGCACTTGTTCCTGCAGGTCTTGACCTTGAAATGCGCCAGCTCGAGCCCCAGCCCGGCCCCGGCGTCCTCCATGTCGAGCCCCACCGAGAACTTCCTGCCTCCCCTCGACAGGCTCAACCGGAGCTCCGGCTCGTTCCTGTAGAACATGTAGTCGATGAAATCGTTTATCTCGTGGCCGTTTATTGAGAGAAGCACGTCGCCCTCCGCTATGCCCGCGCGGCCTGCTGGGCTGTTTGGAGCAACCTTCTCTATGGCCGTTCCCTTGCTACTTGCCACTGGCTATCCTCAGCTCCCTGTAGACATAGTGAAGTCCCGAGAACATCACGAGCGCCGTGGTCAGCATTATAAGCGGTCTGTACAGGCCGGGCAGAATGCCGAAGTTCTTGTAAAGCAGGATGTAGCATATGAGAACGAATTGCGTGAATATGGCGGCCTTGCCGAAGACCGAAGGGTTCACGACCATCCTCCGGGTGGAAAAATACACTGCCATCCATCCCGCGACCACCATGAGGTCCCTGCTTATCACGATTATCGTGAGCCACGTGGGCAACCAGCCGAAATAGGCATAGAAGACGAAAGAGGTTATCAGCATGAACTTGTCGGCCAGGGGGTCGAGGATGGCCCCCAGGGCGGTCTTCTGGTGCTTGAGCCGGGCGATCAGCCCGTCGAGCCCGTCCGAGAGCGCGGCGGCGACAAACAGATAGAGGGCAACGTCTGTCCTCCCGTACTGAAGCGCGATGACGAAGGCCGGTATTAGGACAATCCGGAGCACGGTAAGGGAGTTGGGAATGTTAAGGACCATCTTCATTATGCTGATACCTCGCTGGCCGGGTGAGGGCTCGCTCAACCTCGGCTCAGGGTATCTCCATGGGGATCGACTTGACCCCCGGGAGCCTGAGCCCAAGTGTATTATAACAGCCGGGGCGTGGCCTCTCCTCGACGACGGCAAGGAGGGCGCGGGCATGACAGTGCTCGACTTTAAAACCCCTCTCCCTGGCCTGTTCCGCGGCCGAGCGAGCCAGTCTTGCCGCTTCAGCCTTCCTGCTTCCTAGGTATTTCAGTTCCGCAAACCCGAGGTTACAGTATATGATGCCCCGGGGGTCCCTGGTCTTCCTGAAGTGGAGCAGGGCGTCCCTAAGGTATCTCTCCGCAAGGCGGTTCCTGCCCTGGGCCATGTGGGTCTTCCCCATGCTCCAGAGGGTGTACGAGTAGCTTACGATGTCGCCCATGCCCCTGTAGAGAGCGATGGCGCGCCGGAAATGCGCCTTGGCCCCTTCGAGGTCTCCCTGCATCCTCAGGGCGTTTCCTATGCCGCAGTGGGAATAGGCGGTTCCGAAAGTGTCCCTCAGGCGCTTGAAGAGCCCGTTGGCCTTCTCGTAGTAGTTCAGGGAATCCTTGAAGCGCCCCCTCACGCGGCTCGAGCCGCCCATGCCGCAGAGGCAGTACCCCACCCCGTGGTCGTCGCCGAGCCTTTCGAAGGCCTTCCCGGCAGTTCTGAAGGTCTTGAAGGCCTCTTTGATGTCGCCCTTTATGCGGAGTGTGCCGGCCAGGGCCCACTGGGTAAAAGCCGTCCCCTCGCGGTCGCCCCCGCGGGAGTAAGAGGCGCGGGCCTTCTTGAGAAGCGGCATGGCCTTTCTCCAGTCACCCAGGGCCCTTCGCGCGAGGGCGAGCCCCACCGTGGCATCCAGGGCCGCCACGGCGTCGCCGGACTGCCGGGCCGACTTCATGGCGCGCTCGTAGTATTTCGAGGCCTCGACGAAGTCGCCCACCATGCGGGAGGTGTCGGCCACGGCGAGGAGGCAGCGCAGCCTGCCCTCTCCGCGGCTCCCCCTCAGGCACTGCCTGTAGAGGGCTATGGCGTCGCGGTACTTCGAGCGTTTCCTGAAGGCTTCGGCCCGCGCGAAGGCGTCCTCATTCATCGAGATTCTTTCTAACCTCCCGTACCAGGGCCTTGTAGTCTCCGGAGCCGTAGAACGCCGAGCCCATCACCAGTATCTCCGCCCCCGCCTCGACGGCCTGGCGGGCGTTGCCGGGCTTGATTCCGCCATCGACCTCTATCTCGGGCGGACTTTCGAGCCCCTTCGCCTTTATCATGTCCCTGAGCTGCCTGAGCTTATCCAGCGCATGGGGGATGAAGGACTGTCCGCCGAAGCCGGGGTTCACCGACATGATGAGCACCAGGTCGACGTCTTGGATGATGTCCTCCAGCGTGGAGACGGGCGTCGAGGGATTTATCGATACCCCCGCTTTCACGCCGAGCTCCTTCATCTGCTGGACCGTCCTGTGGAGGTGAACCGACGCCTCCTGGTGAACGGTCAGGTAGCTGGCGCCGGCCTTCGCGAAATCCTCTATGTACCTATCGGGTTCCACTATCATGAGGTGCACGTCCAGCGGCAGCCCCGTGCACTTCTTCACGGCCGACACCACCGGCGGCCCTATGGTGATGTTGGGGACGAAACATCCGTCCATGACGTCAACGTGGATGATGACGGCCCCGGCCTCCTCGGCGGCCCTGACCTCCTCGCCGAGCCTCTCGAAGTCCGCCGACAGGATGGATGGCGCAATCTTAATCATAGCTTTCGACCTCGCTGAATTTAAGGTATAAGATGTCTCCGGATGCTATTTGCCGGCCGGGGAGCGGCTTCTGCTCCTCAACTACCGACGCGGCCTCCGGCGCTTCGAGCTCCACGTTCAGGCCCAGCTCCCGTGCCAGCATGAGCGCATCGTCCTTGAGAAGCCCTATGAACGATGGGCAATAGTACACGACCGGATAGGGGCCGAGGCTCGCAAGGAGGGTAATGCCCTGGCCTGTCCATTTTTCGGGAATGGGAGATTGGGCTATGACTGTCCCCTTCTCCACAGTGTTCGAGTGCACCTCCACGACCTTCACTTCCAGGCCCTCCCTGGTGAATAGCTTGAGGGCGTCGTCGAGCTTTTCTCCGACCGCGTCAGGAATCTTGGTGACCGCTGGCCCCTTGCTTACCAACACCTTTATCTCCGCCATGCCCTTTATGTCCGTGCCCGGCGGGACGTCCTGGCTGATGATGTGTCCCTTCGGTATGCCGGCGTCGTTTTCCTCTCCCAGGACCTTGAGATAGAGACCCCTGCCTTCCAGGGCCCTGTCCGCCTGCGTAAGGTCCATTCCCGTCCGATCGGGCTCTTCAACGGTCATGCGGGTTATCATGACCCTGTAGGTCAGGAAGGCCGAGCCTCCGAGCAGCGCGGCGAAAACCGCTACATAGACGGCGGGCCTGAGGAACCTCTTCATCCATTCCTTCATGCGTTCCTCTTGAGCCTTGCGCCGAAGAACCCGTCCATGTCGTGGCGGTGAGGGTAGGTCCTCATGAATTCCTCTCCAAAGGGGACATCATCTATATTAATGAAATCAGGGGAAGTCTTCAAGAACTGGCCTACCACGTGTTCTCCCTCTTCGGGCTCCGTGGAGCACGTGCAATAGACGAGGGTGCCCCCGGGCTTGAGGCACCCGGAGGCGGCGTCGAAGATGGCCAACTGCTTGGCCCCGAATTTCCGGAGGTCGCCCGCCCTGTGCCTGTACTTGACGTCGGGGTTGCGCCTTATCACGCCCAGCGAGGAGCAGGGGGCGTCGACCAGGACCCTGTCGAAGGGGCCGATATTGCCCAGGGCGGTCATATCTCCCTGAACGGTCTCGATGATGGATATGCCGAGGGCGGAGGCGTTGCTCCTCAGTGTGTCGAGCCTCTTTTCGCTTATGTCGACGGCTACTATCTTCCCCCGGTTCTTCATCAGCTGCGCCATGTGGGTGGTCTTGCCACCGGGGGCCGCGCAGGCGTCGAGGACTCTTTCGCCTGGTTTCGGCCCCAGGAGGTGCGAGACGAGCTGAGCGGCCTCGTCCTGAACGTAGGCCCTGTCGAGAAATTCCCTGATATCTTCTATTGGGAGGGTCCCAGCGTGCCTGAGGCCCTCGGGGCTGAGCTCCGTGGGCTGGAGGCTCAACCCCGCATTTCTTAAATCTTCAAGAAGGTTCTCCCGAGTGGTCCTGAGCGTATTTGTCCTGATGGTGAGCGGGGGTATGCGGTTGTTGGCGTCGCAGAGGGCGAGCGCCCCGGGGGCGCCGAAGCGCTTAAGCCACCTTCTCACGAGCCACCTGGGGTGCGACGTCAGGGTTGCAATAGCCAAGACCCTTTCGGCGGCCGCGGCGGCCTCGCTTTCGGCCAGCGCTCTCATCGCTTCGAGCTCGCCGTTTATCGTTTGCTTCTTCCTTATGACGTTTCGGAGCACGGCGTTTACCAGCGAGGGGTGTCTGGCTTCGAGCTCGACGGCCTCGTTGACTGCCGCCCAATCGGGCACGCGCATGTGTAATATCTGGTAGGCGCCGAGCCTCAGGTTGTTTCTCGTTCGGCCCCTGATGGCCGAGGGCCTCCTGAGGAACCGGTCCAGGGCCCAGTCCAGGCTGTCCCTGTGCCGGACCACCCCGTAGGCGGATTCCATGAGGAAGGACCTGTCGCGGTCATCGAGGCCCCGGGAGGCGGCTTCCACTGCCTCTCGCGGCGTGGCCCGACCGGAGAATACTTCGCTCAAAGCGCCGATAACGAGCCCGCGGATATTTAGCATTTATAGATTATAGCCAATCGTAACAGGTGGCGCTGGCTTGCGTGGGTTCCGGCTATTTGTTAAAATCTTTCATTAGCAAAGGGGAGCAAGTAACGGGGAGAGGACATTTCGGAGGTTCAAGGAGGTATTGGCTGGATGAGATTAATGAGGTTAGCGTTACTTGTCTCGATAACACTGGCTCTGATCGCAACGGCGGTCTTCGCCGTGGAGGGCTCCGCCGAAAGGGGCAAGGAGCTTTTCATGGACCCCGGTTTCGCCGGGGGCAATAAGGCGTGCAACAGCGCTAAGTGCCATCCCGGTGGCAAGGGCCTCGAGGAGGCGGGCACGAAGAAGAGCTTCACCATCTTCAACCAGAAGGTGGACAGCCTTGAGAAGGCCGTCAACCTGTGCATCGTCGGGGCAAACAAGGGAAAAGCCATTCCCGAGGACTCTCAGGATATGAGTGACATCGTGGCCTATATCAAGTCCCTGGCGGTCGCCGAGACCCCGGGCTACGAGGCGCCAAGCTACGGGACCCCGGGCTACGGAGCGCCCGGCTACGGAGCGCCCGGTTACGGAACACCCGGAAAAAAGTAGGCAAGGGAGGAGGGGGCCAGGCTCCCTCCATTCCGGACCCCGGGAGGGACCCTGATGCCCATATATCTCTTTAAGTCCATTCTCTCGATATTCATCGTCCTATCCGCGCTCCTCGCCGTCTTTTCGATGTTCGAGGTCCTCGGGCGCCCCGAGAGGAAGTTCTCGGCGGCGAAGATGACGCGCCTTCACAAAATAAACGGCTACATCTTCCTGCTGCTCTCTCTTTACATCGCGTATTTTTGCCTGGGAATCCTCATGGGTACGAGGGGAGAGCTTTCCTCCCGGGTGGTCTTCCACTCGGTCTTCGCCCTCTCGGTGTTTCTCCTTCTGACCCTGAAGATTGCCATAAACAGAATATATAGGCAGTTCTACGGTCAGCTGAAGTCCCTGGGGCTCGTGCTGGCGCTTCTGGCCTTTGGGCTCGTGGGCACCTCGGGGGGATATTACATGGTCGTCACCAAGCTCGGCACCGACCTGAGCATCGAGAGGGCCCTAAGAAGGTCGCCGGAGTCGGCCCGGGAGGCGCGTCTCAGGCTTCCCGAAGGGCCCCGGGCGCCTATTAAAATCAGCACGGACCCCAAAGACATAAAGCGTGGCAAGGAAATCTACGATTCAGAATGTACGCTGTGCCATGACCCCAATAGCAGGGAGACGATTATCGGACCGGGGCACAAGGGACTGCTCAAGAGGGACAAGCTTCCCGTCAGCGGCAGGCCCGCCACTCCGGAAAACGTGGTTCGACAGCTTCGCACGCCTTATAACAGGATGCCGTCGTTCGATTATCTCTCGGACGAGGAGATAAAGGACCTGCTGGCGTATCTGAATACACTATGAGAGAGGTGACATCATGAAGAAGAACGTAGGCAAGTATGACAGGGCCGTGAGGTACGTTATAGCGGCGGCCCTATACGTGGCCGGCCTGACAGCGCCGGTGGGTGAGGGCGTTAGAGCGCTTCTGTTCGTCCTCACGGGGGTGGCCGTCCTTACTGCGATTTTCGGTTTTTGACCGCTTTACAAGGTGCTCGGGATAAGCACCCACAAAGAGTCAGAAAGCCGATAAGGCGCGCTTCTCACTGCCTATAGCCACATCCTGCGTGGCCGGAGCGGCGCGTTTCGCTGGCCTCCGGCTCGCGGACGCCACGACGCTCCTTGACATCACGGCGGGGACGAAGTATAATGTGCATATGCACATAAGCACCGCGAGCGCCCTCCATGCCTAGGCCGAGAAAGGACCGCATATGCGGATGCGAGTTTGCCGGTCGCGCCTTTAAGCCAACGGGAAAGCCCATGCCGGAACTCGAAAAGGTCACGCTCTACCGCGACGAGCTCGAGGCCCTAAGGCTCTGCGACAGCATGGGGCTGACGCAGAGCGAGGCCGGCACGAGGATGGGGGTCTCGAGGGGGACCGTCCAGAGGATACTCGCAAGCGCGAGAAAGAAGTCCGCGACGGCGCTCGCCAAGTGCATGGCAATCTTGCTCGAGGAGCCCCCGGGCTGTGCGGAGACGCGTCGCCGGGATCGGGCTAATGAAAAGAAAGGGAGGATTTGAAATGAGAGTATGCTTTCCAATCAGAGAGAACGTGGGGCTTAACAGCCAGGTCTACGGGCACTTCGGCTCCGCCCCGGCTTTCTTGGTCGTGGAGTCGGATACAGGAGGCATAGTGTCCCTGAATAACATGGACGCGAACCACGAACATGGCCAGTGCAGCCCAGTAAAGGCCCTTGGCTGGCAGGAGGTGGACTGCGTGGTCACGGGCGGAATAGGAGTGGGAGCACTCCTTAAGCTGATGTCTAACGGCATAGACGTCTACAGGGCGGGGGGCCCCACCGTAGGGGAAAACCTCGAGCTCATGCGGGCCGAAGGCCTCGAGAAGTTCAGGCCCGGGGAGGTCTGCTCAGGGCACGGACAAAAGGAAGGGTGTTCCCACTAAGCGGGAAAGAAAGGAGAATTTGAATGGCTGACAAGAAGTTCGTTTTCATCCTTACGTCCTCGTACGACAGGCCGGAGGTCGCCGCCGGGGCCATGCAGCTCGCCTCTAACATGCGCGCCTTCGACACCGAGGTGGACTTCTTCCTCATGGAC
Organism: Nitrospirota bacterium; assembly: GCA_037385265.1. GTDB lineage: Bacteria > Nitrospirota > Thermodesulfovibrionia > Thermodesulfovibrionales > JdFR-86 > JARRNG01. The sequence continues at coordinate 9,154 of JARRNG010000020.1, forward strand.
AACGCCGCCCTCCTGGCCAAGAAGGGTTTCGCCGAGACCATAGTCTGGCAAAAAGAGGGTCAGTTCTCGCCCATACACGAGCTGATGAAGACGCTCGTCGAGGACTTCGGAGTCAAGTTCTACATCTGCGCCTCCTGCGTGAAGCATAACGGTCTGGACAAAGCCGAGCTGATAGAGAACTCCGAGATAAAGCCGGGGTCCTTTCTCGGCGAGATGCTCCTCGAGAGGCAGGGCCTTACTTTCTGAGCCTTGGGCTGTTCGGCCAAGACAGTTTTATCTGACTTCGGACGCTGGCTCCTTCTCGACCCGCGAGATGTCATTGGTGATTCGCCACTGGCGCTGGAACCGCCGCGCGTAAGCGACCTTGCTCGTATCCGGCTGCAGGTTCTCCGGCGCGAATCAGCGGTTGAGGTTCCAGTCGTAGTGCAGGTATTCGATTTCCAGGTCTACGGCACGGCTGTTTATGAATTCGCGGGCACTGTCGTCGGCGAGGAAATCGTATATGAAGTCTATTATCCCCTTCCTGCCTCCGAAGTCCTTTTCGTACCACCTGAAGATCTCGGAGATGAGAATCTTGCCGTCCTCGGGCAACACCAGCACCTCGGAGGAGTTAACGAAGCTCCGGGCGGCCTCCTCGAGCTGCTCGTCGATGCGTTCCGGCTCGTAGTAGTTGATGGGGGCGCAGGAGCGCGAGCCGCAGACCAGGGCGAAGTGCACACGAGGGTCCACCGGGGATATGCTCAAGGGTAGCCTTGGGTCGGCGGGCCCGAACTGGCGGAAGGGGTGGAACCACGGCCGGGAGTTGGCCCTGAGTATCCCATGCTCCATGTCGTCCGGCGAAAACCTGTAGGGACCTATCACATACTTCACCTTGCTGAAAAACTCGGGGACCTCCTTGACGGACCGCGACATTCTCAGCGATGCTATGGCGTCCACTACGATGGTGTTGTAGAGGTTGACCCATAACGATATCTTCTCGCGGCGGCCCACGAGCGACAGGGGGTCGAATTCCCTCAGCCCGTTGGCCAAGGCGCGATAGCTCCGGTATTCCTCGGAGTCCCTCAGAGCCTCGTAGTCCACACGCCCGCGCTTGGTGTCGTAGAACTCATCGCGCAGGGCCTGGATGCTCCCCATCAGGCGCTCGCCCAGCTCCTCGGTGGCAACATCCGGCATTTCGTCCCCCCCGTTTAGGATGTGTTCCCCCGCCGCTACGCCTCTGGCGAAGTCGGCCAGTTTCCTGCCCAGGGATTTCCTCTCGGCTTCGTAGAAGTCGTCGACCAAATCTATGAATAGGGCCGCAGTCCAGCTGAAGTCGTCGCTACCGTAGCCGGTGCCGTCGAAGGAATCGAAGTACTCATGGAAGCCGAACCGGATAGGGAGCTGAAGGAGGTCCTTCTGTAGAGAGTCGGCCTTGAGGATATAGTCGTAGCGCCGGAGTCCGTGGGCCAGCATCCAGTTGATGTTTATCCACACAGGCCCCCGCCAGTAGTTCGAGGGGTCGAACCCCTTTTTTTGAGTGTCGTAGTTGGGCACGGTGAAACAGTTCCCCTGGTGAAGGGCGCAGAAGGATTTCGAATTGAGCCTCTCGTAGAGCTTCTCGGCCTGACCCCTCGATGCGGCCCCGGCGAAAAGGGGCAGGAAACCTGCCGCCGTGTCCACCTCTATGAGAGAGCCGTCTGCGAGGTCGTAGGCGTCGAATATCTCGTGTTCGCCGTGCCAGAGCTTGCCCTGTATCGCCCGGGCGGTATTCTCGTACCACTTCTGCGGCCTCTCCGGGGTCTCCCCCGCCATCTCGGCGAGCTTTGCGAGGGACTCGTTGGCGCGGCAGAGCACGGAGTTGAAAAGAGGGTCCTGGATGAGAAAGGGGCACTCGCCGCGTATTTTGTCCTCGTCGTAGTCGTTCCGGCGGAAAAGGTCCACTAGGTAGACGTAGCGGTCGTAGTCCTCGTCGCTTGGGCGCATGGCGGGATCGACGTAATTGAGGTCCTTTCTCTCGTAGGGAGGGAGCTTTTCCTTGTCGATGGCTATCCTCTTGAGCGGCCCGTCCCACGTGGGCGAATTGTCTATACCTGATTCCCAGGGGTGGCGGATGTAGACCAGGCCTTCCCCGCCGGGGTCCCTCTCCCTGTAGAGGTAGTCGTGGAGGGCAAGGAGTTTCGGGTAGATCCTTTCGAGGAATCCGATGAACTCGCGCTTCCCGCCGAGGATTTCGTAAATCTTCTCGACAGCCACGGCGTGGATTGGAGGCATGGTGATGCCGGAGGTCAGCGCACCCTCGGGCGCGTTCGGAGACCTTTCGGACTGCCAGAAGTCGGGCTCTGGAAAGTAGTGCCCCAGGCGGTCGGGGTCGAAGACTATCTGGGGCAGCATGCCGTTTTTCCACTGGGCTGCGAAAAGGGTCTCCATCTCCTTCATTGCCCTGGCGGGGTCGAAATGCGCCGTGCCGATGGCGATGAAGCCCGAGTCCCAGTTCCACTGGTGCGGATAGAGTTTTGGGGAGGGCTTGGTGGAGGAGCCGGTCCAGTTTTCGTCGAGTATCCGTTTAGCTTTCTCGACGTAGTCGGCGAATATTCGCGACAATCCCTATCCTCCTATCCCCCATGACTGAATCCCGGGAAGAGTGTCATGCCGCCGTCAACGAAGAGCGAGGTGCCCGTCACGTAGTCCGACTCGTCCGAGGCCAGCCAGACGGCGGCCGCGGCGATGTCCTCCGTCTCCCCGACCCTCCTGTAAGGGATAAGCTCAAGGAGTTTGGCCTCCGCCTCCGGCGTCTCCCAGGCCGATCTGTTGATGGGGGTCTTGATGGCCCCGGGAGCGATGCTGTTGACGCGTATCTTGCGCGGCGCAACCTCCTGGGCGACGCTTTTCATCAGAAGCATTATGCCGCCCTTCGACGCGGCGTAGTTGGCGTGTCCGGCCCAGGGTATGACCTCGTGAACGGAGCTGACGAAGATTATCTTCCCGGCCGAGAGGGAGCGGCTCGGGTCAGCCCCGCGCCTGATGAACTCGCGGGCGGCTTCGCGGGCGCAGAGGAAGGCGCCGGTGAGATTAACTCCTATCACCTTCCGCCACTGTTCGATGGTCATCTCCTCAAAGGGCGAGTCCTCCTGGAGCCCGGCGTTGCACACGGCTATGTCGACCGTTCCGAACTCCTCTACGGCGGCTTTGAACATAGCCTTTACTTCATCCTCGTCGCTGACGTCGGCGCCGACCGCTATAGTCTCTCCGCCGTTTTTCCTGATATTGGCGACTATCCTTTTGGCGGCCTCGGCTTCGGACCTGTAATTGACCGCCACCGCCACGCCCTGGGCGGCCAGCGCCCTGGCGATGGCCTCGCCAATGCCCGAGCTCGCTCCTGTTACCACCGCCGCCTGGCCTCTCAGGGGTCTTCTCTCAAGGTTGTCCATGGGCCACCTTTCGCCTCCTTGTTAAGTTTTTAATCTTTTTAAGAATTATATAGGATTTTCCATCTTTCGCAACCTCAGGGCGGAGCTATTTACAGACTGCGGGGCGTGTGCTAATATCCGGTCTATGAGGGCCGTAATTTATTGAAACCGAATCCATAGGAGGGTTGCCATGGCAGAGAAAAAGGCAGTGGAGAAGAAGAAGGCGACAGGGAAAGAGCGCGGAGAAGTAGCCGTTCACAGACCGCCTCGGCTGCCGATGATGTTTGACGAGCTTGACCGCATGTTCAACCGTTTCTTAGGCAGGCCCTTCGGGCTCATGCGCTGGCCCAGGCCGATGTGGCCGGAGGAGATTGGAGCCGGCTTCCCTTCGGTCGACATCTTCGAAGACAAGGACAAAATCGTTGTCAAGGCCGAAATACCGGGCGTCAACAAGGGGGACCTCGATGTGAACGTGACCGAGGACGCCATCGTCATAAGCGGCGAGAAGAAGAAAGAGGAGAAGGTCGAGGAGAAGGACTACTACAGGTATGAGCGCTCCTACGGCTCTTTCCACAGGTCGCTTCCGTTGCCCGCGGAGGTCCAGAGCGACAAGGCCAAGGCCAAGTTCAAGGATGGGGTTCTCGAGATAACGGTTCCCAAGACGTCGGAGGCCAAGAAGAAGGAAGTTAAAGTCAAGGTGGAATAGCTTTAATTGTTCCCGACGATTGAAGGCGGCCCTTAGGGCCGCTATCCAGATACCCCGACCGTTTCAGGGTTGTGGGCCTTACGGCTCACCGGAACACGGAGCTTCTATCCAGGCAGATAGAGGATTTCGGACCCGAGGTAGTGGCCGTTTCCGATTCCGCTCCCCGGGAGGCTCTTGGGGCGAAGAATTCGAAAACTAGAGTCCTCCAGGGTGAGGACGGCGTACGGGCGGTCGCGGCCTGGGAGGGCGCCGACTTCGTTCTCGCGGCCATCGTGGGCTCGGCGGGGCTGCTTCCCACCCTCGAGGCGGTGGAGGCGGGGAAGACCGTGGGCCTCGCCAACAAGGAGACCTTTGTGGCGGCCGGGGACCTAGTCATGAAGGCGGCCGAGAAGAGCGGCGCGAGGATACTGCCCGTGGACAGCGAGCACAGCGCCGTATTCCAGTGCCTGGAGGGCCAGGACAGGAGGGCCTTGAAGAGGATACACCTCACTGCCTCAGGCGGTCCCTTCGTGGGCAAGAGCCGCGAGGAGCTGGGAAGCGTCACACCGCAGGAGGCCCTGAACCACCCCAGCTGGTCGATGGGCAGGAAGATAAGCGTGGACTCGGCGACCCTCATGAACAAGGGCCTGGAGGTTATCGAGGCGCACCACCTCTTCGGGATGGGACCCGAGGGGATAGAGGTACTCGTGCACCCGCAGAGCATAGTCCATTCCATGGTGGAGTTCTCCGACGGTTCATGCATCGCCCAGCTCTCCGTGCCGGACATGCGCGGGGCCATCGCCTACGCCCTTTCATATCCGGAGAGGCTAGAGGGGGTCATCGAGCCTCTCGACCTGCCTGGCCTGGGCAGGCTCACGTTTGAGAGGCCGGACTTCGAGCGATTTCCATGCCTGTCCTATGCCTATGAGGCCCTCGCGGCGGGGGGCACGATGCCGGCGGTCCTCAATGCGGCGAACGAGGTCGCCGTGGAGGGCTTTCTGGCGGGGCGGGTCGGCTTCGGCGACATTCCTGTTATAATTAAGAACGTCATGAACGAACATCGCAGGGTAGACTTAGACGGCATCGAAGTGGTCCTTAAGGCGGACGCCTGGGCGCGCCGGCGCTCGGAGGCGCTTCTTGAGTCCTTCGCAGCCTCCGGATAGGCGAAACTTATGCTATTTATATCGGCGATAATCCTCCTGGGGATACTTATATTCGTCCACGAGCTCGGGCATTTCCTCTTCGCAAAGCTCATGGGCGTCAAGGTCCTTAAATTTTCCATCGGCTTCGGCAGGAAGCTCGTGGGAAAGAAGCTCGGGGAGACCGAGTACCTCATAAGCGCCTTTCCCCTTGGGGGTTACGTCAAGATGTTCGGTGAGGAGAGCCGGGACGAGGACCGCGCCGAGGAAGAACTGGGCGAAGCCGTCACCGAGGAAGACCTCAAGCGCTCCTTCAGCAGGCAGCCGGTCTGGAAAAGGCTTCTGATAGTCCTCGCCGGGCCCACCTTCAACCTTGCCCTGGGAGTCGTGATATTCACCGTGATTTCCATGACCGGAATTCCCGACCTGTTGCCTTATATCGGCGGCGTGGAGCAGGGCTCGCCGGCCCAGCGCGCGGGCATAATGATGGGCGACAAACTGCTCTCGATAAACGGCGTCCCGGTGGAGGGTTGGATAGACATCGAGTCGGCCTTGCAGAAGAACCCCTCGGAGCCCAGCGAGCTGGAGATCGAGCGCAAAGGCGGCGTAATAAAGGTGACCGTGGCGCCGGAGAAGGAGACAGTCGAGAACATATTCGGCGAAGAAGTCGGCATCTGGACCATCGGCATCGAGCCGCTTCGCTATCCCGTCATTGGAGCCGTTATGAGCGGAACTCCGGCCGACAGGGCCGGCCTCAAGAGCGGCGACCGCATCCTGGAGATAGACGGCATGAAGATCCAGATGTGGAAGGACCTGACCGCGTTAATTCATGCGAGGCCCGGGGAGCCCCTGGAGTTCAAGATCGAAAGGGACGGCGAAACCTTCACCAAGACGATAACTCCCGAGAGGAAGAAGCTCAAGGTGAGCGTGACCGAGGAAAGGGAAGTGGGCCTTATCGGCATCTCGCCCCAGGAGGCGCAGAGGTACGAGAAGTTCCCTCCCTTGAGGGCCCTTAGGAACGGCGTTGTACGCACAATCCAGATATCCGCCCTCACCCTCGAGACGATAGTAAAGGTCGTTCAGCGGCTTATCCCCGCCCGGGAGACCCTCGGGGGGCCGATAACCATAGTCCAGATGGCTGGAGAGACGGCCGCCAGGGGGGCCATGGACTTCTTCATGTTCATGGCGGTCATCAGCATTGGCCTCGGGATAATTAACCTCTTCCCCATTCCCATTCTCGACGGAGGCCACGTGTTGTTCCTCGCCATAGAGGGCATCATCAGGAGGCCCTTGAGCGAGAGCATTACCGCCGTGGCCCAGAGGGTGGGCCTGGTAATAATATTGACATTGATGGCGTTTGTGATATACCTGGACTTGCTGAGGGTCAAGGACGACATGTTTCGTTTCATAGGCGGCATCATAAACGCCGTCACGGGTTGATTTCATGGGTCGCATCGTCAAGGATTGGGAGGAGCTCGGGAGGGCCCTCGACGGCGAGCGCCGGAAGGGCCGCAAGCTTGTCTTTACGAACGGGTGCTTCGACCTCCTGCACGCCGGCCACGTCCGCTATCTCAGGGAGGCCAAGAAGCTCGGCGACATTCTGGTGGTGGGGCTTAATTCGGACCGTTCCGTATCGGAGATCAAGCCGGAGCGGCCCATAACGCCGGAAGATCAGAGGGCCGAGGTGGTTTCTTCGCTTGAGATGGTGGATTACGTGACCTTCTTCGACGAGGCCACCCCGTACGAGATCATAAGAAAAATAATGCCCGACGTTCTCGTAAAGGGAGGCGACTGGAGGCCCGAGGACATCGTCGGCTCGGACATTGCCGCCCAGACTAGAAGCCTCCCCTATTACGAGGGACTCTCCACGACGGATATAATCCGGAAGATACGGAATATGAGAAAGGGCTGATTTCCGTGCCCCTTTCCCGGGTCTTCGACGATTTCCACTCCCGCCTCGCTCGCGCCAGGGGGCGGATTTACAACCTCACGGGCTCGTCCCTCGCCCTCTTTCTCGCTATGCAGGGGCGGCCCTTCCTCATGGTCGAAAAGACAGAGGAGGATGCGAGGAAACTCCATCGGGACATCCTCGTTTTCCGGAGCGTCCTCGGGCGGGGGGGCGAGGTCCTCTACCTGCCGCCGCCCGACGGCCCGTCCCTGGCGGGGCAGAGGGCCCTTGTGGTGCACGCCTTCAGTGAGCGCGGGGACTGTTCGGTAGTGACATCGGCGGAAGCGCTGGGCGGGAATCTCTGGAACCCGGGGGAGCTTGCTTCAAGGACGGTCGCGCTCGAAGTGGGAGACGAGAGGGAGCGCGACGATATCGAGGATGCCCTGAGGGGCCTGGGCTACCAGCGGGTGCCGCTCGTTACCGAGGTAGGCCAGTACAGCAGGCGCGGATTCATAATCGACGTGTTCACGGCCGGAGGCGTGAACAATCCCCTGAGGGTGGAATTTTTCGGCGACCGAATCGAGAGCATCAGGACCTTCGACGTGGAATCGCAGCGCTCGATGTCGACCTTGGATTTTGCGGCGTTTATGCCTTGCTCGGAGCCCGATGGAGGGATATCGCTCGAGGACTTCGCCGCCGGACTGCAGGGCTTCGCGATAGAAGGGGTTTTTGAAGAGCCATCCGGGGGTACGGTGGTGCTATCGAGGTTCGCCATCGAGGGAGAGGGGGTCGAAGCGGGCACGCTGCCTGTTTCGGGCCTCGGCATATTGCCCGAGGAGCGAAACAGGCTAGACGACATAGCCAGGTCCATAAAGAAGCTCAGCCGCGACCACAGGGTCGTCATCGTCGCTTCCTCGCGGGGCCAGGCCGAGAGGCTTAACGAGATACTGAGGGACGGCGATGTCATCGCCCCCCTCGTCGAGGCGGGCGAGGTCCTGGACTACGAGGGATGGGTGACGATATCCACGGGGGAGCTCTCCGCCGGCCTCCGGCTGCCGGGTCTCCTGGTGCTCACCGAGCAGGAGATATTCGGGGGCAGGCCTTCGTACAGGCCCCTTAAGAAATCGAAGGTCAAGGGGCTCCTCGCCCGCATAGAAGACCTGGAGAAGGGTGACCTCGTGGTTCACTACGACCACGGCATCGGAAGGTTCGAGGGCATGAGACACCAAAGCGTGGAGGGGATGGAAATGGACCTCCTTTCCATAGAATACGCCGACGGAGGCCGGCTCTATCTGCCCATCTATGCCATAGACATGCTGAAGAAGTATCATTCCGAGGAGGCCTCCATGCCCAAGCTCGACAGGCTTGGCGCGAAGACCTGGCAGCGCAAGAGGGAGCGCGTCAGAAAGCGCATCAGGGAGATGGCCTCCAAGCTTCTGAAGATATACGCCGAGCGGCAGGTGTCCAGGGGGGTGCGCTTCAGCCCGGATACGGAGATGCACCGGGAGTTCGACAGCTTCTTCCCCTACGAAGAGACGCCGGACCAGCTGAGGGCAATCAGAGAGATAAAGGCCGACATGGAATCCGAGAGGCCCATGGACAGGCTTCTTGCGGGGGACGTGGGCTATGGAAAGACCGAGGTCGCCATGAGGGCAGCCTTCAAGGCGGTCTACGACAACATGCAGGTGGCGGTCCTGGTGCCCACCACTTTGCTTTGCGAGCAGCACCTGAGGATCTTCAGGAACAGATTCGCGGCCTTTCCAGTGAGCATAGACTTCCTCAGCAGGTTCAAGAAGAGGAAGGAGCAGCTAAGTACCATAGAAGACATCAGACGCGGAAAGGTCGATATAGTGATCGCCACGCACGCGCTTCTCAGAGAGGACATCTCGTTCCGCAGGCTGGGCCTTCTGATAGTGGACGAGGAGCACCGCTTCGGCGTGCGTCAGAAGGAAAAGATAAAGGAGATAAAAAGGGGGGTCGATGTCCTTTCCATGAGCGCCACGCCCATCCCCAGGACCCTTCAGATGTCCCTCTCCGGCATCAGGAGCATGAGCGTTATAGAGACGCCGCCCGAGGAGAGGGTGGCGGTAAAGAGCAAGGTTTACTCCTTCGCTGACTCCGTCATAGCCGAGGCTCTCGAGAGGGAGCTTCAGAGGGGCGGGCAGGCCTTCTTCGTCCACAACCGGATTCATGATATAGAAAAATACCTCAGGCTCCTTAAGAGGCTGTCGCCTCACGCCCGGGTGGCGGTTGCCCACGGCAGGATGACGGAGAGGGCTCTGGAGGAGGTGATGCTTTCGTTTCTGAATAGGGAGATTGACGTGCTCGTGTCCACGGCGATAGTGGGCTCGGGACTGGATTTCCCCTCGGCAAATACCATAATGATAGACATGGCGCACAGGATGGGCCTGGCGGACCTTTATCAGTTGAAGGGAAGGGTGGGAAGAAGCAACGTTCGGGCCTATGCCTATTTCCTCATTCCCGGAGGGGCCCTGATACCGGAGGACGCCATGAAGCGCCTCCAGGCTATTCAGGAACTTAACTACATGGGCGCGGGCTTCAGGCTCGCCATGAAGGACCTTGAGATAAGGGGCGCCGGAAATCTCCTTGGCGCCGAGCAGTCAGGTTACATCGATGCTGTGGGGTTCGACCTCTACATCGAGATGCTCGAGAAGGCGGTGGCCGAGCTGAAGGGCACGCGGAAAAGAGAGCACGTGCCTCCTTCCATAAAACTTCGCCTCGACGCCTTTATCCCCGAGAGCTACATGGAGGACATGACCCTGAGACTGAGCGCCTACAGGGCGGTGGCCTCGGCGGGCTCGGGCGAGGAGCTGGATTCCCTGAGGGAGGAGATGAGGGACCGGTTCGGCGACCCCCCGGAGGCCTTCCTAAACCTCCTGAGGGTCATGGAGATGAGGCTTCTCGCCGAGCCCCTGGACGTAACGGATGTCACCGAGACGAGCCGCGGCCTGAGGTTTACTTTCTCGCCCAAGGCCGATGTAAGGGCCGAAAGAATTGCCGGGCTCTTCGGCAAGGGCGTCAGATTCTTCCCCGACGGCTTTGAGATAGCGTTCCGGGGTAGTGCCCTCGAGGCCCTCCGGGAAACGCTGGATGGTCTCTCCGGCACTGATTAATTCTTTAATATAAGGGAGTTTTGTTGACAGCACACGCATGTATCTGGTATGTTTAGCCATGGGAAAGAGAGCGGCCTGCGCCCTCGTCATTTTATGTTGCCTTTTAATTCCGGGGCTTTCTTTTGGAGCTGACGTCTACGGCCTCAGGCCGTCCGCGCCCTTCGGAGTTTTCACAACCTTGTCCGCCCAGAGCCCGGCCAAGGGAGAGATGGCCTTCTCGGGCACGTATGAGACGATATTTAACAGCCCCTTTTACAGGTTCGGAGGGAATTTTTCCTATGGCCTTCTGGACAGGGTGGAGCTTTCCTTGAGCGTCTCAGAGCAGGAGGACGGCTTCGAGGACATAGCCCTCGGCGTGAAACACAGGTTCATCGACGAGGGCGCCACCGGCCTTTCGCTGGCCTATTTCGTTACGGCCTCTCTGGACACGGGAGACAATGCTGTGAGCACTGACGGGAGGTTCGGGGGCGGCCTTATCATGAGCAAGAAGATCGGACCAGTCTTCAGTCACACCAACATCATGTATGCGGTGCCGGGGGACTCGGACCTGTACAGCGAAATTGGGTTCTCCACTGGCCTTGTCTTTTCCGCGGCCCATAACCTGTGGCTCCTCGGCGAGCTGGATGTCAGATCAAGCCATTTCTCGAACGAGATCGACGTCTTCGAACCGAAGCTCGGCTATCGGGTCAGGGTGGTCGAAAATCTTTATATCGACTTGGGCGTGGGCGTGGATCTCAAGGGAGACCCGGCGGAATACAGGTTCATGACCGCCTTGTCTTTCGGCTATCCTTTCAGGCGGGAGGTCCAACGCATCTACGAGGACAGGCGATAATATGTTTGACCTCGGGATGCAGGAGCTCATCGTCATATTCGTAGTGGCCCTTCTCGTCTTCGGCCCCAAACGTCTGCCCGAACTGGCCAAGTCGATGGGCAAGGCCATGGCCCAGCTGAGGAGCGCGGTTTCCGACGTCAAGACCGAGGTGGAAAGAGAGATACGCATGTCGGAGACCGGGCTGGACCTCGAGGACATGCCGGCCTGGAAGAAGCAGCACGAGGCCCCACCTTCGCAGCCTTCCGGGGAAGCGGAAGGCGAAGGGCCCGAGCCCGGGACGGGCGAGGGGGGCGAGGAGGCTAAGCAGGGCGAAGAGGACGAGGAGGCCAAGCAGGGCGAAGAGGACGAGGAGGCCAAGCCCCAGGAGACGCTTCCCTTTGAGCACGAGTCCCAGGACTTAGAGGAAGATGGCCGAGACAGGTAGGATTCCTGAGGACAAGATGCCCTTTACCTCTCACCTGGGCGAGCTCCGCAAGAGAGTCATGGTCTCTTTCATCGCGGTCCTAGTGTTATTCGTGGCCGCATTTCACTTTTCCGAAGACATTTTCAATATCCTCACGCTTCCGATGCATGCGGACATCAAGTTTATCTCCACGTCCCCTTTCTTCACTTTCGTTGAGAAGGCCGGAGCCACCAAGGAGCTCGTATTCCTCGCCCCTGCCGAGGCCCTGTGGGTTTACTTGAAGATAGCCCTGATAGCCGCGATAATATTGGCCTCTCCGATAATATTCCTTCAGTTCTGGAAGTTCATATCGCCGGGCCTCGTCGAGCGGGAAAAGAAATACGCCATTCCGTTCATATTGTCGGCCAGCGGACTGTTCGTTTTTGGAGCTCTTTTTTGCTTCGCCATAGTGCTGCCCTTCGCCATGAAGTTTCTTCTCAACTACAGGACGGAATCGCTGGTGCCCATGATTTCCGTGGAAAGGTACGCAGATTTCTGTCTTAAATTTATTCTCGCCTTCGGGGTTATCTTCGAGCTCCCCCTGATAATTATTTTTCTGACCCGCATGGGCATCGTCACGCCTCAGACACTGGCAAAGAACAGAAAGTACGCCGTTCTCCTGGCCTTTGTCGCCGCCGCTATATTGACACCCACGCCTGACGCCTTCAACCAGACCCTTATGGCCTTGCCCATAATTGTCCTTTACGAAGGCGGCCTCATAGCTTCGAGAATAATATTGAGAGGCAAAAAACATGACAATGATAAGGGGAAAAAGCCCGAAATCGGTGGCGTATGACATAGCGGAGGGGTATGTGGCTGTTAATCCCCTGTTTCTGAAACCTTTGGATGCCGAGGCGTTGAAGGAGCTTTACTGGGAAATCCAGAAGGTGCAGACATCGATAAGGTCGGAGAAATTTCCTCACTCGGACATAATGGCGATAAGGAGGCGCAATGTCCGCCTCTCCAAGCTCCATCAGGCCGCGATGGTGATACGGAATTTCGCCAGGGAAAGACGGACCGTTATTCTTTAATATTGACACCTTTGAATTGGTATTGTAATAATAATTCACGATGTCCGAGCCCGAAGACGTAATAGGCGTGAGGAACCTTATCCATGCCATTCAGAAGGCCAGGAAGAACCTCAGGATCTATCCGGCGAATAACCCGGTATACACCAATATAGTCGAGCAGACGTACCAGCGTCTCGCTTCGGTGCTGGAGTTTCAGGACGAGTTGTCCCTCCGGTTTACCAAAAACGACATCCTCTACGGCAGCGATCCGGTCTTCCATAGCGAGGGAAAGGACGACAACCTCGCCCTGTTCTTCTCGAGGGACGGCGTAAAGGACCTCACTTTCAAGAGCGGCATATCCATGGACGAGTTCCAGGAGTTTCTGAAAATAGCCTCTTATGACCTCGACAAGGAGGACATAGCGGATGACGTCGTTACGCTCATGTGGGGCAAGGATTTCAAGAATATCAACTATACGGTGGACGAGAGCACGCTCATCGAGGAGGATGAGGAAAAGTACGAGGAAGGCGCTGTCAAGCAGGTCAAGGACCGTGCTGCCGAGAAGGACGATGTCCAGCGTGCCTACTCCGATGCCTTGAGGAGCGAAGAGACGGTCAAGGAAATCCGTCTCGTTCCGATTACCAACAAGGATCTCAAGATACTGGCATCGTTAAGGGAAAAGTTTTCTCAGGATAAGAAGAGCAAGCTCGCTGACATACTATACGAGATGATTCTCCAGACGCAGGATCGCGCCGAGTTCCGAGAGATAGCGTCCCTGATAGGCAGTTGCCTCGAGTACTGCATGAGGGAAAGACGCATTGATACTGCGGTGGAGATAATGTGGAGGGCGAAGTCTTTCGATGACAAGTCGATTACCGGGTTTAACGCGCGAGAGGAGCTTTCGCTCGTTTTCCGCAAGGCCGAATCCGCCGAGATGATAAAGATATTGGGCGACATGCTGGACGAGGAGCCGGGGATCGAGGGCCGGGTCTTTCGTGACTATGTGAGCTTCCTTTCCAAGAACTCAATACCCCAATTCATGATTATCCTGGGTGAACTCAAGACCATCAAGGCCAGGAAGAGCGTGGTCAACGCCCTCGTTTTTTTGGGGAAGAAGGATATCTCGACACTCGTAAGGGGACTCTCCGACAGCAGGTGGTACCTGGTCAGGAACATCATCTACATCCTCAGGAAGATCGGGGACCCCAAGGCCGTGGACTATTTGCTCAGGGCGTCGGGGCACAGCGACCCCCGCGTCCGGAAGGAGATGCTTAGGGCCCTGGGGGAGATTGGCGGGGAGAAGGCGGCGGCCGCCGTGGGCGAATGCCTGGACGACCCGGAGCCTTTTGTCAGGACTTCCGCGGCCAGGGCCCTGGGAGCGATCGGAACCGAAACAGCGATGAAGATGCTTATGTCGAGGATCTCGCACAAGAACTTCCTGAACGCCGATTTTAACGAGAAGAAGGAATATTTTGAGGCGCTCTCTAGATGGCACGACTCGCGGGTTCAGGATTTTCTGCTTAAGATCGTAAAGAAGAGGGTGTTTTTCAAGAGGATGAAGTACGGCGAACTCAAGGCCGGGGCCGCTTACGCTCTGGGTCTAATGGGCAACAAGGACACTCTTCCCGCACTCGACAAGCTAAGGAAGTCGGGCAACAGGCTGGTGAGTGGTCACTCGTATGCCGCCATCAAGAGGATTGAACATGGAAGACTGGCGTGATCCGAGGATCTGGAGATATTCCAAGGACGTAATACACGGCCTTGCCGTGATACTCAGATCTTCGCAGATCCACGACACCGGAAACGTGGCCGTCGTATCTTCGATAAACAAGTATGTGTCCATGGTCAACAAGCTGATGGAGGAGTCAGGCTTCATATCCGTGGAGCTGGTGGGAGAGTTCTTTTACGTCAACGGCAACAGGGTGAAGTTCCCCTCGGAGTATATGGCTAGCTTCGACTTTCTATCCAGGGAGTTCTCGGAGCGCAAGCTCGGGAGCGTGAGTTTCACAGAAACAGTATCGCCTGCCGACATGCAGCTTCTCGCTAGGGCTTTTTTGAGCACGGCGGGCCTCGCTAACCCATTTAACGCTCTCGTGGCGGCCGTTAGCGACTCTCCACGAGTAGAGATAGGCAAGGCCAGGGTCCGCAGGGAGGAAGGGGAGTTAGACGCCCGGAAGACCATAAAGAAGACGTATTTCAATGCCGTCTCGTTTACGAAGGGCGTGATGAAGAAGATAAAGTCCGGCGAGAAGATCAGCGTCAAGAGGGCCAAGCGCGTCGTCCAGACAATGGTCGACCAATTGGTGGAGGAGCAAGACCTCCTCGTCGGGATGACCGCGATAAAAGACTATGACGACTATACCTATCATCACTCGGTCAACGTCAGCATACTGTCCGTGGCACTCGGCCAGCAGCTTGGGTTCCCCAGGAAGACGCTTCTGGACTTGGGCCTCGCGGCGCTGTTCCACGATATCGGGAAGTTAGATATCCCGCCGCAGATACTCAACAAGCCGGCGGAGCTCACGGATGAGGAGTGGCGCACCATGAGGAGGCATCCCATCTGGGGCGTCAGGGAGATCCTCGACATCAGGGGATTCGACCAGAACGCCATCATGGCGGCAATAGTCGCCTTCGAGCATCACATCCATCACGACAGTACTGGCTATCCGCGCAGAAGGAACCATCCGGAGCCTGACTTCTTTTCGAAGATAGTCAGCATCGTCGACCAGTACGACGGGATGACCTCGGCCCGGGTCTATTCGAGGGTCCCCATGGCGCCGGACAAGGCCCTGGAGCTCATGATGACAAAGTCGGGCACACAGCTCGACCCCGTGCTGATGAAGTTCTTCATCAACATGATAGGGATATATCCGGTGGGTTCCCTCGTCCTGTTGGATACGAAGGAGCTCGGGCTCGTCTACGGGGCCACCGACGTTCCCTCCAGGCCCAAGGTTCTCGTGATCGTGGATGCCCAGGGTAAGAAGGTTGAGGAAGGGGTGCTCGTGGACCTGACCGACAGCGATGGGGAGGGTCGTTATGAGCGGAGCATTCTGAGGACCATGGACCCGAACAAGTACAAGATAAACCTCTCGGAATACCTGTTGTAAGAACTGCCCGGCGTCAGCTGGAGCCCTTTTCTATTATCTCCCGCGCGTGCTTGAGCGAGGTGTCGGTTATCCTTCCGCCGAGCATCCTCGCCACCTCTTCCTGCCTTTCCCTGCCCGAGAGCTTCTTGACCTTCACCGTCACGCCCTTGCCGGCTCCCACCTTGAGGATGCGCAAGTGCACGTTGGCCACCGAAGCTATCTGGGGCAGGTGGGTTATGAGGAGCACCTGGTGATTCTTTGACGTTTCCTTTAGCTTCCTTGCGACGTTGTGGGCGGTCTTTCCGCCGATGCCCGCATCGACCTCGTCGAAGACCAGGACCGGTGTCTCGTCGGCGTCCCTGAGGACGCTCTTTATGGCGAGCATTATTCTCGAAAGTTCTCCGCCCGAGGCGACCTTCGAAAGAGGCTTGGCCGCTTCTCCCGGGTTCGCGGAGAAAAGGACCTCTGCCTCGTCGGAGCCCGTGGCGGAGACGGGGGCACTGTCGAGCCTGACCTGGAAATCGGACTTTTCGAGAGCCAGGTCCTTGAGTATCCCCTTCACCGAGGACTCGAGCTTCGAAGCCACGGCCTTCCGCTTCTTCGAAAGCTCTCCGGCCAAGGCGCGGAGCTTTTCATCTTCGAGCCCCAGTTCCTTCTCCAGCTCCTCGAGCGACTCCTCCGATGTTTCGATTGCGCCAAGCTCATCCTTAGCCTTTTCGAGGTAAGCGATTACGTCGGCGATGGTGTCTCCGTATTTCTTCTTCAGCTTCTTTATCAGTTCGAGCCTGTCCCCCACGACCTCGAGCCTGGCGGGATCGGCGTCGTACCTTTCCTTGAGGGCCCTGAGGGAGTGCGAGGCGTCCTCGGCCAGGGCGAGGGCCTGTTCGAGGACCGCGGCGACCTCCTCGACGCTCCTGTCGATGGATGACGTCTCCCTGAGCGACGAAACGGCGCGGGCGAGGCGTTCCACCGCGGAGCTCTCGTCGCCGTAAATTTCGGCATGGGCTCCCTCGGTAAGTTCCCTCAGACGGCCCAGGTTCGAAAGTATGGCCCGTTCCTCCTCGAGCCTTTCGTCCTCTCCGGGCTCGAGGGAGGCGGATTCGATCTCGTTTACCTGGAACTTGAGGAGGTCGAGCTTCTGCTCGGCCGCCCTTCTGCCAGCCTTTAGGCCCTCTATCTTTCCTTTAAGGGCCTCGCTCCGGCGGAAGTGCAGGGCCACATCGTCCCTCAGGCGCTCGAGCCCCCCAAAGCGGTCCAGGAGCGCGAGCTGGTTATCCCGCGAAAGGAGGCTCTGGTGCTCGTTCTGCCCGTGTATGTCCACAAGGCGGGAGCCCAGGGAGGCGAGGCTCTGGACGTTGACCAGGGTGTCGTTTATGTAAGTCCTGGTCTTGCCGGCCCTGGAGACCACCCTGCGAATTATGATTCCCTCGGAGCCGTCTATGCCCATCTCCGCCAGCAGGGGTTGGTTGCCGACGTCGAATAAGGCCTCCACGACGGCTTCCGGCGCGCCGGTCTTGATCATCTCGGTGTAGGCCCTCTGGCCGAGGGCGACGCCGAGGGCGCCGATGATTATTGATTTGCCGGCCCCCGTTTCCCCGGTGAGGACGTTCAGGCCCGGCTCGAATTCCAGGGAGAGTTCGTCGATTATGGCGTAGTTCTTTACTCTGAGTTCCTTAAGCATCCCTGTTGAACACCGGGTGGAGCTTGTCGTAGGTGTCAAGCACGTGTTCCGGTATCACTCGTATTTCGTCGAAGACGGTCATGAAGCTCACGTCCCCCGCCCAGCGGGGCACAATGTGGATATGCAGATGCTCCTCGATGCCCGCGCCGGCCACCCTGCCGAGATTTATCCCGATATTGAAGCCATCGGGCGAGAAGGCCCTGGTGACGCACTCCACGGAGTACCGGGTGAGCTCCATCATCTCCCCCATCAGGCCCGGTTCGAGGCCCTCGAGGTCCGGGACGTGAACATAGGGGACGACCATGAGGTGGCCGTTATTGTAGGGGAAGCGGTTCATTATGACGTAGGTATTTTCGCTCCGGTAAAGGATGAGGTTGTCCCTGTCGCGGCCTTCGCCTGGCATGGTGCAGAAGATGCATTGGGTCGGCTTCTTGCCCAGGATGTATTGCATCCTCCAGGGGGCCCAGAGGTTCTTCATTTCACTTCCCTGCCCAGAAGCTCGAGCACCTGCCTGGCGTCGGACCAGACGTCGTGCTTGGCCCTCGGGTTCCTGAGCAGATACGCCGGGTGGAAGGTCGGCATGAGGGCGATGCCCTGGAAGGCATGGAAATGCCCCCTGAGCCTCGATATCGGCGTGTTCAGCCCGGTGAGCGTATGGGACGAGACGCGACCGAGGGAAACTATCACCCTGGGGGAGATAATCTCCACCTGCTTCTTCAGGAAGGGCAGGCATGCGCTTATCTCGTCCGCTTCGGGGTCGCGGTTGCCCGGCGGGCGGCTCTTTATGATGTTCGCGATGTATACGTCTTCGCGCTTGAAGCCCATCTTGTTTATCAGGCTTGTGAGGAGCTTTCCGGCGTCTCCCACGAAGGGCCTGCCCTGGAGGTCCTCCTCGCGTCCCGGGGCCTCGCCTATGAACATTATCTCAGCCTCCGGGCTTCCCTCCCCGAAGACGAGGTTCTTCCTGCCCTTTCCGAGCTTGCACCTCTGGCAGTCGCCCATCTCCAAGCGAAGGGCCTCAAGCGCCCGGGCCTTTTCCGCGCCCGTCATCCTGGCGGCCCCCGGCACCTCTATGGGCAGGCGCTTGAAGCCGAGGGCCTCGTAATAGCTGAGCACCGTCCTGACTTCCCCGGTGGAGGAAAGCCTCATCTCTGGCCCCACTTGAGCTTGGTCCTCAGGATGTCGAAGTGATCCCTGCCTCCGGCCCGGAAGAGCGTGGCCACGTGGGGGGACTTCTCGACAATGATGGTGTCGCCCGACATGAGAGTGTAGCCGACCTGGCCGTCAAGCGAAAGAAGCACGCCGTCGCTATGCGACTTGAGGGTCATCTCTATCTCGGCGTCGTCCGGCAGCACGAGGGGCCTGTTCGTGAGAGTGTGAGGGCTTATGGGCGTGAGCACGAGGGCCGGGAGGGTAGGGTAGAGTATGGGGCCGCCGGCCGAGAGGGAATAAGCCCGAACGCCTTGTTCACCCTCACTTCCAGGTCGACTATCCGCACCATGGCGCCCTTGTTTATCACTATGTCGTTGAGGGCCGTGTAGCGCGAGATCTCCTCCCCCTCCCGGGTGAGTCGGGCCGAGAGCATCATCCTCTCCTCGGTGGGACATTCGCCCCTTATTATCTTCTCCATGGCCTCAAAGATCTCGTCCGTGTATATCTCGGTGATGAAGCCCAGGCCCCCCAGGTTGACCCCCAGCACGGGGACGCCCGCCGGCGCCACCAGCCTCGCCGTGCCCAGCATGGTGCCGTCGCCCCCGAGGACCACCACCATGTCCACGGAGCTTGGAAACTCGGAGCGCGGAATGCTCTGGGCCCCCTCGAAGGAGGCGATTTCTTCCTCCTCCAGGTACACCTCGATCTTCCGCTCGCGGAGCCAGGGGACGAAATCCCGGAGGATTTCCGGCGGCTCCGGCCTGTCAGGCTTGCAGATTATCCCAATCCTCTTCATCTATGCCCTCTATTATAATCTCTCGGGAATCATTCTGCAGGACCTCCAGGATGACCTTGATGCAGCCTTCCGGGGCCTCCAGCTTCTCGGCCCACTCCACCACCGATATGCCGTCGCACCCGATGAAATCGTAGACGCCGGCGGCCTCAACGTCCTCTTCGCGGTCGAGCCTGTAGAGGTCGATGTGGTAAAAAGGCGGTCGGGACTCGTGTTCGGCCACGATGGTGAAGCTCGCGCTGGTTATGTCACGTTCCGGGACGCCGAGGGCGCGGCCGATGCCCTTCGCGAAGACCGTCTTGCCGGCCCCGAGCTCCCCGTAGAGGCAGACCGTTGAGCCGGCCTTGAGCATCCTGCCGAGCCTGTAACCGGCCTCAGCCGTCTCCTCCGGGCTATTGCTTAGGAGCCTCACCAGCCACCCCGCGGATGACCTCGTGCTTGCCCACGACGCCAACCACCTTGCCGTCCCGGACCACGGGGAGAAGGGTGATGTGCTTTTCGGCCATGATAGTGGCTATTTCCTCCAGGGGAGTGTCCTCGCTGATGGTCATGACATCCGTGGTGCAGATGTCAGAGACCTGCGAGGCCGCCATCCTCTGTATCTCCTTTTCGATGGCCTCGGAGCCCTTAAGCGGTATGATGGCGTCGAATATCCGGAGCATGGAGGGGATGTGGAACTTCTTGCTCTGGCTTATCAGGTCGTATTCGGTCACTATGCCTACCAGCTGCCCCTGGGCGTCCAGTACCGGCGCGCCGCTGATGTCGTGCTCGATGAAAAACCTGCCGAGCTTGTCGACCGGCATCTCCGGGTGCACCGATATGACTTCCTTATTCATTATGTCGCCGGCCTTGACCATGCGTGCTGAGCCTCCTTCCGGGCTATGGAATTCCTATGAAGCCGCCCTGCCTCCCCGTGGGGCCCTTGGCGTACCTGTAGGAGAAGTACCTGTCGGGGTGGCAGTAGGTGCATTCCTCTATTACGTCGATGTTTTCGACCTCTATTTTAACGGATAGGGCCTGGTATTTGTTGGCCGAGGGGAGGTCCAGGCAGAGCCTTCCGTTCTTTTCCATGTGGTAGTCGCCGCCTCCCGTGGCCCGTACCACTGGGTCGAGCACCTCCCGGCCCACCTCGTAGCAGCACCACCTTATCGCCGGGCCGATGGCAACGGCGATGTCCCGCGGGTCGGAGCCGAAGTCCCGGACCATCGCGGCGATCGTGTTCTTTAGAATGCCGGAAGCCGTGCCCCTCCAGCCGGCGTGCACCGCCCCAACGGCCTTTCGGCGGCCGTCGTAAAGCAGAATGGGCACGCAGTCCGCGACCTTGAGGCCCAGGAGTATGCCTCTCTTTCCGGTCACCACGGCGTCGGCGACCTCCCGGGAGGCGATGTCCGTAACCGAGCTTACCAGGGAAGTATGCTCCTGTATCGGGAAGTGCACTGGCATGTTCGTCAGCCCGGAGACGTCTAATCCGGGGTCCCTGCCCGTGAAGAATGCCGTCAGCCCTTCTTCCGCCCGTGCCCTTTCGAAGATTTCGGGATGAATGACCAGGCTCAAGGCTGCCTCAGGCTCCTGAAGGCTTCCGGGATGGCTGCTATTATGTCCGAGGCGAGAACGGACTGGAGCCCGAATTCGGCCTCTGCGAGGTCCCCGGCCAGGCCGTGGAGGTACACGGCGAGGGAAGCGGCGCCGGAGGAGTTCAGCCCCTGGCCAAGAAGCGAGGCCACCATTCCGGTGAGCACGTCGCCCGCGCCGGCCTTGGCCATGGAGGGGTTGCCGGTGGAGTTCAGAAAGGCCTTGACGCCCAGGTCGGCTACGACGGTCGGCACCCCCTTGAGAACGAGCGTCACTCCGTAGTCCTTGGAGAAGGCGAGGGCGGACTCTATCCTGTCCGTCTCTATTTCGTCTACCGGCTTTCCGGTCAGGCGGGAGAACTCTCCCGGATGCGGGGTGAGCACGAGAGGAGCGCTTGCCTCCCTGAGGACGTCGGCCTTGCCCTGAAGGACGTTGAGGGCGTCAGCGTCAAGGACTGCGGGTTTTTCGAGGGAGGCCAAGACGGCCCTGACAACTCCCGCCGTGTCCTCCGAAACCCCGATTCCCGGCCCCATGGCCAGGGCGTCGGCCTTTGCGTCGAGGAAGCCCAGTATATGCTCCGCAGCCTTCGGGGAAAGCGTGCCGTCGCCGCGGTCGGGCAGGGGGAGGCACATCTCCTCGGTGACCCTGGACTGGAAAACTCCCATGAGGCCCTCCGGAACTCCCAGCGTAACGAGACCGCACCCGCTCATCAGGCAGGCCCTGGCCGCCATCATGGCCGCCCCGGTTCTGCCCCTGGAGCCCGCCACTACGAGTACGTGGCCATAGTCGCCCTTGTGTGAGCGTTTCGGCCGGGCAGGCAGAAGGTTCCGCATGCCCTCGGGCTCGAGGAGCTCGCAGCACGCGTCGTTGAAAAAAGGCGCGGGAAAGCCGATGTCCTCCACGAAGAGTTCCCCCGTGTAATCCGCCCCGGGGTAAAGGTAGTGTCCTCTCTTGGGCGCCCCGAAGGTCACGGTGGCCGTGGCCCTCACGGCGGCGCCGAGGACATGGCCGTTGTCGGAGGAGATGCCCGAGGGGATGTCCACGGCTATCACGGGGGCCTCCGAAGCGTTGAGCCTTTCTATGGTCTCCGCCAGGGAGCCCGTTATCTCCTTGCTCAGGCCGGTGCCGAAGAGGGCGTCCACGACCACGGCGGCGTGCAGGTCGGACTGCTCGAAGGTCTCCCTGAAATCGATGGGTACCCCTATCTGCTTTGCCGCCCTGTACTGGGCGAGGCAGTCGGGACTGAGTCTGTCTTCCTTGAGGAGAAGGAGCACCCTTACGTGCCATCCGGAGTTATGGAGCTCCCTTCCCACCACGATGCCGTCGCCCCCGTTGTTCCCGGACCCGGCCAAGACTATGAGCTTCCCGGGAGGGTACATCTCAGCTATCTTCCGGGCCACGGCAAGCCCCGCCCTCTCCATGAGGACAGTGCCCGGGATGCCGCAGCCCTCAATGGTCCTGCGGTCAATCTCACGCATCTCTCTCGCCGTCACTATTTTCAATGGCCTGCGCCTTTCACCATATGAAATATAGCAGATTATAGCATGCTCCGGAAGCGTATGCCGCCTTTGCAACATCTTTGAGCCGCCTTGATTGATGAAAGCCAAAGGGGTTAGCCTATTAGAAAACCATCGAGGGGTCGGGATGCTTTTCAAGCTCTTTGCGATATTCGCGGTGGTGCCGGTGATAGAGCTTTCGCTCCTGATTTACGTGGGCTCCCGCATCGGCACCCTGAACACCATAGCCATCATACTTCTGACCGCGGTGGTCGGGGCCTTCATGGTCAGGTTCGAGGGGATGGGCGTCCTTTACCGCATCCGGCTGGACCTCGGCGAGGGCAGAATCCCGACCGAGGAGCTTATCAACGGGGCGTTGATACTCGTGGCCGGAGCGCTCCTTCTGACCCCGGGCTTCGTTACGGATTTCGTCGGATTCCTGCTTGTGTTGCCGGCCACCAGGGAGCTGATAAAGCCCCCGCTCAAGAGATATCTAAAAAGGCATATCTCGGATATCTCCATCCACATGGGCCCCCCTCACGGCTGATTTCCCGCAGCAACGGCATATGTTATCCTTAAAAGCCATGGACGAACCCGCATACATGAAACGCGCCCTCGGGCTTGCCCGGCGCGCTTTGGGACGGACCAGCCCCAACCCCATGGTGGGCGCGCTCATAGTCAAAGACGGCAGGGTAATTGCAGAGGACTACCACAGGAGGCCCGGCACCCCCCACGCGGAGGCCCTGGCCCTCGCAAAGGCCGGAGCTTCGGCAAAGGGGGCCACGCTCTACGTGTCGCTTGAGCCTTGCAGCCACACCGGAAAGAGGACCCCTCCCTGCGCCGACGCAATCATCAAGGCCGGAATAAGGCGCGTCGTGGCTGCCATGGTGGACCCCAACCCCCAGGTCCGGGGCAGGGGCATCAGGAAGCTCAGGGACGCCGGAATAGAGGTCTCCGTGGGCGTGCTCGAGGAGGAGGCCCGCCGGCTAAATGAGGCCTACGTGAAATTCATAACCACGGGGAGGCCCTTCGTCACCCTTAAGACCGCCATGACCCTCGACGGGAAGATAGCCACCCCCACGGGGCAGTCCAAATGGATCACCGGCGAGAAATCCCGCCGCCTGGTGCACAGGCTGCGCGGGAGCGTGGACGCCATCCTCACCGCCGTAGGCACCGTTAAGGCCGACGACCCCGAGCTCACCTGCAGGACCGGACGAGGTAAGAACCCCGTAAGGGTGATAATAGACCCCCGTGCCGAGACCCCGCCGGGCTCGAGGGTCTTAAGATGTCCCCCGGAGACCATAGTAGTAACCGCCGCTGGAAGTATCAAAATTAATAAGTTAAGTAAATCAGGGACAATCATTATTAAATATAAAGCAAAACTTGAATTTAATTGGCTTATGGAAGTCCTCGGCTCAAGGGGGATATCTTCGGTTCTCATAGAGGGCGGGGCCTCCCTTAACGCCCATGCCCTCATGGAGGGCGTGGTGGACAAGGTGATGTATTTCATAGCCCCGAAGATAATCGGCGGCGCAAAGAGCTACCCCGCCGTGGGCGGAGAGGTCTTCAGGCCCCTCGATGATGCCATAGCGCTCCGGGACGTTAAGGTCAGGCGCCTGGACGAGGACATCCTGGTAGAGGGATATATCAGGCAGTAAGAGGGGGGAAGGGCTATTTGCCCCTTATTATGCGGTTCTTCCCGTCGACCTTGATTATCCTTGGCTCGAAGCCTTCCATCTCCGCCTCGTCAAGCCAGCTGTAGGAGAAGACGATTATCTTGTCCCCGGGCTGTCCCTTTCGCGCCGTGGGGCCGTTCAGGCACATCTCCCCCTTCTTGCCCGGTATGGCGTAGGTGTCGAAACGCTCGCCGTTATTGAGGTTGCTGATGGCCACCTGCTCGTAGGGCTTTATGTCCGCGGCCTTGAGGAGGGCAGCGTCTATGGTGATGCTGCCCTCGTAGTCGAGGTTAGCGTCGGTGATGGTTGCCCTGTGTATCTTGGCTCTCAGAAAAGGTCTGAACATGGCTGATATTACTCGATTATCTTGGGAACCCTGTAGAAATTTCCGCTCCTGTCGGGGGCGTTGGCGAGGGCCTCGTCCACCGGCATCGAGGGCCGGGGCTCGTCCTCCCTCGATACGTTGGCGAGGTCGAGGACATGCGACGTGGGCTCCACGGCGCTTATGTCCAAACGGTTTAGCTTCTCGACGTAGGAGAGAATGTTGTTGAGGTCGGCCAGCAGGGATTCCCTTTCGTAATCGGAGAGCTTGAGCCTCGCAAGCCCGGCTATCCGATCGACTAGTTTTGAGTCGATTTTCATATAATTATTTTAAGCTATCTTCTCGAGATTCGCAAACTTGAGGGAGAGTCTCTTGATGCCGTAGTCGGGGAAATTCACGGTTATTTTCTGCTCGTCGCCTTCGCCGTAACAGTCCCTGACCACTCCCACGCCCCACTTGGTGTGCTTGACCCTGCAGCCCACCGAATACGGGGCAGGACGGCCCTTGGCCTTATGCCGGCGCAGGCCCTTGCCCGAGGAGACCCCCTTTAGGGACTTGTCTATCTTATTGCAGATTTCTTCGGGAAGGTCGTTCAGGAACCGAGAGATCTCCTGCTCCTGGACCTTGGAAAACAGCCTCCTCTTCCTCGCGCCGCTTAGGAAAAGCATGTCCCGTGCCCTGGTGATGCCTACGTAGAGGAGCCTGCGCTCCTCCGAGACCTCCTTCGGGTCCTGGGCCTTGAAGTAGGGAAGGACGCCTTCCTCGATGCCGACGATGCCGACCACGGGGAACTCCAGGCCCTTGGCGCTGTGGAGGGTCATTAGCGATATGGCGTTGTCAGAGCAGTCTTCGTCGAGGTTTGTGACCAGCGAGAGCTCGTCCACGAAATTCTTCGGCTCCCTGCCCTCGGCCGACAGGATGAATTCCTCGACAATCTCCGCCCGGTCCTCGTTCACGGACTTGGCGTAGCCGCTCTTGTCGTATATATGCCTCAGCATGTCCGCCGAGTCCTTGTACTTTCCGGAGGCTATTCCGTCTATGAGAGAAACGAAGCCCTCGAGCTTTTCCTTGACGGAGGCCGTTATGCTGTTGGCCTTTATAACGTTCTTGATAGAGGCGTAAAGGCTGATGGACTTCTTCTTTGCGTTCTGCTCGAGTTTCGAAAGGGTGGAGGCGCCGACGCCCCTCGACGGGGTGTTGATGACCCGCCTCAGGCTCACGTTGTCGTCACGGTTGAGGGCGAGCCTCATGTAAGCCGTCAGGTCCTTGATCTCCTTGCGGCGGTAGAAGCTAACGCCGCCGAGAACCCTGTAAGGCATCTTTTCGCGCCTCAGGGCCTCCTCGATGGCCCTCGACTGCGCGTTTATGCGGTAGAGGACGGCAAAGTCCCTGTAGTCGTATTCGCCCTTGAGGTAAAGCTCCTTTATCAGCTTGGCGACGTGCTTTGCCTCCTCAATCTCGGTGGAGAACCAGCACTGGGATATCTTCTCGCCCTCGGGCCTTGAGCTCCAGAGCTTCTTGTCCCTGCGCTTGACGTTGCTCTTGATGATCACGTCCGAGATATGGATGATGTTCTTCGTTGAGCGGTAGTTCTGTTCGAGTTTTATGACCGTGGCATCTGGGAAGTCCTTCTCGAAGTTCAGGCGTACTGCGCGGTGTTGGTATCCTGGAACTCGTCGACCAGGATATGCGAGAACATTTCCCGGTATTTCCCCATCTCCTCCGGATGTTCCCTGAAGAGCTGTGTGGTGAGCAGTATGAGGTCGTCGAAGTCGACGGCGTTGCAGCGCTTGAGCTCGTCCTGGTAGCGGATGTATACCCTGGCCAGCTTCTCCTCGAAGCCGAACCCGTCGCAGTCCGAAAGGTAGGAGTCGGGGGTTACGCAGCACGACTTCAGGGAGCTTATCCTCGACAGGATGCCCTTGTACAGGGCCTCGTAGATCTTGAACTCCTTGAGGATGTGCCTTATGAGGTTGCTCTGGTCGTCTTCATCGTAAATGGTGAAGTCCGTCTGGTAGCCGAGCTTCCCTATCTCCCTGCGCAGAATCTTGTTGCACTGGGAATGAAAGGTGCCTATCCAGGTATTCCTGAGGTCCTTCCTGAGGAGCAGGGAGATGCGCTCCTTCATCTCCTCGGCGGCCTTGTTCGTGAAGGTGACGGCCAGCATGGAGCGGGGTCCGTGCTTCTTTGCGAGGTACGCGAATTTGTGCGTGATTACCCTGGTCTTGCCGCTTCCGGCGCCGGCCAGGATAAGGAGAGGCCCTTCGCAATGAGTTATGGCCTCTTTTTGCTGGGGGTTCAACTCTTCGAGTATGGGGTCCGCCATGAGAATGAAGTATTTTAACAAATTACAGTTGGCATAGTCCAGCAATACATAGGGAGGGCTATTCCACCGTGACGCTCTTGGCGAGGTTCCGGGGCTGGTCGATGTTACAGCCCCTGAGGACGCCGACGCGGTAAGCCAGGAGTTGCAGCGGCACGGTAAGCGCAAGCGGCATGGCCAGGGGTGTGCAGTCCGGGACCTCGATGACGTGGTCGGCGAATTCCCGGAGCTCGGCGGCGCCCCCCGAGGTCACGGCGATGATGCTGCCGTCCCTGCTCTTGATTTCCTGTATGTTTGAAAGCACTTTCTCGAACAGGCCATCCCTGGGGGCGAGGGCGATGACCGGGAAGCCCTCGCTTATGAGGGCTATGGGCCCGTGCTTCATCTCTCCGGCCGGGTAGGCCTCGGCGTGGATATAGGATATTTCCTTGAGTTTGAGGGCCCCCTCCAGGGCAATCGGGTAGTTTATTCCCCTTCCTATAAAGAGGAAGCCGTTCCGGTTGGCGTAGGCCTTGGCAATGTCCTCGACGGCCCCGTCCACGGCCAGGGTCTTTTCTATCTTGTCGGGCATTGCCAGGAGCTCCGAAAGAAGCTCCCGATTCCTCGCGTCGCCTATGGTCCCCCTGGAGCGTCCGAGGGCCACGGCGAGCAGATAGAGGGCCGCAAGCTGCGCCGTGAAGGCCTTGGTGGAGGCTACCCCTATCTCGGGTCCCGAGTGGGTATAGAACACCGAATGGGCCTCCCTGGAAGCGGTGCTCCCTGTGACGTTGCATATGCTCAGCGTCCTGGCCCCGAGCTTGCGAGCCGTTCTCTGGGCGGCCAGGGTGTCGGCCGTCTCGCCCGACTGGGTTATGGATACGAAGAGCCCCTCGCTCCCCACTATGGGGTTTCTGTAACGGAATTCGGAGGCTATGTCCACCTCCACCGGCATTCGGGCCAGTTCCTCTATGAGGTATTTCCCCACAATCCCGGCATGCCAGGAAGTGCCGCAGGCCACGATGTAAACCTTGCTTATCTTCCTAAGCTCCTCCTTGGTCAGGTGGAACTCGTCGAGGTTGACCTCGCCGGTCTCCACGTTGATGCGGCCGGCGAGGGTGTCGGCCAGGGAGCGGGGCTGTTCGAATATCTCCTTGAGCATGAAGTGTCTGTAGCCGCCCTTTTCCGCCATGGCGCTGCTCCAGGTAATGTGGCTGACTTCCTTTTCGATCTTCTCGCCCCCGGCGCTATAGATCGAATAGCCGTCCTTCTCGATGACCACAAGCTCGCCGTCCTCGATGAAGACCACATCCCGCGTGCGGCCGAGGAACGCCGGTATGTCGGAGGCGAGGAAGTACTCCCCGTCTCCCAGGCCGAGCACCAGGGGGCTGTCCTTTCGCGCGCCCACCACCTTGCCGGGCTCTCTGTCGCTGATAACGGCAAGGGCATAGGCCCCCCTGATGCCCTTTACGGTCTCTCTTACGGCCTCCTCTAGGGAGCGCCCCGCGGAGTGCTTGTTTATGAGGTGGCTGATTATCTCGGTGTCGGTTTCGGAGGTGAAGACGAAGCCCTCGGCCTTGAGCGTCCTCTTTAGCTCCATGTAGTTTTCCACTATCCCGTTATGGACCAGCACGATGCCGTCGGACCTGTGGGGATGGGCGTTTTCGGTGGAAGGCCTTCCGTGGGTGGCCCACCTGGTGTGGCCGATGGCCGTGGTGCTTTCGGGCTTGTCGTCCGAGAAGAGGGAAGCCAGGTCGCTTATCTTTCCCTTGCACCGCCTTACGTCTATAGAGTCGCCCGCGAAGAAGGCGATGCCCGCTGAGTCATAGCCCCGGTATTCGAGACGCTTTAGGGCCTCCAGGGTTACGGAGATGGCGTCGCTATGGCCGGTGTAACCGATGATTCCGCACATCTATTTCTTCTTCCGGGGCCTTCTTCTGTTTATGTTCTTCTGAGGGGCCCTGCTTATGGCAAGGTGCCCCGGTGGTACGTCCTTCGTGACCGTAGTGCCGGCCCCTATGTAGGCGCCGCGGCCCACCTTGACCGGGGCCACAAGCTGGGTGTCGCTGCCCACGAAGACCCCTTTGCCGATTTTGGTCTTGTGCTTCTTGACGCCGTCGTAATTGCAGGTGATGGTGCCGGCCCCTATGTTCACCCCGGAGCCCACGTCGGCGTCGCCTATGTAGCTCAGGTGCATGGCCTTGGTGCCCTCGCCGATGGAGGAGGCCTTCACCTCGACGAAATTCCCTATCTTCGATGCTCGGCCTATGAGGCTCCCGGGCCTGAGGTGGGCAAAGGGGCCCACCGCCGCCCCCGGGCCGACAACTGACTCCTCGACCAGGGAGGTGTCCTTGATGACGGCGCCGTCCTTAAGGGTGCTGTCCACAATCCTCACGTTGGGATAGACGGTGCACCCCCTGCCAATTCTGGTGGCCCCCTGGAGATAGACGTTGGGGTATATGACCGTGTCCGCGCCTATGGCGACGTCCGGCTCGATGTGGACCGAGAACATGTCCACGAAGCTGACGCCGCGGGATATCCATTTTTCGATGGTCCTCTCGCGCATCACCTCGTGGGCCAGCGCCAGGTCCTCCCTCGTGTTGACCCCCAGGAACTCGCTCTCGCTGCCAAGGCAATAGGCGCCCGAGCGCAGATTTTCCCTGGAAGCTATCTCGACGACGTCGGTCAGGTAATATTCGCCTTTCCTCTCGTTCAGCCTTATGGCGTCAAGCAGGCGGAGGGCAGGGCCCTCGAAGGCGTAGACCCCGCTGTTGACCTCTTCGATGTCAATCTGTTCCGGAGTGGCGTCGAGCCTTTCCACAATCTGTAACGGCCTACCGCCCGCGTCCCTGAGGACCCGGCCGTAGGCGCCGGGGTCGTCGGCCATGAAGGAGACGAAAGAGACGTCGTTGCGGTCCTTCCTGTGAAGGGCGATGAATTTCTTGAGGGTCTTTGTCAGAAGGAGGGGGGTGTCGCCGTTTACCACGAGCACCGTGCCCTTAAAGCCCCGGAGCTTCCGGGCCGCCGTCTTGAGGGCGTGGGCCGTGCCCCTCTGCTCCCGCTGAAGGACGAACTCCACGCCCTCGGGAGCCCCCACGGCTTCGCGCACGCGGGAGAGCTTCCCTCCGGCCACCACGACCGTCATCCGGGGTTTGAGGCCGCCGAGGGAGTCCAGCACGAGCTGCAAGAGGGGCTTGCCGTAGATCCTGTGCAGGACCTTCGGGGTTTCCGACTTCATCCTCGTGCCTAGGCCGGCGGCGAGTACCACGCAGGCAAGTCCGCTACGCCTTGCCGCCATCAGGACTCCACTTCCTTTGCCACTTCTTCGGGGATGTCGAAATTGGCGTAGACGTTCTGCACGTCGTCGTGGTCTTCGAGGGCCTCCATCAGCCGGGCCATCTGCTCCGCGGTCTTGGCGTCGAGCTCCACGTAGTTTTTCGGAAGCATCGTGACCTCGGCGAGGGCCACAGGTATGTTTGATGCCTCGAGGGCGGCCTGCGCCTCGCTGAGATTTTCGGGCTCGGTGATGATCTCGTAGCTATCCTCCCCGGGTTCGTTCTTCATGTCTATAGCCCCCGCGTCGAGGGCCACCGCCATGAGTTTTTCCTCCCCCGCCTTCCTTTTGTCTACGAGAATGTAGCCCCTCTTGTCGAATATCCACGCCACGCAACCGCTTTCGCCCATGCTCCCGCCGTTCTTTGACATCAGGTGCCTGATTTCCGAGACCGTGCGATTGCGGTTGTCGGTGAGGGCCTCGATGAGCACCGCCACCCCGCCGGGGCCGTACCCTTCGTAAGATACTTCCTCGTACGAGGTGCCGGGGAGCTCGCCCGTGCCCTTCATTATGGCCCTGGAGATGTTGTCCTGGGGCATGTTGACCTCTTTGGCCTTCTCGATGGCGAGCCTGAGCCGCGGGTTGGCGCCGGGGTCGCCGCCGCCCATGCGGGCCGCCACGGCTATCTCCTTGACTATCTTGGAGTAGACCTTTCCCCTCTTTACGTCGGTGCGGGCCTTCTTGTGCTTGATCTGCGCCCACTTGGAATGTCCAGCCACGCGCGCGTCTCCTTATCCCTTTACTGTATTCTCCGGGCCCCGCGCGGAGCTCCAGGACCTCCGCATCTCAGGGCCGTCATTTTCCGTGATGCAACCGAGTTCTCCAGAGAAGCCGACCGTGGAGGCCATGGGGGTCTCCCGCGTTCCCGTCTTCTTCCTATTGGAGCCCATAGTCCTTTATCTTGGTCAGAAGCGTCTTATAGCTCACGCCGAGCGTCTTGGCCGCACTGGTCTTGTTTCCTCCCGCCTCGTCGAGGGCCTTCCTGATGCGGCTTGTTTCCGCTATTCTCTGCGCCTCTCTTGCCGTTTCGGCGAGCGAGCCACCCATTGGCACTTCGTCGATGGGAAAGCCGTCGCGGGCGGGGCTCAGAGATATGTGTTCGGGAGATATCGCACCACCTTCGGACAGTATTATAGCACGTTCTATGGCGTTTTTAAGTTCCCTGACATTGCCCTTCCAGCCGTAGTTCTTGAGCTTTTCGAGGGCCTGGGGCGATACCTCTCCCATGCCGGTCTTCATCTCCGCAGCGCCTCGGGAGATGAAGTGCTCAACCAGGGCCGGGATATCCTCTTTCCTGTCCCTGAGAGGGGGTAGCAAGAGGGGAAAGACGTTGAGCCTGTAAAAGAGGTCCTCCCGGAACGCTCCCTCCGAGACCGCCCGTTCGAGGTCCTTGTTGCTTGCGGCTATCACCCTCACGTCCACCTTGATGGGGCCCGAGCCTCCCAGGCGCTCGATCTCGCCTTCCTCGAGGGCCCTCAGGAGCTTAGCCTGGAGGGCCATGTCCATCTCGCCTATCTCGTCCAGGAATATCGTGCCCCTGTCGGCGAGGGCGAACTTGCCCGTCTTACTGGAGTCGGCCCCCGTGAAGGCCCCTCTTTCGTACCCGAACATCTCCGACTCCAGGAGGTTCCCCGGTATGGCGGCGCAGTTGATGGGAATGAAGGGGAATTCCTTGCGGTCGCTTAGCTGGTGGATGGCCCTGGCGAAAAGCTCCTTCCCCGTTCCGCTCTCCCCGAGAATCAGGACGGTGGTCTTTGTGGGGGCCACCTTTCGCACCTTCTCGGCCACCCCCCGCATGACCCTGCTTGTGCCAACTATTTCCGGCATGCCGAACCTGGAGCGGAACTCGTCCCTGAGGACGATGTTTTCGGTGAGGAGCCTGCGGTTTTCCAGGGCCCTGCGGACCAGCATCAGGAGATGGTCCACGTCGAAGGGCTTGGTTATGAAGTCGAAGGCCCCTTCCTTCATGGCCTCCACCGCCGTCTGGACCGAGCCGAAAGCCGTCATGACTATTACCGGCCTGAGGGGATTGTTCGCTTTGGAGGCCTTGAGCACCGCGATGCCGTTGGCGCCGGGGAGTTTCAGGTCCGTAAGCACTATGTCGGGGCTTTCCCGGGTGATGGCGCCGATGCCGGTCTTCCCGTCGGGGGCGGTCACGGCCCTGTAGCCTTCGCTCTCCAGGGTCTCCTTCAGCATGCGGGCCATGGAGGGCTTGTCTTCCACAATCAGCACGGTCAGCATAGTCCAATTATTCTAACATATGTATATAATAAATCATGATTTTTGCAGTCGTCGACGTCGGCTCAAATACGCTTAGGCTCCTCGTCTCCGACGTTTCGGGGCGGGGGGCCAGGCCCCTGAGGTACGAGCGCGTGATAACGAGGCTCGGAGCCGGCCTCGGGGAAAGCGGCCTTCTCGGAGAAAAAGCTTCGGAAAACAGCCTCGCCGCACTTTCGAGGTTCGCCGAAATCATCCGCCAATCGGGGACCGAACGCACCTGGTGCGTGGGCACGAGCGCCCTGAGGGAGGCCCGGAACGCCAGGGACTTCGTAGAGAGGGCGAGGCGCGAGGCCGGCCTCGAGGTGGAGATAGTGGACGGTGAAAGGGAAGCCCGGCTGACGGCCAGGGGGGTGCTGTCGGCCATAGACGGGCCCCGTGAGTATCTGATCATGGATATCGGCGGAGGCAGCACCGAGTTCATCTATTCCACCGATGAGCCATCCGGCGCCCGACACCTGACGGTGCCGGTGGGGGTGGTGAAGATGGTGGAGGCCCACATGCATGCCGACCCACCGACGGATGAAGAGCTCGCGGCCCTGCGGGAAGCGGCGCGGGGGGTCTCGGTTGTCCTGAAAGACGAGTTCGGGGGTGGGGCGAAAGATGGCGCCAGGCTCGTCGGAACGGCGGGAACGGCGACCACCCTGGCGGCTATCGACCTCGGGCTTGAGCGCTTCGATGCCGGGAGGGTCCATAACCACGTCATACCCCTCGCGCGGCTCGAAGAGATGGCCTCCTCCCTCTGCTCCATGCCGGCGTCGGAAAGGGCGGGCGTAAAAGGGCTTGAGCCCCAGCGCGCAGACTTGATTATACCGGGGATAATACTTACAATTAGCGTAATGACGGCGTTTTCCTTCCCGGAAATCCTCATAAGCAGCGCCGGACTGCTTGAGGGAATGGCGGAAGAGCTCTACGAAAGGACGATCCGCCGGTAATAGGCACAGTGGACAGGTTCATAGAGGGCAGGGCAGCTATCCCGATTATAGATCATCTCAGGGATTCGGTCGTCATCGCTTCGAGGAATGGAAAGATCGTCGAGGCAAACGCGGCCTTTCTGAGCCTCGTCGGGACTTCGAAGGAAAAGGTTGTCGGCAGGGACTCAAGCGACGTGGAGCCCCTCGAAACGCTCGCCAACGTCATGACGTCGACGGTGCTTCACAGGATGAAACACAGAGAGAGGTTTGTCTACAGGGGGCGTTCTCTCGAGGCCACCGTGACCCCTATTGTCATTGAGGGGGAAGTGGCCTACGTCCTCGTCGTGCTGGTGGACATCTCGGCGTTCGTCAACCTCGAGGCGCAGTACCTCAGGAAGAACAGGGAGCTCATCATAACCAACACTTTGTCGAGCGCATTCATAAGCTCAGGCGACATCGACTCGGTCTTCAGCGACCTGCTGGAGAAGGCCCTCATAATAGCCCACCTCACCCTGGGGTGGATAATGCTGAGGGACGGGGACGGGCACGAGATGAAGGTGTCAAATGGCCTTTCGGCGGACTTGAGGAAGCGCATCCAAAGGGGGAACCTCAACCCCCTCCTGGAGAAGGCGTTGTCCTTTCGCGCCCCCCTCCATGTGCTTGAGAAGGCCGACACGATGAAGGACGAGGTGCTGAGTGGGGAGGGCATTGCCTTCCTGGTCGTTATTCCCCTGCGGACCGGGGCCGAAGTGCTCGGATGCCTCGTGCTTGCGAGCAGGAAGGAGACCGTGTTCGACTTCGACCTGGCCTCGCTCCTGTCCCTCATAGGCAACAACCTCTCGATGATAGCCGACAAGGTGAGGCTCTTTCAGGAGACCGAGCGCCTGGCGATAACCGACGGCCTCACGGGACTTTACAATATCAGGCACTTCTACGCCGAGTTGGACAAGGAGATTGCCAGGGCCGAGAGGTACTCGAGTTCTTTTTCCATAGCGCTCTTCGACGTAGACGACTTCAAAGTCATAAACGACACCTTCGGCCATCAGGCCGGCGACGAGGTGCTTCGGGACGTGGCCGCTATGATTCTGCACGTCTCGCGAAAGACGGACGTAGTGGCAAGATACGGGGGCGAAGAGTTTATCACCCTTCTGCCCAATACCCCCAAGAAGGAGGCCTTCCACCACGCTTGCAGAATCAGGGATGCCGTGGAGCTCAAGCGATATCTGGGTTCCAAATCCGTTTCGCTGACCATCAGCGGCGGGGTAGCCTCCTATCCTGTGGACGCGAATGTCGCAAAGAACCTTTTGTCCGCTGCCGACGTGGCCTTGTACAGTGCCAAGGCCGCGGGCAAGAAGAGCGTTCATTGCTATGGGCGCGATGGCTCGGGAAGATGCTGATGCGGCTTGGGTCGGAGGACTGTTGCCGTGAAGATTAGGAAGGCGAAGTCTTCCGACGTTCGGACGGTGCACCGCCTGATCAACTCCATGGCCGCCGAGGACCAGATGCTTCCCCGGTCCCTGAACGACCTGTACGAAAATTTGAGGGACCTTTCCGTGTGCGAGGACGAGGGGGCGATAAAAGGAGTTTGCGCGCTCCATGTCTTGTGGGAGGACCTTGCCGAGATAAGAAGCCTCGCTATAGCGGGCGACTCACGCAAGAAGGGCCTGGGCGGCCTCCTGGTGAAGCGCGCCCTGAAGGAGGCCAAGGCGCTGGGCATAAGGAAGGTCTTCGCCCTTACATACCAGCCGCAGTATTTCATCGAGAAGTTCAAGTTCAGGGAGGCCGACAAGGCGGAGCTCCCCCAGAAAATATGGGGAGAATGTCTGAGGTGCCACAAATATCCCGAATGCGACGAGACCGCTGTCATAAAGGAAATAAGATAGGAGGAAAAGCATGCTGAAGCTCGGTGTCCTGGCGTCCGGAAGAGGCTCCAACTTTCAGTCGATAATAGACGCCATGGAGGAAGGCAGGCTGGCTGTCTCCATCGAGGTGCTGATAGTGGACAACGCGTCGGCCTTCGCAGTAAGGAGGGCTGAAAAGCACAACATCCCTCACCTTTACGTGAACCCGAAGGACTTCGGTTCCAGGGACGAGTTCTTCGCCAAGGTCGCCGGGGAGCTCAAGGCAAGGGAGGTGGGGCTGGTCGTGCTGGCGGGCTTCATGCGCATCGTGCGGAGGCCCCTCCTCGAGGCGTTCCCCATGAGGGTGATGAACATCCACCCCGCCATACTTCCCTCGTTCCCGGGCCTCCACGGGCAGAGGCAGGCGGTGGACTACGGGGTCAGGGTGTCGGGCTGCACCGTGCATTTTGTCGACGAGGGGATGGATACCGGACCGGTCATCGTCCAAGCCGCCGTGCCGGTGGTCCCCGGAGACAGCGAGGAGACCCTCTCGGCCAGGATCCTGACCCTCGAGCACAAGATATACCCCGAGGCCATAAGGCTCTTCTCGGAGGGCAGGCTCGAGGTGGAGGGAATGGCCGTGCGGATAAAGGAACGGCCCGGGGGCGCAAGGTACGACCCCTCGACGTTCCTCGTGAGCCCGCCCCTGGGCTATTGACGCCCCCGGGAGTCGCCGTTGATATTCCGGGGTT
This sequence comes from Nitrospirota bacterium, assembly GCA_037385265.1. Lineage (GTDB taxonomy): Bacteria > Nitrospirota > Thermodesulfovibrionia > Thermodesulfovibrionales > JdFR-86 > JARRNG01. The sequence continues at coordinate 44,865 of JARRNG010000020.1, forward strand.
TTGCTATTAAGATAGTTATTATCTTGAAGGTGAAGCTATGGTGATAGGAAGGCCGCTGTTTACCGTCGAGCAGATTCAAAGGCGAGTGAAGGAGCTCGCCGACAGGATATCGCGCGATTATGAGGGCAAGGAGCTCCTGGTGGTGCCTCTTCTTAAAGGGGCCTTCATGTTCGCCTCCGACCTCGTAAGGGAGATACAGGTTCCCCTGAGGATAGATTTCATAAGCACCAGCAGCTATGTCGAGACGGACACCACGGGGCAGGTGACCCTTCACTGGGGGCTGAGGGAGAAGGTGACGGGCAAGGACGTCCTGGTTGTCGAGGACATAGCCGACACGGGCGTCACGCTGGATTTCGTCCGCAAGATGCTTCTCGAGGAGAAGCCCAGGAGCCTCAGGATATGCGCTTTCCTGGACAAGAAGGAGCGGCGGATTAAGAACGTCCCGCTGGACTATGTTGGTTTCGAGATACCCAACGAGTACGTCGTCGGATACGGCCTGGACTACGACGACAAGTTCAGAAACCTGCCCTACATAGCGATTTTCAAGAAGAAAGCATAAAGGAGAAAGCAACCTTGTACGAACTCACGATTGAGACCTCTTTTTCCGCGGCCCACCAGCTCAGGGGCTACAAGGGCCAATGCGAGAGACTCCACGGCCACAACTGGAAAGTAAATATCCATGTCGTATCGGACACCCTGAATGACCTCGACATGGTCATGGATTTTCATGAAATTAAGGCCATGGCGAAGGAGACCATATCGGTCCTGGACCATTCCTTTCTGAACGACCTCTTCCCTTTCACCGAAAAGAACCCCTCCTCGGAAAACGTGGCCAAGTGGATATTCGACTCGCTGAAAAGGAAGATCAACTCCGGCCCGGTCAGGCTTTCGGCGGTCACGGTCTGGGAATCCGATACGGCGTCGGCCACCTACTATGAGGACTGACAGGGAGCTGGCCGAAAGAATACTGGAGCTGGCTCTCCGGGGCGGCGCCGAGGACGCCGAGGTATTTCAGCGGGCCTCCAGGATGCTCTCGGCCGAGGTGCGCTCGGGAGAGGTCTCGGCGGTGGAGAGAGCCGTGGGAATGGGTTACGGAGTCCGCCTCAAGAAGGACGGGAGGCCGGGCTTCTACTACGCGACCCAGGAGGAGGGGGCCGAAAGCGCCGTACAGGCGGCCCTGGAGGCCGCGTCATATGCGGAGCCCGACGAGTTCCTCGTCTTCCCGGAGGCCTCGGAGCCTGGCGACACTCCGACCTGGGACGAGAGGGTCGGCTCCATCACCGAGGAAGAGGCCATCGAGAGGGCGCTCCAGATAGAGAAATCCACCTTCTCCGCCGACGCAAGGGTAAAGCGCACGAGGAAGGCCATGGCGTCTTTTTCCGAGGGCGAGACCCTCGTGGTAAACACCAGGGGAGTCTCCCAGGGCTATCGTTCGACCTCCTTGAGCGCCCACATTATGTCCGTGGCGGAGGAGGGCGGCGAGTCGCAGATGGGGTGGGGCTTCGGCACCGGCAGGTTCCTGGACGAGGTGGACTTCCGGGCCGTCGGGGCGGAGGCCGCTTCCCGGGCGGCGAGCATGCTCGGGGCCCGGAAGATCTCAGCGGTTAAGGCCTCCGTCGTGCTCGAAAGCCACGTGGCGGCGGAATTCCTGTCGATATTCGCGGCGATGCTCTCTTCCGAAAACGTCCAGAAGGGCAAATCCCTACTTGCGGGAAAGACAGGACAGAAAGTCATAAGCGAAAACATCGACCTGATAGACGACGGCCTCTTGCCCACGGGGCCCGGAAGGAGGCCCGTGGACGATGAGGGGGTGCCGACGTCGAGGAAGGTGCTGGTCAAGGGCGGGGTGTTGAAAGGGCTCATGTTTAATGCTCGAACCGCCAAGAAGGGGGGGACCGCCTCAACTGGCAATGCAGTGAGGGGACGCTTTTCGGCGCCCCCTGCCGTAGGCCCGATGTGCTTCTGCATAGACACGGAGATGGAGAAGAAGAGCCTAGAGGCCATGTTTGCATCAATCGGAGAGGGTTTGTATATAATAGAGGCCATGGGCATGCACACAGCCAATCCGATCTCCGGCCAATTCTCCATAGGGGTTTCGGGCATTTGGGTTGAGGGAGGCAAGCCCGCTTACCCGGTAAAAGAGGCCGTGATCTCCGGCGACGTCCTCTCGTTTTTCGGAAACGTGATGGCCGTGGGCGACGACCTGAGGTTTTACGGCAACATCGGTTCTCCGGCGCTGCACATCGGACCTTCCGACATAAGCGCGTGATAGCGGATTGATGAATTCCGAACCAGAATCGGCGGGAAAGGAGACGGTCTTCATCGTCGACGACGACCCTGAGGTTCTGGACTCCCTTTCTGTCATCTTTACCTCCCTGGGCTTCAAGGTTAACACCGCCTCCTCGGGAGTTGAAGCCGTGGCCGCCTTCGAGAAAGAGCCGCTGCCGGTCGTAATCTGCGACTATTCGCTGCCCGACGCCAAGGGCACAGACCTGCTCCAGAAGTTCAGGGAGGTTAGCCCCGAGGTGCAGATGATAATGCTCACCGGCAAGGGGACGATAGATATAGCGGTTTCCGCCATGAAGGCCGGGGTATTCGATTTCGTTACGAAACCCGTGGACCCCGAGCACCTTCTGGAACTGGCCAAGCGGGCGGGACAGCTTTACAACGCCCTTGCGGAGAACAAGTCACTGAAGGAAGAGGTAAGAAGGATATCCGAAGACCTGATTGTCGGAAGACATCCGGTTATCCAAAATCTCTACCGGTTAATTAACACGGTAGCCCCAACGGGCGCTACGGTGCTCATCGAGGGCGAGTCCGGCACCGGAAAGGAGCTGGTGGCAAGGCTCATACACAAGAGGAGTCCCCGGGCTGACAAACCCTTTGTAGCCGTGGACTGCGGGGCCATACCCGAGAGCCTCCTGGAATCGGAGCTCTTCGGCTACGAAAAGGGGGCCTTTACGGGAGCGACCGCCCGCAAGCAGGGGAGATTCGAAAGGGCCGATGGGGGCACTTTGTTCCTGGACGAGATTACGAGCCTGCCCCTTTCCTCGCAGGCCAAGCTCCTCAGGGTGCTCCAGGACAAGATGATAGAGCGTCTGGGGGGAAACAAGGCCATACCCATAGACGTGCGCCTCATCGCCGCCACCAACACGGACCTCGATGAGGCCGTCGCCAAGCAGAAGTTCAGGGAGGACCTTTACTACAGGCTCAACATAGTGAAGCTCAAAATACCCCCCCTCAGGGACAGGGCGAGCGACATCCCCTTGCTGGCGGAGCATTTCATACAGAAGCATAGGGCGAAGGTAAACAGCCCCGTCAGCGGCATGTCCAAGGAGGCCTTGAAGGCGCTCATGGAGCATGCCTGGCCCGGCAACGTCAGGGAACTGGAAAACGCCATCGAGCACTCCCTCATCATGGCCAAGGACTCGGCGATAATGATCCACGACCTTCCGCCCCTGAGCGATTCCCAGAAGTCCTTCTCCAGGCTCGACGAGGCCGAAAGAAGTCTCCTTATCAAGGCCATCAAGGACGCCGGAGGCAACAAGTACAAGGCCGCGAAGATGCTCGGCATACCGAGGTCCAGCCTCTACAGCAAGCTCCAGAAGCACGGGCTCACCAAGATATAGTTTCCCCGCCAGACATTTGTCCAGAAACTGACGCACTGTACAGTATTGACCACTCTTTTTTTACCTGATGGCCAATTTTTCAATACGTTAGTTCTGGCAAACATATTGCAACAGTAGGAGTGCATGTCGATTCTACTTGTCGAGGACGAAACGAAAGTCAGGGAATCACTCGTCACCCTTTTGCGCGCCGCCGGCTACAGGGTGGTCTCCGCCGCTTCGGCCGAGGAGGCCCTTGAATCTCTTAGAAATAATAGGAAAGTCAGGCTCATGCTCGTGGACCAGTTCATGCCCGGGATGAGCGGCGAGGAGTTCCTGAGGAAGGCCTGGAGCGAGGAGCGCAGGCCGCCGGCCCTAATCATGACGGCCGTAGCGCCGTGGCGGACGTTGGGGCTGCTTGAATTCGGCGTGGGGTATCTGAGAAAACCCATAAGTGGCGACCTTTTATTGGGAGCAGTGGAAACATACATGAAGGAAGGAGGCTCAGGATGGGCGTAAAGTCACTTGCAGAAGCGATAATACTGCAGTCCATGGAGGATTTGTCGGACTCCAGGGCGAGGGCCGAGAGTCTGGAGTTTTTCTCCGGGGAAGCGTTCCGGATATGTGCCCAGATGGCCGGCATGAAGCCCGCTGAACAGATGAGGATCCTCCAGCTCGTTCAGAAGCTCTCGAAGATTCCGCACTCGGCCATAAGGGGCGAGAAGGTGCGCGAGGCAGTCAGGAAGATGGCTGTCCCGGTCCTCTATGGCTAGGAACCCCTTTGCATTTTCTCAGGCGGGCGCGCTAATTTAGGCGCGTCCGCCTGTTCCCGCTGGGCGAAGCAGATTCCGTCCCGCCCTGGAACACCCGAACTGGTATAATCCCCCTACCATGGGGTTAGCGCCTTCAAAGAGGACAATCCTGCGCGGCCGCGCGTGCTCCACGGTCTTCCGCATTTGTCCGGACGCCTATCTCGTTGGCGGCTACCTGAGGGACCTGTCGAGGGGAGGGCCGCGTTCAAAGGACATTGATTTCATCTTCGCCGGGGATTTCCACGGCCTGTCGGTCGCGGTGGCCAGGGAGCTCGGGGGGAAGGTGGTGGAGCTCAAGGCCGAGACACTTACGAGGGTCGTCCTCCCGGGAGGCAGGACCATTGATTTTTCCAGGATGGAGGGCGATATATTGAATGACCTCGGCGGCCGGGACTTCACGATGAACGCCATGGCCTGGTCGCCCAGGGGAGGCTTTTTAGATCCCTTCAGAGGTCTCAGGGACATTGACCAGGGGATAGTAAGAGCCCTGTCCGCGGAGAACCTGCGAGCCGACCCGGTGAGGCTCGTCAGGGCATACAGGTTTTCCGCCGAGATGGACTACGCCCTTGAGCGCCGGACCCGCGCCATGATTAGGGACCTCGCCGGCAGCCTGGAGAGGGCCGTAAGTGAAAGAATTACTTTAGAGTTTTTCAAGCTCCTCAATGCCGACGCCCCCTGGAAGGCTCTGGGCATGGCCCTCTCCGACGGTCTCCTCAGAAAGATAATTCCGTTATCTATCAAGCAGTTGCATTCCAACATTAAATCTATTTCAAATCTTGAACGTAACATTCAGAAATTACATGAAATTTCCCACATGAGGGAATTCTCCCAAGGCCTCAGCGTCAGGGGCCTCCTGAGGCTTGAGAGGCTCATGGTGGGCGCTGGCAGTCTGCCCGGGAGGCTTTCCCTGAGCAACGACATTGCGAGAAGGCTCGAAGCCTGCCGGCGGTTGTATGCCGCATTTAAGAGGGCCGATGCGTCGGACCTTCACGCGCTGTTTGAGATATTCCATGAAGCTGGCGAGGCCTCCTTCGACATAGTGGTGATTGCCGGAAGGATGGAACTCATGGGGGAGTTAAAGCGATTTCAAAGGATTAGCGGAAAACCCCTTATAAGCACGGAAGAGGTGATGGAGATAACCGGGGTAGGCGGTGGGCCTAAACTCGGGCGGATTCTGAAGGACCTGGCGAAGCACAGGTTCAGTCGAGACATCAGGGGCCGGCGCGATGCGACGAGGTGGCTTTCGGCACAATAGGGTTATCAGAATCAGCGGGCTTTATTATAGACAGTCGTTTAAAAAAGCCGTATAAATAGCAGAAATCGCTGAAGTCGTTTGCAGATAAGCTAATCAAGCAAGCCTGTCAATGAGCGAAAGGGGAGGCCAAATTGACAATACAAGCACGGAGAAGATAGGATTACTACTTTACTACTGTAAAGGAGAAAAGTTTCCTAATGATCACGAAACAAATACTGTTAAAGACCTTTATTATAACCGTTGTTGCAACCTTTTGTGTTTTCCTACTGGTTCTTACATTTAAGCTCAATGAAATGATAGCATTTGGTTCAGCCATCCCCATAGCAATAGTACTAATATGGCTGATCAATAAAGTAATTAAACGTACTTAATTCCACAGAACATGTCGTATTTGAAAGAGGGCGTCAAGCTAACGAGCTAGGGACAAAAATGTAACGACGCCTAGGGCGATAAAAAGGCCAGAGAAGCAGAAAATATACAATAAATCACGCGACATAATTTCGACATAATATACCGTATTTGAATCAGAGTGTCAATGAGAGAAGAGGGCGACCCAAATTGACAGTGCGTAGCACGAGAGGATAAAATTACTACTTTACCATTGTAAAGGCACTAATATGGTCGATTAATAAAATAATAAAGCATCCTTAGTTTCACAGAATATCTCGTATTTGGAAGAGGGTGTCAATGTGAAGATGAGTGCACTTACTCCTAAATCGAAAAAACATATGATATTTTATAGAGAAGAAATGCCCAAACTTGATGGGTGATACTAAAATCGGCGTATTAAGACCATAGAAAATTCAGTCAGTGCTAAAGATGGTTTGGATAATATTCGGAAGAGGACTGTATGCCTAATCGCAAGATATTAACAGATTATGATAAGAAGATTGATGATTTTAAGAACTTTACGGTGCGTGTCAAGGGTTTGATTGAACAACTAATTAGCGAAGCTGGAATCAAACTTCATTCGATAAC
>JARRNG010000021.1:0-16235 GCA_037385265.1 Nitrospirota bacterium
ATCATATATACAGTTACTTATTTAAAAGCCGGACTTCCCGCGGCAATATTAGTGCATATCTTTGGAAACTTATTCTTTTATTATTTGTAATGAGCTTTCAACCACAAATAGCCACTCTACAATATACTCAACTTTGCGACCTCGTAAGTGTAAGTCTCAATTATCCCTCTAAACATCCAAGGTTACGCTTCCTCTCTTAATCGCCGTTCTGTTGCCCTTTCTCCTCCCCCCTTCGAAAATCTCAGCGGAGGGGAGGGAGGCCGGAGGAGCGAAATTCTAATCTCTAAATCCGAAATCCTAAACAAACTCGAAATCCCAAATCCTCATTGATAAAACCTGTTTTGAATTTGGGCCATTGGGATTTGTTTCGAATTTAGCGCTTCGTGTTTAGGATTTGCTCCTTCCTGTGTGGGGGGGCGGAGCCCCCGGAAAGGCGAGATTGCTTCGCATCCCTCGCAATGACGGAATAGGAAGGTTCTTCTCCGTTATGAGAGAGCGTGCAAGAAGGTTTCAGGGGAGAGGGGGGCGGAGCCCCGGATTCGTAAGGCAAGCGCCTCTCGGCGGCGGGGCGGCGTGCGATTTCAGCGGTAGAACATGCCGCTCTGGAGTATCTCCAGCATCTCCTCGGTGATCTCCTCCTGCCTCACGTAGTTCTTCAGCGTGCGCAGCTCCTGCACGTGGCGGTTAAGGTTGTCCGTGGCCCCCTCGAGAACGTTCAGGCGGTTCCAGTTCTCGCCCCTGAGGGCCTCCAGATAGGCGCGGTATAGGCTTATGTAGAGGAATTCCTCGAGGACCTCCTCGAACATGGGGCGGGCTTCCATGTAAGTCATGGGCGGCGTCTCCGACGCCGACTTCATCGCCCGGCCCAGGTCGGGCGGAAGCACCCGTTCGAAGACTATATCGGCACTGTGGTCCTGGACAGCCGTAAAGACCAGGACCAGGCTGTAGATTCCCTCCTTGCCATATATCTCTATGATGCGCGCGATGGCGCCCTCGAGGGCCTTGCCGATGCCGCTTATGCTCACGGGCATCTCCGCGCCCGCCTCGACCGACAGGCCCCCTGCCTCAAGCGCCCTCCTCAGCCTCCCGCCTATCACGAAGAGCGTGTCCGACCCCACGTCGGGCGAGACGCGCTCGGCGACGCGGTCGTTGTAGGGGCCGCAGAGCCCCTGGGAGGAGCCGAAGACGACGACCAGCCGCCGTCCGCCGGCGGCCTGCCCCAGCATTTCCCCGCGCAACAGCCTGGCCGCGTCGCCCATGGCGCCAAGCACGTTGGCCTCGTACTCCCTGATGTTGGGCACGAGGTCCTCCGTCCTCCGCATCGTCATGCCGGCGTAGGCCTTCATGGCGCTTATGATGTCGCCCACGGAGGTGAAGGTCTTTAGCTTCCTGTCTATCTCTATGGAGCTAGGCATTGGCGCCCGCGCTCTCCCTGGCAAACGACAGCAGCCTTTCGTAGTCCGCCTTTTCGAGAACCCCTTTTTCCCGAATGCCCCTGGCGACGTCGGGGAACGAGTCGGCCATTTCCTGCGCGACCTTCCTGCAGGTGTCGCTGGCCGCCTCGAGGTCTATCCCGTCCAGGGCGCCCGACTCGAGCACCACGAATTCCATAACCTGCTCTTCCAGGGCCCTGTATTCGAAACGCGGCTGCTTGAGCATCTCCCTCAGGCGCTGCCCGCGCCTGATGAGCTTTGCCGTCTCCTCCTCGAGCCGCGAGCCAAACTTGGTGAAGACCTCGACCTCGATGAACCTGGCATAGTCGATCTTGAGCCTTTCGGCCACGAGCTGCATCGCCTGGTCCTGGGCCTTGCCGCCTATTCTGGATACCGACATCCCCACGTCCGCGGCGGGCTGGAGGCCCCTGCTGAAAAGCGAGGCGTCCAGGTATATCTGGCCGTCGGTTATCGATATCAGGTTGGTGGGTATGAAGGAGGAGACCCTGCCCTGCTGGGTCTCTATTATCGGAAGCGCCGTTATGGAGCCGCCCCCGAACCTGTGGCTTATCTTTGCGGACCTCTCGAGGAGCCTCGAGTGGATGTAGAAGATGTCGCCCGGGAAGGCCTCCCTGCCGGGCGGCCTCTTAAGGAGCAGGCTCAGCGTGCGGTAGGCCTCTGCGTGCTTCGTCAGGTCGTCGTAGACGATGAGCACGTCCCTGCCCTTTTCACGGAAATACTCGGCTATCGCCGTGGCGCTGTAGGGCGCTATGAACTGAAGGCCCACGGAATTCGAGGCGTCCGCCGCCACGAACACGACCCTCGAGAAATCGCCGTGCGCCCTCAGCTCCTCGATGGTCCTGATTATGACCGCCTTCTTCTGCCCGATGGCCACGTAGACGCATATCACGTCCGAGTGCTTCTGGTTTATGATCGCGTCCACGGCCATGGCCGTCTTTCCGGTGGAGGAGTCGCCTATGATGAGCTCCCGCTGGCCCCTTCCGATGGGGAGCATCGCGTCTATGACCTTGATCCCGGTGAACAGGGATTCGGAGACGAAGTCCCTCTCCACGAGGGTGGGCGCCTCGCGCTCGACCGAATAGGGCGTCGTGTTCGAGATCTCGGGCCCCTCGTCCAGGGGGGCGCCGAGGGCGTCTACCACCCGGCCGAGAAGCTCCTCGCCCACGCCCACGGAGCCTATCCTGCCGGTCTTGTAGGCCTTGTGGCCCGCGCGGGTGTTGACCTCCTGGGTAAGCAGCACTATGCCCGTGGAGTCCACGGCCAGGTCGAACACTATGCCCACGTCGCCGCTTTCGAGCTCTATGAGCTCGTACATGGTGGCGTCGCTCAGGCCCGAGAGCTGCACTATTCCGTCCCCCACCGAAACGACGGTGCCCTCCTCCCACGAGGAGGCCCTGAACCGGCTTTCCCTCGCCGTGGTCTCGATGGATTCGAATATCCTCTTCAGCTCTTCCATGAATTGCCCGCGCCGCCGAGCTTGTCCCTCAGGCTGCGTATCTGCCCCTGGAGGGAGAAATCATATACCTTGTCGTCCGCCCTCACGGCTATGCCCGCGATTAGCGCGGCATCCGTATCAAAGGAAAAGGAGACTTTCTTGCCGAGGCTTGTCTCGAAGGCCTTTTTTATTTCATCGGCCTCGCCTCCGTCCAGGGGGAAGGCGGATATGACCTTGAGCGCCACGGCTTCGCCCGGATGCTCGATTCCGGATATGTCCGACGCGATTTTCTCCACTTCGCCCCGGAACTTCCGGACTATGCTCCTGTGGAGGTCCTCGTCGGAGACGTCCTTGAGAACGTTGGCCGCATAATCCGACACCACTTCCGCGGCCTTCTCCCTGAGGTCGCTTTCGAACTTCCTCTTCTCGACTTCGAAGACGGCCCTCTCCTTCTCGATGGCCTTATCCGCATCCGCCCTCGCGCCCTCAAGCAGCCGCTTGCGCTCTTCGTCGACCTCGGCCCTCATCTTGGACTCGGCCTCCTGGCGGAGCTTCTTCTGCTTGCCGAGCTCCTCCCCCAGCTCTCCCTTGAGCTTTTCGGCCTCCTGCCTCTTGCCCTCGGCCCCGCTCAGGGCGTCGTTGATGGCCTTGCGGCGCTTCTCCATTATTTCGCGGATGGGCTTGAAGAGCAGCCGCTTCAGGATGTAGAGCAGCACCACGAAGTTCACGATCTGGAAAAGGAACGTCCAGAGATCGAACTTCATTTCGCGACCAGTCCTACAAGGGGATTTGCGAAGATGATGATGAGGGCGATTACGAAGACGTAGATGGCTATGCTCTCAATGAGAGCCATGCCCACGAAAAGGGTCCTCATTATCTGCCCCGTGGCCTCCGGCTGCCGCGCTATGGACTCCAGGGCGGTCTTCAGGGCCTCTCCCAGGGCCCTGGCCGGGCCGTAGCCCCCTATGGCTATGCCGAAGGCAGCGGACACTATGGATACGACTACTATCAGCGGTATAGGTTCCATGCATCATCCTCCTGTTTGAGGTTTCGTCCCGATGCCCCCGGCGATGAAGACGAGGGTCAGCATCCCGAATATATACGCCTGTATGAGTCCGATGATAATGTGCAGAAGGTCGAAGGGGACGGGCACGAGGAGGCCCGCTATGCCAAGCAGTATCAGGGCTATCATCTCGCCGCTCAGCATATTGCCGAAGAGCCTCACGGCAAGCGCCACGGTCCTCGTGACCTCGGCCATGACGTGAAAAGGAAGGAGAATCCACATGGGCTCCTTGTAATGCGCGAGGTAGCCCCTGAGCCCCCTGGTCTTTATCCCGAAGACGTGGCTCATGGAATACGCCACCACGGCAAAGGCGAAGGTGGCGTTTATGTCGGCCGTGGGGGTGGGCAGCCCTGGAAGCAGCCCGATGAGATTCGACACCCCTATGAATATCCAGAGGGTTCCGAGCACGGGAATGACGAGGGCCGGGTCCACGGGCACCACGTCCTTTATTGTCCCCTCCACCGCCTCGTAGAGGGCCTCCAGTATCTCCTGGAGCCTCGTCGGGCGAAGCCCCAAACGCCTCGTCGCGGCGTAGCAGACCACCGTGATGACGGCCATCACGAGCCACGTGACCAGCACCGTGTCGGTGATGTCCACCGGCCCTATCTCGAACACCTTCTGGGGGAAGACCTTAAGCTCTTTCATGGCTCATTCCCTATACAGGAAATACCAGATATTGAATATCCCCACGGCTACGCCGAGGATTATGAACGTCAGGGACCACGATACCCCCATGTCGGTCTTTTCGTCCAGGAAGTGCCCGAGATACGCCCCTGCCACTATGGGCAGGGCCAGGAGCCATCCGCCCATCCCTATCAGTGAGGCGTAGTGTAGAAATCCCGACTTCTCCTTCCTCGCCTTCTGAAGCTCGCTGGCGACCTTCGATATCTTGTCCGTGAAGTCCTCGTCCTTCAGGGGCGGCTTCATCTCAGGAACTCCAGGGTCTTCTTCAGAAACATCCTCTCCAGCCCCTCCAGCATCCTGGCCGAGACGGCCTCGGACTCGCCCATCTCGGAGAGCCTCTTCTCCATCTCGCCGGAAAGCTCCCCGGCCTCGACGTTCTCGAAGAACTCCCTCGTCGAGAGAACCGCCCTCCCCCCGGCCACCCTGAGCACGCCCCCCTTGACCGCGAAGAAGACCTCCCTGCCCGCGGCGTCGGCGTAATAGCCCAGCGAGGGCCGGAGAATTGAAAGAAAGGCCGTATGCCCCCGCATGATTCCGTAGTGCCCGCTCAGGTCGCCGAGCCTGAGGTAGGTTATCTCCCGCTCTAAGGCCTTAAGCGGCGTTACGACCCTGAAGGTGAAAGTGCCGCTCACCGGACCTCCTCTATGCCCCCGACCATGAAGAACGCCTCCTCCGCCACGTCGTCCATCTCGCCATCCAGGATCTTCCTGCAGCCCTGGAGGGTCCCCTTGAGGGGCACGTGCTTCCCCTCCCTGCCGGTAAAGGCCTGGGTTATGAAAAACGGCTGGGTCAGGAACCTCTCGAGCCGCCTCGCCCGCTTCACGACGAGCCTGTCTTCCTGCGAAAGCTCCTCTATGCCCAGAATCGAGATGATGTCCAGAAGCTCCCTGTACCTCGACAGGTGCTCCCTCACTTCCTGGGCGGCCTCGTAGTGCTCCCTGCCCACGTCCTCGGGGTTGAGAAACTTGGAGGTGGACACAAGGGGGTCCACCGCCGGGTACAGACCTTTCGAGGAGATGCTCCTTGAGAGCACGACCGAGGTGTCGAGGTGCGGGAAGACGTTCGCCACCGCCGGGTCCGTGATGTCGTCGGCGGGCACGTATATGGCCTGCACCGAGGTTATGGAGGCCCTCTTGGTGGAGACAAGCCTCTCTTCGACCTCCGCGAGCTCCGAGGCGAGGGTGGGTTGGTAGCCGACCCTCGACGAAAGCCTTCCGAGAAGGACCGAGACCTCGTTGCCGGCCTGGACGAAACGGTAGACGTTGTCCACCAGGAAAAGAACGTCGCGGTGCACGTCGTCCCTGAAAAACTCCGAAATGGTCACCGCCGACAGCGGCACCCTGAAGCGTATGCCCGGCGATTCGCACATCTGGCCGAAGACCAGTATGGCGTTTTGCATGATCCCCCGCTCCTGCATCTCGCGCCAGAGCTCGTGGCCCTCCCTCATCCTTTCGCCCACCCCGCAGAACACCGATATCCCGGAGTACTCCTTCGCGACCTTGTATATGAACTCCATCAGCAGCACCGTCTTGCCCACGCCAGCGCCGCCGAACATCCCGACCTTGCCGCCCTTCGGAAAGGGCGAAAGGAGGTCTATTATTTTTATGCCCGTCTCGAGGATGCCCGACGCCCCGCATTGCCTCGCCAGGGAAGGCGGAGGGGAGTGTATGGGCCGAAGGCTGGAGCTCTCAAACGGCGGCCCCTCGTCAACCGGGTCGCCGAAGATGTTGAACGCCCTGCCGAGGCAGTCCTTGCTCACCGGAATCCTCAGGGGGCCGCCCTCGTGCCTGACCGCAAGGTTTCTCCTGAGCCCCTGGGTGAAGCCCAGGGCTATGGCCTTCACCCCCGTGGGCGAGGTGTGGTCGTGAACCTCAAGAAAGAGCCTGGAGCCGTCCGTCCTCTCCACAGAGAGGGCGTCGTGGATGTTCGGCAGGCCCCCGCTGAACTCGACCTCCACGACGTCTCCGTGTATGGCCGTGACTCTGCCCTTCATGTCTGCATTCTATCACAGGATCCGCCGGCAAACTATACGATTTATAAGCACTTCCAAGGCTTGTCGGTTATCGAATCGCCCCGCCCGCGGGCTTATTGGCCCCTCAAGCTCGGCCCATCGAGGCCGAGCCCGCGCCGGGTTCCGGCAGGTCCCCTGTCCTCCGTCCTATTCGAATTCCTCTACAGCGCTTTCTTCTCCCTCGTCGAACATGGAATCCCTTATGCACTCGTGAATGGCGTCCTCCAAAGTGTATTCCTCCTGGGAGATTCGCTTCTCTTGGGTCATCAATTTCTGCAGGAAATTGAACTCCCTTTCCGAAAGGTGGACGGTGATATCCATGTTGCCTCCTCAGCCCTTTAGGCACTCAGCCGCGGGATCCGGTTGACCGAACCCGCGCGCCTCGTTTACAAGATGCATCTTGAATTCCCCGATACCATAAAAGTCGCCCCTCTAAACCCGCAGCATGGCCCCAGGCAGTGCCCTGCGCTCCAAATGCGCAAATTATCGCCCCGTCATGGGCATCCGCCTGACATTTCCTTCTTGGGGAGGCGGGTCATGAAGCATGGATTTCCCGGCAGCAAACGCTCAGGGAACCTTCTTCCTCCCCCTGGGCCGATTTCTCAGATAGAGCCTTATCCATAAATACACGGCCACCGACAGGCTGATTATGGGCAGAAGCGGAATCACCGGCAGATGGAGAGTCTTCTTGAGCCATATCTCGAAGGCGCTCTCGTTGCTGAGGGTGGCCGCGAACACCACCAGCGAGGCGATGATGACGCCATAGGAGATGTTGACGCTCGCCTTGTCCAGCTCGCTGACGATGTTCCTGAACTCGCCGCTCTCGATCCGGAAGGAAGGGTTCTCAAAGAAACTCACCGTCCTGCGGAAATGCTTGGCGGCCAGCCTCCGAAGCCTTCCCATCTCGAAGGGCCCCTCCTTGAGCTTCTTCATCATTTCGTCGAATTCCGGAACGACGACAACATATTTCTCGACGAAGGGTTCGAGATACTCGACTAACCTCACCTCCGGGGCCAGGCTCAGGCACGTTCCCTCCAGCGTGGCAATCGCCTTGGACATGATGACGAAATCGCGGGGCACGTTGATGCCGAAGGCGAGGCTGGTGTTCAGAAACCTCTCCAGCATGCAGGTGAAGGGAACCCCGGCGATCTCACAGATGTGCAGCTCCGAAAGCACTTCGTTGATTTCCCTCCTGTAGGAAGGGATGTCCACCTCCTCCGCATTGGTGTTGCAGAGTTCCAGGAAGGAATCGATGACCCTGTTTACATCCTGCTCCGCCATGCCGTATAGGATGTCAAAGGACCATTCCCGGAGGTCCTTGGTCAGGTATCCGACTATCCCGAAATCGAGGTAGGCGACGGTGCCATCGCTCATCAGGAAGAGGTTCCCCGGGTGGGGATCGCCGTGGAAGAATCCGTCTAAAAATATCTGCTTCAGCATGGAGTCCGCTATGAGGCGAGCCGCGGCCTTCCCATCAATCGCTTCCCCGGAGACGTCCAGGATATTAACGCCTCTTATGAATTCCATTACCAGGATCCTCTCCGTCGTGTAGCGGAGAAAGACCTGCGGGAATTTGACCCCCGGGTAGTCCCTGGAGTAGTAGCGGAACTGGATGGCGTTCTTGCCCTCCGTGCTGAAGTCCAGTTCGCGGTCGGTCCATCTCGAGAATTCCCTCACGAGCATCTTCGGACGGTTCTTCCTGACCGACGGCATAAAGCGCTCCACCAGGGCCGCCAGGAACAGCATGACGAGGATGTCCGTCTCCATGCTCTCCCTTACCCCGGGGCGCTGGACCTTCACCGCCACCTCCTCGCCCGTGGCGAGCCTCGCCCTGTGGACCTGCGAAACCGAGGCCGAGGCGACGGGGACCTCGTCGAATTCAGTGAAAACCTCGGTGTAGGCCTGCCCCAATTCTTTTTCTATTTCCACCTTCGCGAATTCGAAGGCGAAGGGCGGCACCTCGTCCTGAAGCTTCCTGAGCTCTTCGCAATACTCCGGCGGGACGAGGTCGGGCCTTACGCTCAGGAACTGGCCGAACTTGACGAAGGTGGGGCCGAGCTTCTCGAAGGTCTCCCGTACAATTTCGGGCGATGTAATGCGCGGCCTCTTCGTCTTGAGGTACTTCTTTATCTCCTTCTTATCCTTCGTCTCGGGGATGAGGCGGATCCTGTGAGGAAGATATCGAATAAATTGACTCAGGAGGACAGCGCAGATGCCGAGAAAGCGCCCGAATATGTTGCCATAAACCCTCAGGGGCATCATGCGGCATCCCACCTCGCTTCAGAGCTTCCCCGCATCTTGATAAGGCAATCTTATCAGAGGTGTTTCACCTTTGCAACATCAGGCGTTGCCGCTCAGTTTATATATATTTCTGTAGGACAATAGGAGCGCGGGGCTAAAAAAGTTGCCGGGGCGCGGGGTTCGGAGTGGCAGGAAACGGGAACAGGTTCTCGATAGTCGGAACTTCTTGGCTCTGCTTCAGCGCCTCGGCCGCTTCGAGGCCTCGAGCACCTTCTTCCTCAGCCTCAAAGACTCCGGCGTCACTTCCACCAGCTCGTCCCCCTTGATAAACTCTATCGCCTGCTCCAGCGAGAGAGCCCTGTGCGGTATCAGCCTGAGGGCCTCGTCCGCGCCGGAGGCCCGCATGTTGGTGAGCTTCTTTTCCTTGGTCACGTTTACATCCAGGTCGACGTCCCGCGCGTTCTCTCCCACCACCATGCCCTCGTAGACCTGCGTGCCCTCCGGTATGAAAAGGACGCCCCTGGGCTGGAGGTGGAAAAGGGCGTAGGAGGTGGACAGCCCCTTCCGGTCGGCCACCAGCGCGCCGGTGGGCCGCCTGGACATCGGCCCCATCCAGGGCTCGTAGCCGTCGAAGACCTGGTGCGAAAGCCCCGTGCCCCTGGTGTCCGTGAGAAACTGGGAGCGGAAGCCGATAAGCCCCCTCGAGGGCACCCTGAATTCGAGCCGCATCCTGCCCCGGCTGTTCTGGATCTTGAGCATCTTGCCCTTTCGCATGCCCACCTGCTGAGTGACGACGCCCACGAACTCCTCCGGAACGTCGATGACCAGCAGCTCCACGGGCTCTTGGAGGACGCCGCCGACGGTCTTGGTGATGACCTCCGGCATGGAGACGGAAAGCTCGTAGCCCTCGCGCCTCATCGTCTCTATCAGTATAGCGAGCTGGAGGTCTCCCCTTCCCTTGACCACGAAGGAATCCGTGCCCGCGAAATCCACGCGGATGCTCACGTTATGAAGCACTTCCTTTTCGAGCCTCTCGCGTATCTGGCGCGAGGTCACGAACCTCCCCTCCCTGCCCGAAAAGGGCGACGTGTTTACGGAGAAGACCATCGAAAGGGTGGGCTCGTCCACCGCTATTCTCGGCAGCGGCCGGGGGTTTTCAGGGTCGCCCACCGTGTCCCCGATGTTGACGCTCTCAAGGCCCGCCACCGAGACGATATCCCCCGCCCGGGACGTCTCGACGGGCACCTTCTCGAGGCCCTCGAAGGAGTAAAGGGTGCTCACCTTCGCGCGGACAAGCTCCCCTCTACCGTCCATGATGCCCACCGCCTGGCCCTGCCCCAGGACCCCAGAGAACACCCTGCCTATGGCAAGCCTTCCGGTGTAGTCGTTGTAATCTATGTTCGTGACCAGCATCTGGAGGGGCTCGGAGTCGTCGTACACGGGCGCCGGTATGTAGTCGATTATCAGGTCCATAAGGGGCCTCAGGTCCTTGAACTCCCCGCCGGGCTCAAGCGACGCCTTGCCGGCCTTGGCGTTGGTGTACACGATGGGGAAATCGAGCTGTTCCTCCTCGGCGCCGAGGTCTATGAAGAGGTCGTACACCTCGTTCAGAACCTCCTGGACCCTGGCGTCGGCCCTGTCTATCTTGTTTATCACGAGCACGGGGGGAAGCTTGAGCTCCAGGGCCTTCCTGAGCACGAACCTGGTCTGGGGAAGGGGGCCTTCCGACGAGTCGACCAGCAGGAGCACCCCGTCCACCATCTTGAGGGTCCTCTCCACCTCGCCGCCGAAGTCGGCGTGCCCGGGGGTGTCCACGATGTTTATGGTCGCGCCGCCGTACCTGATGGCCGTGTTCTTGGCCATGATGGTGATCCCCTTCTCGCGCTCGAGGTCGATGCTGTCCATGACCCTGTCCTTTACCTTCTGGTTGCTTCGGAAGATGCCGGACTGGTGAAGCATGCCGTCCACCAGGGTGGTCTTCCCGTGGTCCACATGGGCTATGATGGCTATGTTCCTCAGATCATCCCTTGTCTTACGCAAGGCCCGCGCTCCTTCTGTGAATGCTTTCTCCGTTTCCCCACCCGCCCTCGGGCGGGCAAACTCTAGAACAACACGTCCCGCCAGGCAAATGCCTGAATTGCCGCCCCCGCTGAATGTCCCAGGGGAGCGGAGGGGGAGGCTGGAGTTAAGGGAGCGATTCGTGCTCCGGTTGATTGAGGCCGACCGGAGAGAATTAAAGATTTTCGCCGGGCGCTTCATAGAGCGGAAGAGCAACAGCACAGAGAGAAGCGGAAAGGAACGATACGGCCTCCTCTGCCGTTGCTTTACTGCGCCGCCGCTCTGCTTTGCTGTCCTCCCCCCTACCTCACCCAGCGGAGCATCTCGTCCGTGGGGATGCGGGCGGAGTCGAACTTGTTGGCCTTGTTGTTCGCGTCGGGCCAGCCCAAGGAGATGCCGAGCACCAGCCTCTTTCCGGCGGGCAGGCCCAGGAACTTCCTGACCACCTCGGAGTAGTCTATGGCGAAGGCCTGGGGCACCGTGCCCAGCCCCCTGGCGTGGGCCGCCAGCATCAGGGTCTGGGCGAAGAGCCCCGCGTCGAAGATCGACCAGAGGGGGAGGTCGGAGTCCTGGTAGAGGTAGAGCACGTGGGGCGCGCCGTAGAAGCGGAAGTTGGCCCGCTTGGCCTTCACGAGGTTCGCCGGGTCGTTTATGTCCACCCCCAGGTGGCGGCCCCGGGCGGCCATGGAGGCGTTCATGCGGGCCTGGACCTCCGGGGGCCACGCCTCGGGCTCGGGTATGTCGGGTGCGGGCGGGGCGCCGCCGTCGAGCTCCTTTATGAGGAGATCCGAGAGCGCGTCCTTCTTCGCCCCCGAGACCACGGCCACCTCCCAGGGCTGGCCGTTCTTGTACGAGGGGCTCCTCTGGGCCGCCATGATTATCTCCCTTATGGTGTCGTCGGGGACCTCCTGGGGCCTGAAGGCCCTTATGCTCTTGCGGGTCTTTATGCACTCCATCGCCTCCATGTCAAACGCCTCCTTTGCGGTCTTGTGCCTCTCGGTTCCTCCGTACGGCCCGGCGGCGGGGACAAAAGGCGGACGCCCCGCGCCTCCCATAAGTGAATTCTACTGAAAGACGGCGGACATGGCAACGTGCTACGCCGAGGGGGGCTACATCCCGTAGGAGAGCCTCTCGATGAGGGGGTCGGGGAGGCCGGCCCTGCGCATCCTCTCCTGGGTGGAGGAGATGTCGTATTCCACCCTGACTATCTCCACGCGGTCCCCCTCGAAGAGGGCGTAGGCCGCCCTGGGGTCCCGGTCCCGGGGCTGCCCCACGCTGCCGGCGTTTATTATGTAGCGGCACCCCTCGAGGAGCTCGGCCCCCTCGGCGTAGCCCGCCACCTCGCCCGTGGGCAGGAGCTCGGCCACGAAGGGCAGGTGGCTGTGGCCCACGAGGCAGATCCTCTGCTTGAAGGAGTCGAAGTAGGGCGCGGCCTGCTCGGGCGAAAAGAGGTAGCCCCATTCCTCGGGGGCCACGGGGGTGGAATGCACGAGAAGCACGTCGCCCCGCTTCAGCACCTTGACGATGGGCCACTTGCCCAGGGTCTCGCGGGTCTCGGCCGTTACGACGCCGTCCGTCCAGCGTATGGCGGCCTTCGCCACGGGGTTGAAGTAGTTGACGTCCGTGAGGCCCAGGACGGCCCAGTCGTGGTTGCCCGCCACGGCCCCGCCCCGGCATTCCCGGGCGATGAGGGCCGTGACATCGTTTGGGTCGGGGCCGTAGCCCACGGCGTCGCCCACGAAGACCTTGCGGGCGACCTTCCTCCTTTTTATGTCGGCCAGCACCGCCTCCAGGGCGGCGAGGTTAGAGTGGACGTCGGAGATGGCGGCGAGCCTCATTTCACCCTCTTCGTCCTGGCTATCCTGTCGAGTATGCCGTTTATGAACGAGGCGCTCTCGGTGGAGGAGTACCGCTTGGCTATCTCTATGGCCTCGTCTATGGCCACGGCCGGGGGGACGTCGGGCGAAAAGAGGAGCTCGTAGGCCCCGGCCCTCAGGATGTTGCGGTCCACGGCGGCCATCCTCTCCAGCACCCAGTGCTCCGAGGCCTCCCTGATGGCCGCGTCTATCTCGTCGAGGTGCCCGAGGGTGCCGCGCACGATGCGCGAGGCGAAGTCCACGACCTCCCGGGGCTCGTCCCTGCCGGCGAAGAAGCCCCCTATGTCGGGCTCCGCGCCGGCGAACTCATGCTCGTAGAGAAGCTGCAGGGCGTATTCCCTGGCCCTCCTTCGCTTCATATCGCTCTCAGAGGCGCTTCAGGACCTGGGCCATCTCGATGGCTGTCATGGCGGCGTCCCAGCCCGTGTTGCCGGCCTTCGAGCCCGCGCGCTCCACGGCCTGCTCGATGGTGTCGGCCGTGATCACGCCGAAGGCTATGGGGACGCCCGTCTCAAGCGAGGCCTGGGCCACGCCCTTTGAGACCTCGGCGGCCACGTAGTCGAAGTGCGGGGTGGCCCCCCTTATCACGGCGCCAAGGCATATCAAGGCGTCGTAGCCCCCCTTCTGGGCGAGCCTCTTGGCGACAAGCGGTATCTCGAAGGAGCCGGGCACCCTCACCACCTCTATGTCCTCCTCGCCCGCGCCGTGGCGCAAGAGGGCGTCCACCGCGCCGTCCAGGAGCTTGGAGGTGACGAAATCGTTGAACCTGCTTACGACGATGCCGAACTTAAGGAGCTCGGCGCTGAGTTCTCCCTGAATCACCTTCATGGCATAACCTCCGTAATAATAGCCAAATTATGGCGTGCCCTTGATTTTACGTTATTTACTCGGCGGGGTCAACGCAGGGCCCCCTCCGGGGCGTGTGCGGAGGCCGGAATTTCTTTGATAAATCCACGGCGATATAGTATCGTATCGGCATCTGTTCATTACGGCACTGCCGTAAGGAAAGGTGTGTCCGGGCGTGCAAGAGCGCAGGAGGCACAAGAGGTTCCACTACAACGAGACCGTCTTCGTAAACGACAGCATCAGGGCCCAGTGCGCTAACATAAGCGAGGGCGGCCTCTTCATCTACTCCACCCGGGGCCTCCTGCCGGGGAGCACCGTGAAGGTCGCCTTCCCCGCCGAGGACCTCAGCGTCACGGCCGTGGTCCAGCACGTCAGGGAAAACGGCGTGGGGCTCATGTTCACGGCCGTGAAGCCCGAGGAGCTCGAGGGCATAAGGGCGATATGCCGGAATGCCGGGTCCGCCCAGGCCGCCGGCAGGAAGCACACAGTGCTCATGGTGGAAGACAGCGAAAGCGTCCGGAGGCTCAACAAGGCCAGGCTCTCGGCCGAGGGCTTCCGCGTCATGGAGGCCTCCGACGGGCTCGAGGCCCTCAAGATACTCCAGTCCGAGAGGCCCGACCTCGTCCTCCTGGACATCCACATGGAGAAGATGGACGGCTACAAGGTGCTCGGCTTCATCCGCCAGAAGCCAGAGCTCAAGGACATACCGGTCATAATGTTCTCCTCCACGTTTTCCGCCCAGGAGCAGTCGCACGCCCTCGAGGCCGGGGCCACGGAGTTCCTTGCCAAAATGACAACGCCGCCCGCCAGGCTCGCCGAAATCGTGAAGGAGATGCTGGGGAAGTAGAGGCCATTTCCCCGGGCCTCCGGGCCACCTTTTTGAGCCTCCGAAGCCGCCTTTTTGGCCCCCTCTCCGGGGGCCGCTCAGCAAGGCGCCTCCCCGCCGCGGAATTTTCTTCTAAATCAACGCCTTTCTGGCCCTAAAATCCTGCATTTTTGGGGCGAAATAAGTTAAAATACGTAGATGCCTTCCGGGGGTATTTCATAAAGCACTCATAAAGGGAAAGGGAGAAGATGGCCAAGACTGAAAAAGGCACCTACGGTGCCGAGGACATAAAGATACTCAAGGGCCTGGCGGCGGTAAGGAAGCGCCCGGCCATGTACGTCGGCTCCACGGGCCCCGACGGCCTCCACCACCTGGTCTACGAGGTCGTGGACAACAGCGTGGACGAGGCCCTGGCGGGCTACTGCGAGAACGTAGAGGTCATAATCAGGCGAAACGGCTCCGTCACCGTGATAGACGACGGAAGGGGCATCCCCACGGGCATCCACTCGGGCGACCCCAGGGGGCGCTCGGCGGCTGAGATAGTGCTCACGGAGCTCCACGCCGGGGGCAAGTTCGAGAACAAGGCCTACAGGATATCGGGGGGCCTCCACGGCGTGGGCGTCTCGGTGGTGAACGCCCTTTCGGAGTGGCTTGAGCTCGAGGTGCGCCAGAACGGGAGGCTCCACAAGATGCGCTTCGAGCGCGGCGTGCCCACGGGCCCGCTCCAGACGGAGGGCAAGACCAAGCGCACGGGCACCACGGTGACCTTCATGCCCGACCCGGAGGTCTTCGAGACCACGGAGTTCAGCTACGAGACCCTGAGCCAGAGGATGAGGGAGCTCGCGTTCCTCAACAGCGGCCTCCGCATCTCCATCCAGGACGAGCGCACGGAGAAGAAGAACGAGTTCCACTACAAAGGCGGCATCATCTCCTTCGTGGAGCACCACAACAAGAACAAGAACGTCCTCCACCCCAAGCCCGTCTTCATCCAGGGGGAAAAAGACGGCGTCTCCCTGGACGTGGCCCTCCAGTACACCGACAGCTACGCCGAGCAGATATACGCCTACGCAAACAACATAAACACCCGCGAGGGCGGCACCCACATGGTGGGCTTCAAGAGCGCCCTCACGCGCACGGTAAACAGCTACGCCAGCTCCCTGAAGCTCAAGGAGAGCCTTAGCGGCGACGACATCCGCGAGGGCCTCACGGCCGTGATAAGCGTGAAGCTCCCCAACCCGCAGTTCGAGGGGCAGACCAAGATGAAGCTCGGAAACTCCGAGGCCAAGTGGATTGTGGAGTCCATCGTGAATGACCAGCTCGGCGCCTACTTCGAGGAAAACCCCGCCGTGGCCCGCAAGATAGTGGAGAAGGCCGCCCAGGCCGCCCGGGCCAGGGAGGCCGCGCGGAAGGCCCGCGAGCTTGCGCGCAGGAAGGGGCCCCTGGAGGACACCATGCTGCCTGGGAAGCTGGCCGACTGCTCCGAGAAGGACCCGGCCCTGAGCGAGCTGTTCATCGTGGAGGGAGACTCGGCCGGGGGCTCGGCCAAGCAGGGCCGCGACCGCAGGTACCAGGCCATACTGCCCCTGAGGGGGAAGATCCTCAACGTCGAGAAGGCCCGCTTCGACAAGATGCTCACCTCCGAGGAGATAAAGGTCCTCATATCCGCCCTGGGCAAGGGCATCGGCAAGGAGGACTTCGACATCACGAAGGCCCGCTACCACAAGATAAACATCATGACCG
>JARRNG010000022.1:0-16667 GCA_037385265.1 Nitrospirota bacterium
CTGGTAGTCGTAGAACGTATACTGCCCCGGCTCGGGGTGGTGCCTGCGGAAGACGTCCACGAAGCCCCACTTCTTGACCATCTGGAGGACTTCCCTCTCGTCGGGGTTGAAGCCCACCTGCCCATCAAGCAGCTCCGGGTCGTAGACGTCGATGGCCTCGGGGGCGATGTTGAAGTCACCAAGCCAAACCAGCGGCTTGCGGGGGTCGAAGTATTCCTCGAAGTACTCCCTGAGCCTCCTGAGCCACTCGAGCTTATCGAGGAAGCGCTCGGAGTCGGGCTCGTAGCCCTGGGGCACGTAGGTGTTCACTATGGGGACTCCGCCCACTTCGGCGCAGATGAGGCGGGAGCCGCCGGTCTCTTCCTTATCGAATCCCACCCTCACGGCCCTGGGCTTTTCCCTGCCTATTATGGCCACTCCGTTATAGCCCTTCTCTCCCCTGTAGGCAGCGCTGTAGCCCGCCGCCTCGAGCTCCTTCCAGGGGAATTTGGAGTCCGGCACCTTCGTCTCCTGGAGGCAGAGGGCGTCGGGCGAGTTCTTCTTGAGCCACTCCAGCACTATGGGGAGCCTTACCCGGATGGAGTTTACGATGAAGCTTGCCACCTTCACCGGATTCCCTTGAGGCGTACGAAATAGTCTTGGTCGCGCCACCGAGGAGGACGAGGCTTATCAGGTTCGGGGCGGCCATGAATATGTTGGCTATGTCGGCGAAGTTCCAGACGAGCTTGAGGGGCACGTAGGCGCCCACGACAACCAGTACCGTGTAGACCATCCTGTAGGGCAGCACGGCCCTCTCGCCGAAGAGGTACTCGGCGCTACGGTCCCCATAGTACGACCACGAAAGGATCGTGGAGTAGGCGAAGAACACTAGGCCGAACCCCACGACCCAGCCCCCCGCGGTGCCGATGGCCTCCCTGAAGGCATAGGCCGAAAGCGCCGCCCCCTCGAGGCCCTCGGGCCTTGCTTCGCCCCACGCCCCCATGACGACAATCACCAAGGCCGTCATGGTGCATATTACGATGGTGTCCACGAAAGGCCCTATCATGGCCACCAGCCCCTCCCGGGCTGGCTCGGTGGTGCGGGCCGCGGCATGGGCCATGGGGGCCGAGCCGAGGCCTGACTCGTTCGAGAACACGCCCCTGGCCACCCCGTAGTGGAGGGCCGAGCCGATGGCCCCTCCGCCGAAGGCCCATGGGTTAAGAGCGTGGTTTATTATGGTGGCGATGGCGCCGGGTATCCGGTCTATGTTGAGGAGCAGTATGAAAAGAGCCGACGCGCAGTAGGCTATGGCCATGAAGGGCACTATGCGCGAGGCCACCCTGGCTATTCTCCTTATGCCGCCTATTATCACCATCCCCACGGCCAGGGCCATCACCACGCCGATGACAAGCTTGTATTCTCCGGCCCGGGGCACCACGAACCCCAGCCCGTCAACCACCGAGTTGGCCTGCACCATGTTCCCTATGCCGAAGGATGCGATAAGGGCGAACACGGCGAAGGCCCAGCCGAGGCCGGGCATGTTAAGACCCCTCTTTAGCGTGTACATGGGCCCGCCCGAGACCAGGCCGTCCTCGTGGATGACGCGGTACTTCAGCGAAAGCGAGCAGGAGGCGTACTTTGTGGCCATGCCCACCAGGGCCGTGACCCACATCCAGAACACGGCCCCCGGCCCGCCGAAAGCTATGGCCGTGGCCACGCCGGCGATGTTGCCCGTGCCTATGGTTGCCGAAAGGGCGGCGGAAAGGGCCTGAAAATGGGTGACCTCTCCCGGGTCCCCGGCCTTGTCGTAGCGGCCTGCGATAAGCTCGATGGAATGTCTGAATCCCCGGATCTGAATGAACCTCAGCCTGAGGGTCAGATAAAGCCCTACGCCCACAAGAAGCACTATGGAAGGTATGCCCCACGCATACCCCGAAACGGTGCCCGTAAGGGCGGTCAAGTGGTCTATAAAGCCATGCATGATTTGCGAGCTATGATTTTAAAACATCGGGGGCGGGTTTGTCAGGACTTCAGTGTTGAATTCTGCTCAATATCTCTCTTGCCGCCACGACCCCGGAGACGCTGGCCTGTATGAGCCCCCTGCTGACGCCCGGGCCGTCGCCGGCGGCAAAGAGGTTCTTGACCTGGCTTTCGAGGGAGTTTGTAAGCTTGAGCTGCATGGAGTAGAACTTAACCTCCACCCCGTACAGAAGCGTGTGGCGCGAGTTCACCCCGGGGGCCACGCGGTCCAGGGCCTCGAGCATCTCCATTATATCGCTAAGGTAGCGGTAGGGGAGAACGAAGCTAAGGTCCCCCGGCGTTGCGTCCTTGAGGGTGGGCGCCACAAGCCCCTTTGAGATCCTATCGCGGGTGGAGCGCCTGCCCCTCCAGAGGTCTCCAAGCCTTTGAAGGATGACGCCGTTTCCGAGAAAGTTGGCCAGGCCCGAAATGTATCGCCCGTAAGATATGGGCTCGTTGAAGGGTTCTGTGAAGGTGGTGCTAACGAGGAGGGCGAAATTGGTGTTGTTGGTCCTGTGCTTGGCGTAGCTGTGGCCGTTGACGGTCCATATGCCCTTGAGATATTCCTTAACCACCTCGCCATAGGGGTTGACACAGAAGGTCCTGACCCTGTCGTCGAAGGTCCTGGAGTTGAATACAAGCTTCGGCTCGTAGGTGATTGATGTAAGGTGTTCGAGCACCGAGGCCGGCACCTCCACCCTCACGCCGATGTCCACGGGGTTCTTGAGCACATCCAGCCCCAACCGCTTCGTCTGGGACTCCAGCCACTTCGAGCCCTCGCGCCCTGGGGCCAGCACCACGAAGTCGGCCGAGTACTCCGTGCCGTCCCTTAGCATCACGCCCCGCGCCCTCTTACCCTCTGCCACTATCTCGTCGACGCCGGAGTTGAAGATGACCTCGGCCTTACCCTTCAGGGTGGTCTTCATGTTCTTCAGGACCTTGAGGCAGCGGTCCGTGCCGATGTGCCTCACCCGTGAGGGGATGAACTGAAGGTCGTTCTTCGATGCCAGGCTTTCTATCTCCTCTATCTTTTTCGTGTCCTGGCCGTAGAGCTTCTTGGGGGCGCCGTGGCGGATGTATATCCTGTCCACGTAGTCTATGAGCTCTACGAGGCGCTTGCGGTCAAGATACCTGAGCATGTGGCCGCCCACGTCGGGCGAGAGGTTCAGCTTTCCGTCGCTGAAGGCGCCGGCCCCGCCCCATCCGCTCAGGATGCCGCACTCCGGGCAGGCCATGCAGGATATTTCCCTGACGTGCATCGGGCAGCGGCGCTTGTCGATGTCGCTGCCCTTCTCCACTATCAGCACCTTGAGAGAAGGCTTTCCCCTCAGGAGCTCCATGGCGGCGAAGATTCCCGCAGGACCGGACCCCACGACTATAACGTCGTAATGCTTGCTCTTTCTGGCAGCCCTGCGTTTAGCCATTGCGCTCGCCGGAGATGAACCTCAGGGCCACCCTGCGGTGCCTCGGCCCGTCGAATTCGCAGAAGAATATGGCCTGCCACGTGCCAAGGACAAGTTGGCCCTCGTCTATCAGCACGTGCTCCGCGGCCCCCACCAGGGTGGACTTTATGTGGGCGTCGGCGTTGCCCTCCATGTGCCTGTAGCCGCCCTCGTGGGGCACGAGCTTCGAGAGGGTGTTGAGGATATCCTTCTGGACCGAGGGGTCCGCGCCCTCGTTTATCGTAATCCCCGCGGTGGTGTGGGGAACGTAGATGTAGCACACACCGTTTTTCATTCCCGACTCAGCCAGAAGTTCCTCGACCCTCTTGGTGATGTCTATTAACTCGTTCCTGCTCCGGCTCTTGACGTTCAGGTACCTGATCATTCAAACCTCCGGTCGACGCCTGACCATATTAATAATTTACTTTAACATTTATGGCATAACTATATTATTTATTAAAATACCTCATCGTAGAATCCCTCCTGGGCGACGAACTCTATTTCCAAGGCCAGGAGGTTTTCCGGGATGTCGATGCCCCGAAGCCTAATTATATCCTTTTCAGTAGTTATAATCCAGGGAGCGCCGCTGATGTGGGCGTCCTTTCTAACCCTCAGGAGGTCCGACTCGGTGTATGAATGGTGGTCCTTGAAGGCCTTAAAGCCCCTCAGGTTAGCGCCGGAGCCGACGAGAGTGTCCCTGAAGGAGCCCGGCTCTCCGATGCCGCAGAACGCATAGACGTCCTTGCCCCCGAGCCAGTCCGCCGCGCGCCTCTCGCCCGAGGCGTCCACCACGGCGGAAAGCCTGTAGCCGGAGCTGAATATGGGGGCCGTGGAGTTGTACCGCCGCAGCCTCTCCACCAGGGCCTTCTGCCTGGTGTCAGGCTTCTTCGTCATCACTATGATGTCGGCCCTGCCAATTGCGCCCAGCGGCTCTCTCAGAAGGCCCAGGGGAAGGAGCTTTTCGTTGTCGAAGGGCGACCGGGAGCTTATGAGGAGGATGTCCTTGTCCCTGTGGAGCCTTCGGTGCTGGAAGCCGTCGTCAAGGATGAAGATGTCCGGCTTGGGGTCGAGCCTCTCCAGGGCGAAGGACCCTCCCCTGTGCCGGTCCGCGCATTTTACAACGGGTATGTCCCCGAGCTTCCGGGCCATGAGGACCGGCTCGTCCCCCGCCTCCCGGGCCTTCATGTCTGCGGTCACGACCACCGGACCCCTGAGGCTTCCCCCGTAGCCCCTCGTGAGCACGCAGGGCTTTAGGCCCCTGCCTCTGGCCGCAAGGGCCAGGGCCACCGTCGCAGGGGTCTTCCCCGTGCCACCCGTGGTTATGTTGCCCACGCTTATGACCCTTGCCGGAAGCCGCCTCTGCCTCGCGAGGTCATAGGACGTCTTCAGCCTGTGGCCCGCGTAGTATATGAGCTCGAAAGGCCCCATCAGAACCTCAGAAACCCCTCAACAACCTCTATCGCCCTCTTCACCGCCCCGGAGTTCTTCCGAAGGAGGTCGGCCGCGGCGGCCCCTATCGCCCCTCGCCTCTCAGGCGACGAAAGAAGATCCCTGAGTACCGCAGGGAGGTTTCCCTCCGATGCCTCCACGGCGGCGACGGCCTCGTAGAACTCCCGGACGAAGGGGAAGTTCTCCATGTGGGGACCACAGACCACGGGCTTCCCCCAGTAGGCGGGCTCGAGGGGGTTCTGTCCCCCGTGCTCTATAAAGCTGCCTCCCATGACGGCCACGTCGCCGAGGGAATACACGGCCGAAAGCTCCCCCATCGTGTCCAGGAGCACCGCCTTCCCCGAGATGGGAGAGTCCCCGAGGTTTGATCTTCTAACATACGGAACTCGCCCTTCCCTTAAAAGCCCCTCGACCTCGTCGAATCTCTCGGGATGCCTGGGGGCGATTATGAGGTTGAGGTCTTCGAACTCGGCCTTCAGGCTCTCATAGGCGGAAATTATCATGGCCTCCTCGCCCCTGTGGGTGCTCCCCGCCACGACCACCGGGCCTCGAAGGAGGGCTCCCCACTGGGGCTTCTCGCCGGGGAGGCTTATGTCGAACTTGAAGTTTCCCGTCACCCTGACCTTCTCCGGAGGCGCGCCCATCTCGACCATCCTCCTTGCGTACTCCTCGTCCTGCATGCAGAAGGCGTCCACCTGCTCGAGCACTTTCCTCATGAAAGGGCGCACCTTCCTGTATCCCTTGAACGACGACCCCGAGATGCGCCCGTTCAGCATCACCACCGGCACCCCCGAGCCCTTCATCTTCCAGATGGCGTTGGGCCATAACTCGGTCTCCATGATGATGAATACTGACGGCATCAGGGCCGCAATGGCCCTCTCCATTGTGAAGCCCATGTCGAAGGGCATGTAGAAGACTCCCGAGAGTCCTCCCAGCCTCGACCTGGCCACCTCCTGCCCGGTGTCGGTGATCGTCGAGACCGCCACTTCGAGGGCGGGATGCTTCTTCTTAAGGGCCTTTATGAACGCCTCCGCCGCCAGCACCTCCCCCACGGAGACCGCGTGCACCCAGACCAAGGGGCCGGCATCCGAAACAGGCCGGACCCGTCCGAGCTTTTCCCTGAGCCACCTCTTGCGGGCGCTCCGGGGCCTCTTGCTGTATTCGAAGGGGAAGACGCAGGCCAGGGCGATGGAGTATACGAGGCTATAGAGCAGTCGCATCGACGTCAAGGCATTCGAGGCCGCCGTGCTGGAGGGCATGGAGCCTCTTGTAGATGCCGTCCCGGGAGAGGAGCTCCTCGTGGCTTCCCATTTCCACTATTCTGCCCGAGTCGAGTATCACTATCCTGTCCGCCCTCTTTATCGTGGAAAGCCTGTGGGCAATGACGAAGGTTGTCCTCTGCCGCGCGCCCTTCTCCATGAGCTCGTCGAGGGCCTTCTGCACTATCATCTCGGACTGGGTGTCCAGGGCCGAGGTGGCCTCGTCGAGTATCAATATCGGCGGGTCCTTTATTATGGCCCTGGCAATGGATATCCTCTGCCTCTGGCCGCCCGAAAGGAGTATGCCCCTCTGTCCTATTGGGGTATCGTACCCCTGGGGAAGTGCCTCTATGAACTCGTCGGCGTGAGCAGCCTTGGCGGCCTCGACGATTTCGGCGTGAGTCGCCTCCGGTTTGCCGTAGGCGATGTTACCCTTTATGGTATCGTTAAAGAGTATCACGTCCTGGCTCACGACGCCTATCTGCGGCCTCAACGAGGGCAGCGAGACCGCGTTGATGTCCACACCGTCTATGTATATTGCCCCCCTGTCGGCCATGTAGTACCTGGCAAGGAGCTCCACCATCGTTGTCTTCCCCGAGCCGCTGCGCCCCACGATGGCCACCATCTCGCCTTTCCTGACGACCAGGCTGATGTCGTTAAGGGCGTCCTCCACCCTGCCGGGGTACTTGAATGAGACGTTTCTGTATTCGATTTCACCGTGAAACCTGCCGAGCTCCACTGCGCCCTGCGGCTCCTTGGGCATTTCGAGCACTTCGTCTATCCTCGCGAGCACCGCCTTGGCCATCTGGAAGCTGTTATGAACCTGGGCCAGCCTCTTCGCGGGCGTGTAGATGAGCATGATGGCCGTGAGGAACGAAAACAGCTCGCCGGTGGTTATCTCGCCAGTAGCAACCAGCGAAGCGCCGTAATATACGATGAACGCGATTCCCACCCCGGCGACCACGTCCATTATGGCCCCCGCCGCTTCCTCCAGACGCGTGGTCCTCAATATCTCCCGATAGTATTCCCGGTTGAGGTCCTTCACCCTCTGGACCTCCGGGTCCTCGTTAGAGAAGGCCTTGATGATCTTTATCCCCGAAAGTCCCTCCGAAAGCCCTTCCATTATCTCCGATATCTTCTGCTGAGCCCTCCTGGATACCACCTTGAGCCGCTTCCCAATCCTGCCCACGGCAAAGAAGGCGAAAGGAAGGACCACGAGCGAAATAAGGGTGATGTCCCACCTCCGGTACATGGCCACGCCCGTCAATACGACTATTGTTCCCGTCGATACGAAGAGCTCCTTGACCTGGAGGGCAAGGAAGGACTGCATGACGCCGACGTCGTTAATGACCCTTGACATCATGGCTCCCGTGGAGGAGGCGCCGAAACTCTCCATGGGCAGGTAGACCTTGTGGCCGTAAAGGCGGTTCCTGAGTTCCCTGACGATCTTGGCTCCCACGGACTTCATGAGGAAATTCTGCAAATACCTGAAAAGGCCCCTAAACAAGAACACGAGGAATATCGCCAGGGCCAAAATAGCGATCTTGCGCCCTTTGACGAGCATGTCGTCCACAACGGGCTGCACCAGATAGGCAATCGAACCGTTCATCCCCGAAACAACCAGACTGCAAAGAGCGGCGGCGGCGAGGCCCTTCCAGTGCGGCATCACTATCTCGAATATTCTTCTCATGCCCTCCAGCCCGCCATCTCTCCTACGATCTCGGCCACCCTTGCCGAGGGCCTTTTGCCCTCGAACAGGCTTCTGAGAGCGGCAAAGTCCGCAAGCATGCGCTGCCTGTATCCTTCGTCACGGAGCATCCTCTTGAGCTCCTCCATCACCAGGCCGGGGCTGGCCCTACGCTGAAGCAGTTCCTTCACCAACGGCCTGTCCATGAGAATGTTGACGAGGGAGACGTATTTAACCTTCAGGACAAAAGCCCTCCCTATCAGGTAGGTAAGGGGGAATATCTTGTAGATTACCACAAGGGGCGTGCCCACGAAAGCGGCCTGCAGGGCCGCGGTCCCCGAGGCCACCACGGCGGCGTCAGAGGCGGCCAGCGCCTGAACAGAGCCTTCCCTAAGGACTTTCACGCCCTCCGAGGCCAGGGCGTTGAGTTGGCCCTCGAAGCGGGATAAGTCCAGGTTGGGCGCAAGGGGCATTACGAACCCATATTCCGGCAACTCCGCTCGCGCCCTCCTCACTACCCCGAGCATGACCGGCAAGAGCTTCTTAAGCTCGTGGTTTCTGCTTCCAGGAAGGAGCGCGACGCAGGGGCGCTCAGCGTCGAGGCCGAGCCTTTCTCTGAGCTCTCCCTTATCGCGCGGAAGCAGGCCTATCTCGTCGAGCACGGGATGGCCCACGAACTCGCAGGGAATTCCCGCCTCCCGGTAGATCTTCTCCTCGAAGGGAAGGAGCACCGCTATCCTCTCTGCCACCTTCTGGATGGTCTTTACCCTCCCCGACCTCCACGCCCACACCTGGGGGCTCACGTAATAGAGGACCCTTGAGCCCAGGCGCCTGGCCTCGCGGCCCACGCGGAAGTTGAAGTCAGGGTAGTCAATCAGCACCACCACGTCGGGCCTTTCAGCCTTCAGGGCATTGACGGTCTTGCGGTAGGCGTCCCTGACGGAGCGGTAGGTGGGTATGGCCTCGGTTATGCCGAAGGAACTCGCGATGCCGGAAAATAGTTCCACGCCTGCCTTCTTCATCCGTTCGCCGCCTACCCCTATGAGCCTTATGTCCGGCCACAGGGCGCTGAGCTCGTCGGCAAGAAGCGCCCCGTAGAGTTCGCCGGAGCTCTCGCCGGTAACTATCATAACAGTCCTAGACACTTAGGACAATCTCTGCCACCTGGGCTATCTCTGCCTCCTCGAGCTCGGGATACATCGGCAGGGAGAGGACCTCCTGGGCCGCCCTCTCGGCGTTTTCGAAGTCTCCCCTCTTGTGCCCGAGAAATTTCAAAGCCCTCTGGAGGTGAAGGGGCACGGTATAATAGACGTTCGAGGCTACCCCCGCGTCTGTCAAACGATTCCTGATCTCGTCTCTCGCGGCGCTCCTGACCGTATATTGGTGATAAACGTGCGTGAAGCCCTCCTTTTCCACGGGACACGCCATCCTGCCCGACAACAGGGAGTCATAATGCTTCGCGTTCTTGTGGCGAAGTCCGTTGTAGGAGTCTATGCGCTTGAGCTTAACGAGAAGTATCGCCGCCTGGAGCTCGTCAAGCCTGCTATTGTAGCCGACCCTCTCGTGCACGTATGAGCCCTTGGAGCCGTGATTTCTGAGCATCCTCACCGAGTCCGCCAGAGATGGATCGCTTGCCGTCACCAGGCCCCCGTCGCCGCAGGCGCCGAGGTTCTTGCTCGGGTAGAAGCTGAAACAGCCGGCGTCGCCGAAGGAGCCCACCTTCTCACCACCTATCGAGGCCCCAAAAGCCTGGGCGCAGTCCTCGACCACCGCGAGACCGTGCTTCTCGGCGATTGCGCCTATGGCTTCCATGTCGGCGGGATGTCCGAAGAGATGGACGGGCAGTATCGCCTTCGTCTTCGAAGTGATCTTCTCCTCGACCATCGAGGCGTCGATGTTGAAGGTTTCGGGGTCTATGTCCACGAAGACCGGAGTGGCCCCCAGATAAAGTATCGCCTCTACCGTGGAAAAGAACGTGAAGGGCGTCGTTATCACCTCATCGCCCTTGCCTATTCCCAAGGCTCCCATCGACAGGTGAAGGGCATCGGTGCCTGACGCCACGCCCACGGCCTCGGCGGAACCGCAGTATTCGGCCACTTTCCGCTCGAACTCCCCGACCTTGGGGCCGAGAATGTACTGCGCGCTCTCGAGGACCTCCTTCACCGCCGCGACTATTTCCTCCTCTATCTCCTCGAGCTGTCTTCTCAGGTCTACCATCTGGATCATCTTTTCAAGCCCGCCTCTCTTATCATGTCAGATATCTGCATCGCCACCCTCAGGGCCTCCCTGCCTTCGACGCCAGATACCCTCGGCCTCTTTCTGCCGGAGACGCAGTCAAGGAAATCGGCTATCTCCTCTTTTAGAGGCTCCCTGTCCTGGACCTCCACCGGCACCGCCGACATTCCGCCGGGCGTCCTGACGTGCTTCGATATCTTCTTGTGCCTGTAATCGAGGACCACGAAGGATTCCCTCTGGTACAGCGTCAGGAGCCTCCTGGTATCGCTGGCTATCCTGCTTGCCGTGATCAGGGCATCCACGCCGTTTTCGAACTCCAGCCAGGCCTTGGCCAGGTCTATCTTGTCCGTAAGGACCCGGGCCCCCATGACCCTGATGTCCTTTATGGGAGACGGCGACATGAGGCTCGTTATTATGTCTATGTCGTGTATCATCAGGTCCAGGGTCACGTCGACGTCCGTAGACCTGCCCGAGAAAGGCGAGACCCTCTCGGATTCCAGGAACTCGGGCTGGTCGATGAGGCCCTCGAGCTCCATCACCGCCGGGTTGAACCGCTCCAGGTGGCCGACCTGAAGAATCCTGCCGAGTCGCTCGGCCTCCTCTATCAATGCGTCGGCCTCGGCTACGCTTACGGTAATGGGCTTTTCCACGAGAACGTCGATGCCCGCCCTCAGGCACTCCATGGCTATGCCGAAGTGACCGGATGTGGGCGTAGCAACGCTGACCGCCCGGACCTCTCCGAGCATATCGCGGTAGTCCGTGAAGGCCCTGGCGCCGTACCTCGCGGCTATCTCCTCGGCCCTTCCCCTATCGGAATCCGCCACGGCCGTCAGTTCGGCGGTTTCGATCTCGCTATATATCCTGGCGTGGTGCTGGCCGAGGTGGCCGACCCCTATCACGCCCGCTTTTAGTTTCAAGCGCATCTCTCCTTAATTTATTTATAACATGATATTTTGCATCATATGGGCATCGTTCGGCAAGGCCGCCCAAAAGGCATTGAATCATCATCGGAGGGACTGGCTCCACCCCGGGAATTCGGCCTCAGGCACCACCCGGGCGGGGGCCGTCAATCGGAAAAAGGAAGCGCACGGCGTTCGGGCATAGTGGAACCCCGAAGCTGAAGCGAGGGGATGCGATACGCAGGGGCCGGCCGGCGGTTAGCCCCAAACCCTGTCAGACGCTCTGCGTGAATTTTCTGATCTCCGCGAGTTTCGCCTTGGCCCTGCCCGAGTCCACCGCCTCGGCGGCCATGGACAGCGCCTCCCTCAGGTCGCCGGTCTTCCCGGCGACGACAAGGGCGGCGGCGGCATTCATGAGCACTATGTCGCGTTTCGGTCCTCTCTCGCCGTCGAATATCGAGGTAATTATCGCGGCGTTCGTCTCCCTGTCAGCCCCGGCTATGTCCTCGATGCCGGCCGTCTCGAGCCCGAAGTCCAAAGGATAGAGTATCGAGTTTTCGAGCCTGCCATCTGTGTATCTGGACACCTTCGTCCCGTCGGTTATCGTTATCTCGTCGAGTCCGTCCTCGCCATGGACCACCATGACGTCCTCGGCGCCGAGGTTCGCAAGCACCTGGGCGAGCGTATCGGTGAGGTGGTCGGCGAAGACCCCGAGGAGCTGCCGCTTGGCCCCCGCCGGGTTTGTAATCGGGCCCAGTATGTTGAAGATCGTCCTTACGCCTATCTCCCGCCTGGGCCCAATGGCGAACTTCATCGCCGGATGAAATATGGGCGCGAAGAGGAAACCGAAGCCGGTCTCCGCCAGGCACTTCTCGACCTGCTCCGGCTTGAGGTCTATCTTGAAGCCCAGGGCTTCCAGGACGTCGGCGCTTCCGGACTGGCTCGACACCGAGCGGTTCCCGTGCTTTGCCACTGGCACCCCCACAGCCGCCGCCACCAGCGCCGCCGCCGTGGAGACGTTCAGAGTGCCGGCCATGTCGCCTCCGGTGCCGCAGGTGTCGAGAGTGCCATCGGGGGCCTTAATCGTGGCGGCCTTTTCCCTCATTATCCGGGCCGCCCCCGTTATCTCCTCCACGGTCTCGCCCTTGAGCCTGAGGGCCGTCAGTAAAGCGCCTATCTGGGCGTCCGTGGCGCTGCCCTCCATGAGCTCGGCCATGCAGGCCTTCATCTCGTCCTCCGAGAGGTCCATCCCCCCTATCAGCATATTGATCGCTTCTTTAATCAATGCCGCCTCCCAAGGTTCACGAAATTTCTCAAGATGTCCTTTCCCTCGCGGGTCAGTATGGACTCCGGATGGAACTGAACTCCCTCCAGGATGAATTCCTTGTGCCTGACACCCATTATCTCGCCGCTTTCGGTCCAGGCGCTTATCTCGAAGTCGTCCGAAAGAGTGTCTCTCTTTATTATCAGCGAGTGGTACCTTGTGGCCTCGAAGGGGTTCGCGACGCCCTCGAAGATGGTCCTGCCGTCGTGGTGTATGAGGGAGGTCTTCCCGTGCATGAGTTCCGGGGCAACGACAATTTCCGCGCCGAAGGCAGCCCCGATGGACTGATGGCCCAGGCAAACGCCGAGGATGGGGAGCTTTCCCGCGAAGTGCCTCACCACCTCCACGGATATGCCCGCCTCCTTCGGTGTGCAGGGACCGGGCGATATGACGATGCGCTCGGGGGCGAGGGACTCGATCTCGGGGATGGTAATCTTGTCGTTTCTGAACACCTTGATGTCCTCGCCCAGCTCGCCGAGGTACTGCACCAGGTTATAGGTGAAAGAGTCGTAGTTGTCTATCATCAATATCATGCTATCTCTCCGGCCATGTCGACGGCCTTCATCATCCCCTTGGCCTTGTTGACCGTCTCCTCGTATTCCTTCTCGGGCACCGAGTCGGCCACTATGCCGGCGCCGGCCTGCATGTAAACGACGCCATCCTTTATGACGAGCGTCCTTATGGTTATGCACATGTCCATGTTGCCCGAGTAGCTGAAGTATCCCACGGCTCCGGCATAGGGGCCGCGCCTGACGGGTTCGAGCTCGTCTATTATCTCCATGGCCCTCACCTTCGGCGCCCCGGCGACGGTGCCCGCGGGGAAGCTGGCCCTGAGGACGTCGAAGGTGTCCAGGCCGTCGATGAGCTCCCCCTTAATGTTTGACACCATGTGCATCACGTGGCTGTACCGCTCCACGGTCATGAGCTCCGATACCTTCACAGAGCCAACCCTGGCCACCCTGCCCACGTCGTTTCTCCCCAGGTCCACGAGCATGATGTGCTCGGCCACCTCCTTGGGGTCGTTCCTGAGCTCTTCCTCGAGGGCCAGGTCCTCGGCCTCCGCTGTGCCCCTCTTCCTCGTGCCGGCTATGGGTCGGAGCGTTATCTCGCTCCCCTCGAGCCTCACCAGTATCTCAGGCGACGAGCCCACAAGCTGGGCCTCCCCGGTATCGATATAGTACATGTAGGGCGAGGGGTTTATTACCCTGAGGGCCCTGTACATGCTGAAGGGGTCGAGGGCCGAGGGCCTCTGGAACCTCTGGGAAAGAACCACCTGGATGACGTCGCCCGCCTTGACGTAGTCCTTGCACTTCTCCACGGCGGCCTCGAACTTCTCCCTCTGCCCGAAGGAAGACACGAACTCGCCGTCCTCCACCTCGCCAGGGGCGTCCTTCGACGCGGCCACGGGCCGCCGGAGACTCTCGATTATGGCGTCTATCTTTTCCGCGGCCTCGCGGTAGGCCCGCTCGGGGTCGTCGCCCTCCCGGAGGTGGACATTGGAGACCACCTTTATCTTCTGCCTGAGGTTGTCGAAGACCAGCATAGTGTCGGTCAGCATCAGGTAGATGTCGGGCATGTCGAGGCGCTGCTCCCAGTCCTTCTCGGGCAGGTCCTCGATGAACCTCACGATGTCATAGCCCAGGTAGCCGACGAGGCCGCCGAAGAACCTCGGCAGTCCCTCCACCTCCACGGCCCTGAAGGCTGACATCTTATTCCTGAGGAACTCGATTGGGTCGTCGGCCTCGAAGGATTCCACGCCCCCGTCGCCGGTAACCTCGATTCGCCTCCCCCAGCCCCTTATCGTCTCCGAGGGCCTCAGGCCGAGAAAAGAGTACCTCGCCCACATCTCGCCGCCCTCC
Organism: Nitrospirota bacterium; assembly: GCA_037385265.1. Lineage (GTDB taxonomy): Bacteria > Nitrospirota > Thermodesulfovibrionia > Thermodesulfovibrionales > JdFR-86 > JARRNG01. The sequence continues at coordinate 14,153 of JARRNG010000022.1, forward strand.
ACGCTCTCAAATAGAAATGCCGGGCTCTCCCCGAGCTTCATGAACGCCGAGACGGGCGTATCCAGGTCCGCAAGCGTCTCCCTGTAGACGGGAATCAGGTTTCCCGCGGTGCAGAGCTCCTTGAACCTCTCCAGGCTAGGCCTTACCATCTTTGTTGACAAACCCCCGGCGAATAAATTACTATTTATTATACAAACAAAGTACCGGCAAAGTACCTGTAAAGTACTGGCAAATTACTGGCTTACGCAGTTTGAATCAGCTATAATAACATTATCCGGATTGCGGGTGTAGCTCAGTGGTAGAGCACAACCTTGCCAAGGTTGGGGTCACGGGTTCGAATCCCGTTACCCGCTCCATGAACTTAAATCCCGGGAGGGTGTGCTTATATCCCGGGTTTTTACTTTAGGCGGCGTACCCAAGTGGCTAAGGGAGGGGTCTGCAAAACCCTTATGCAGCGGTTCGAATCCGCTCGCCGCCTCCACCCCCTCCGGCACGACTCCACATTGGAATTCCCGGCGGATTGATGGAAGGCCCGCAGGCGATGCCCGCAGGGGCGGCGTGTATCAGATGACGAAGAGATCGTCCTCGCCGGAGCCCCCAGCTCCGAACATCTCGGCCTTTTCCTCGTCGGTGAGGTACTCGTTTTCCACTTCCTCGATGTAGGCCCTGTCCAGGCCGCTGTTCCTCATGAAGTCCTCCCTCAGGACTAGGCCCAGTCCGCCCTTTATAACGGGAAGTATGTTGTGCACGTAGAAGAACTCCTTCCTGAGGTCGAGAAGCATTTTTTCGATCAGGCTGTCCGGTATCCCCTCGATGCCGTTAGCCCCCAGGACCCTGGCAATGTAGGGTTTGAGGTCCTCCACGTCGGTGAGTATGTCGAGGTAAGAGCTGAACTTCTTTCGCAGGATCTTCTTCAGGAGACGGTAGGAGTTCCGGTAGAGGCGCTCTTCTTCCGCCACGGCCTTAACGCGGCTCAAGAGGCTCTCGATGGAGTGCCTGTCGAAGGCTTCCTCGAGCCCCTCGGCAAGGGCCCTGAGCTTCTTCTTTCCGTAATAGGCGACGTTCTCGCTGGCTATCAGGTCGTTGACGAACAGCTCGTTGAAGAGTTCCGGCTCGAGCCTGTCGAACTCCTGCTTTATCTTGAGGAAACTTCTGAGCATGGGCTCCGTGAGCTCCATGTTCTCGGTGAAAGCCATCATGCCGATGAGGTTCCTGGCGTGGTCGTAGCGCTCAAAGCTCCGCACGACGATTCTGAACTGCTCGAAAAATCCCGGATACTCGCCCCCGCGCCCGGGCACTCCCCTTGCCTCGAGGTCCCGGGTGGTCTCGTCGAGCTCTCTCACTATGTCCAGGAGCATCTGGTCGAAGCCCATATAGCCGTCCCTGAAGGCCTCATGCTTCGCCTTTATAAGCCTCACAGAGTCTTCCTTGTCGACGCGGCCCTCTTCGGGATGCTCCTTGAAATAGGCGAACATCACCTCGAGGAGAAACCTCGCTTCCCTGAGATACCTGGGCTCTCCGGGAACGCCCTGCGCCGAGTGGGTTCCGCTCATAAAAAAATATAACATAGTTAATGTGGAAAAGCCAAAATTGACGAAGTCTTAAACCCCGCGTCACAAATTGCCCTCCATACATTGCCAAGGCATCAAATGTTCGGTTAAGATAAGCCATTATGGTGGTGGGCATCCCCAGGGAGATTAAGACGCGGGAGTACAGGGTCGCCCTCACCCCCGCGGGCGCCCGCGAGCTCGTCGGCGAAGGCCATGTTGTGATCGTCGAGAAATCCGCGGGCTCGGGAAGCGGCTTCGCCGATGCCGAATACGAGGGGGCCGGCGCCCGGATTGCCGGCAGGAAGACCCTCTTTGCCGAGGCCGAGCTGATAGTCAAGGTTAAGGAGCCTTTGCCCGAGGAATTCGACCTGTTCGAGAGCAGGCACCTGCTTTTTACCTTCCTCCATCTCGCCCCCAACAGGGAGCTTGCTGAGATGCTTCTGGGGAAGGGAATCACCGCCCTGGGCTACGAGACCCTGGAGGAAGGGGGCGTACTGCCCCTCCTGGCCCCCATGAGCGAGATAGCCGGAAGGATGAGTCCGATAATGGCGGGGTACTTCCTGCAGAAGACCCAGGGAGGTTCGGGAATCCTTCCCATGGGAGCCACCGGCGTCTCTCCCGCCGATGCTGTGATTTTAGGCGCGGGTGTCGTAGGCTCAAACGCCGCAAGGGTGGCCCACGCCCTCGGCGTAAACGTGACGGTCATAAACAAGGGCGTAGAAAAGCTCAGGCACCTGGACGAGCTCTACCAGGGCCACATCAAGACCCTGGCCGCCACCCGGCAGAATATCGTTGATGCGGTCCTGAGGGCCGACGTCGTCGTGGGCGCGGTGCTCGTTAAAGGAGAGAACGCCCCCAAGCTCGTGACCGAGGACATGGTCAGGGAGATGAGAAGGGGCTCGGTGGTCGTCGACGTATCCATAGACCAGGGGGGGTGCTTCGAGACGTCAAGGCCCACGACGCAT
>JARRNG010000023.1:0-16124 GCA_037385265.1 Nitrospirota bacterium
TGCAAGCCACGGTGACGCCGTAGAAGGGCACCCTGTTCATGAAGGAGACGAAGGCCTCCTTGAGGGCCTTCATGGTGGTGAAGTAGTCCATGTGCTCCATGTCTATGTTCGTCACCACGCCCACCGTGGGGATGAGCTTCAGGAACGAGCCGTCGGACTCGTCCGCTTCGGCCACCATGAAATCGCCCCTTCCGAGCCGGGCGTTGGTGCCCAGGGCCTTGAGCTTTCCTCCGATGACGACCGTGGGATCGAGCCCCCCGTGGGCCAGTATCGTAGATATTAGCGAGGTGGTGGTCGTCTTGCCGTGGGAGCCCGCCACGAGCACCGAGTACTTCAGCCTCCCGAGCTCCGCCAGCATCTCCGCCCTCGAAATCACGGGTACGCCGCGCCTTTCGGCCTCCAGGACCTCGGGGTTGTCCCTGCCTATGGCCGAGGAGATAACTACCACGTGGGCACCGTCGACGTTTTCGGGCCTGTGACCCTTGAAGATTTCGACCCCCAGGACGCGGAGCCTCTCGACGGTGTCGGACTCGCTTATGTCCGAGCCCCTGACGTCGTAGCCCAGGTTGTAGAGGACCTCGGCTATGCCGCTCATGCCGATTCCCCCGATTCCGACGAGATGTATGACCTTGTACCTCTCAAACATTTTTCTCCCTCGACCTCGCGAGGCTCTCCGCGATGTCCGCCACCTTCTTCGTGGCATCGGGCCTCCCGAGGGCCTGCGACTGCCTGGCCATCTCGGCCCTGGTCTCTTCCGAGGAGCAGAGTTCCCTGAGGGTCGCGGCCAGGAGTTCTCCGGTGAGCTCCCTTTCGGTAATCATTTTGGCCGCCCCGGCCTCCGCCAGTTTTCTTGCGTTGAACTCCTGGTGCCCCGCCGCGTGGGGGTAGGGAATGACTATGGCCGGCTTTCCCAGCGCGGTGAGCTCCGCTAGGGTCGTCGCGCCCGCCCTCGACACGACCAGGTCCGCGGCGGCGTAGGCCTCGGCCATCTCGTAGACGAAGGGCGCCACCATGGCCCTGAACCCGAGCTTGCGGTAGGCCCGCCTCACGCTCTCGAAGTCCCGCTCGCCCGTCTGGTGCAGGAACTGGACATCCTCCTTGACGTCGAGCATGTTGTTGAGCGCGCCCCGAACGGCGTTGTTAATCGAGGCCGCGCCGGCACTTCCGCCTATGACGAGCACCGTGGTCCTGTCTGCTTCAAGCTGGAAGAGCTCGAGGGCCGCTTCTCTCTCGCCTTGCATGATTCCCGGCCTCACTGGGTTTCCGGTGAGGTAGGTCTTTTCGCGGGGGAAGAAGCTCATGCTCTCGTGGTAGGTGACCGCTACGGCATCGGCCACCCTGGAAAGCACTTTGCTTGCCAGTCCCGGCACGAGGTTCTGCTCGAGTATGAGTATGGGCCTGGAAAGGAGCCTCGCCGCCAGCACCGGCGCCATAGAAACGTAGCCCCCCGTGCCGATAACCACGTCCGGCTCCGCGTCCCTTATAAGGGACCTCGCGGCGAAGACCGCGAAGGTCAGCCTCAGAAGAGACTTCGCCTTTCCGAGCGCCGACCTCCCCAAGAAGGCCTCGGCCTTTATGTACTTTATCTGGTATCCCTCCTTGGGTATCACTCTCGATTCGATCCCTCTTTCCATCCCTATGAACATGACCGTCGATTTCCTGTCCCTGGCCATGAGCTCGTCGGCCACGGCGATGCCCGGGAAAAGATGTCCTCCTGTGCCGCCGCCGGCTATCACGACTCTCACCTTATGGCTCCGTAGACCGACCTCCTGGCCCTCTTCCTTCTCGTGAGTTCTTCGAGCGCCGCGTCCTGGGGGCGCCGGGATTCGACCTCGCCCGGGTCCAACCTCGAAACGTTCAAAAGAATCCCCACGGCCGCCATGTTGACGAGGAGGGCCGAGCCCCCGTAGCTCAGAAACGGAAGGGGGAGCCCCTTCGTGGGCAGAAGCCCCACGACGACCATGAAGTTCACTAGCGCCTGAAACGCTATCAGCAGCGAAAGCCCCACGCATAGGTGATAGCGGAAACCCTCGCCCGCCCTGTTGGCTATTATCATTCCCCTAATGAACGCGAAGGCGAAGAGCCCCACGACCATCGTGGCCCCTATGAATCCCAGCTCTTCCCCGATGAGGGAGACAATGAAATCCGTGTGCACTTCCGGCAGGAAGGAGAGCTTCTGGCTGCTCTGCCCCAGCCCCAGGCCGGTGAGGCCGCCGCTTCCCAGGGCGATGAAGGACTGTACCAGTTGAAAACCGCTGTCCCGGGCGTGTTCCCAGGGGTCGAGGAACGCCATGATGCGCTTGAACCTGTAGGGCTCCATGAGGAGTTTCGCTAGCACGGGCAGGCAGAGCGCGAAAAGAGAGGCCAGGTACCGGAGGGGCACCCCGGCCAGGAAAAGCATCCCGATGGTTAGGACGCCGAGGCTCATGGCGGCGCCGAAGTCCGGCTGCTTGAGGAATACCACCTGGAACACGCCCATAATTGCCACAGGAACCGCGAAATGGGCAAAGCGGTTCCTCTTGAACCCCTCTCTCGACACGTACCAGGCCAGGAATATGACCATGGCGAGCTTAACGAGCTCGGAGGGCTGGAAGGTCGAGGGCCAGAGCCTTATCCACCTCCTGGCCCCCCCGGCCTTAACGCCGAGGCCCGGCACGAACACCAGGAGGAGAAGGACTAACGAGCCTGCGAGGATGGGGATGGCGAGCTTTCTTAGCGTCTCGGGCCTGACCCTGGAGGCGGCGAACATGACCGCGAAGCCCAACAACAGGGTGAAGAGATGCTTTTTCAGGTAGTAGTACTCCGACACGCTCTCCTTATCGGGCGAGGGGGCCACCACCGACGTGGAGCTGTACACCATCAACACCCCTATGCCCAGCAGCACAAGCGTAACCGCCAGAAGCCACCTGTCGCATTTACTCTCGAAGTTCATAGCCTTCCCACCAGTTCCTTGAACTTTCGCCCCCGGTCCTCGAAATCCTCGAACATGTCGAAGCTCGCGCAGCCCGGCGAAAGGAGGACCGTATCTCCCGGCGAGGCGACCTCCCTGGCCCGCCGCACCGCGGAGGCGAGGCTGTCCTCGTTCCAGCACCTGGTGAGCCCGCAAAGGGCTCGCCCTATCTTCTCCGCTGCCTCGCCTATGAGAACGAGCGCCTTTACCTTCTCCTTCACCTGACGTTCTAGCTGCGTGAAGTCCCCTCCCTTGTCCCTTCCCCCGGCTATCAGCACCACGGGAGAAGTGAAGCCCTCGAGGGACCTCGCCACGGCCCCCACGTTCGTGCCCTTGGAGTCGTTTATGTAGGCGACCCCGTCGAGTTCCCTTACGAACTCCATCCTGTGCTCGAGGCCGGGGAATTCCCTCAGGGCCTCCCTGACCGCCTCGGGCGGGCAGGATGCAAGGAGAGCCATGGCCGAGGCGGCCATGGCATTCTCCAGGTTAGGGATCCCTTTAATCCTTATGTCGCCTGCGGCGATGAGTGTGCCTTTTCCAGCGGGCCCAAGGTCGTAGAGGACGTCTCTTCCCTCCAGGTAGACGCCTTTCACCCTCCTTCTGCTGCTGAAGGTCCACGAGGCCGGCTTACCGGATTTTTTTACGGCCTCGTGGACCTTCGCGCATTCGGGGTCTTCGGCGTTCAGGACGAGGAAATCCTCCTCCGTCTGGTTCGCCGCTATGGCGGCCTTCGCGGCCCGATACTCGTCCATGGAAGCGTACCTGTCCATGTGATCGGGGGTTATGTTGAGAATCGCCGCCCCGGAGGGCCTGAACCGCTCGATGGCCTCAAGCTGAAAGCTCGACACCTCTATCACGGCGCAGTCCACGCCCTTGACCCTCATTGTCCCGTTTACACGATTTAGAATTTCCTCGGAGAGGGCGTTTCCTATGTTCCCGGCAAGGAGAGTCCTCTTCCCGGCCTTGCTGAGCATCAAATCCAAGAGGGTCACCGTCGTGGACTTCCCGTTGGTCCCCGTCACCGCGTAGACTGGTATGCCCTCGAGCAGCCCGCAGGCCAACTCCAGCTCTCCGATAATCTTCTTCCCTGCCTGCCTGGCGTGCCTCAGGGGCTCGATGTCAAGCGGCACCCCGGGGCTCACCACAATGAGGTCGGCATCGGCGAATATCCCCCCCGGGTGCCCGCCCAGGGCGCGCACGACGCCGGGGACGAGCTTCGCCGTCTGCGGGGTGAGCTCCGCCTCGGTCCTCAGGTCGGTGACCGTGACATCCCTGCCCATGGCCCTCAGGAGGTTTGCGGCCCCCACGCCGCTTCTTGCCAGTCCGACTACCAGTGCCTTGCCCAATTTACCTCACCTTGAAAGTCGCCAGGCTCAGGAGGGCGAGCATGATGCCCACAATCCAGAACCTCACGATTATCCTCGGCTCCGGCCAACCCTTCAGTTCGAAGTGGTGGTGTATGGGAGCCATCTTGAATATTCTCTTTCCCGTGAACCTGAACGATACCACCTGGAGCATCACCGACACGGCCTCGACGACGAATATGCCGCCGACGACGGCAAGCACTATCTCCTGCTTCGATATCACCGCCAGAGTGCCCAGGGCCCCGCCGAGACTCAGCGAGCCCACGTCGCCCATGAATATCTCGGCCGGGTAGGCGTTGAACCACAGGAATCCCAGGGCGGCCCCGAACATGGCCCCGCAGAATATCGCAAGCTCGCCGCTCTGAGTGAGATACAGCACCTGGAGATAATCGGCCAGGCCCCTGTGGCCGGCGATGTACACGAGCACCCCGTTTGCGAGCGTGGCTATGGCAACGAGCCCTATCGCCAGGCCGTCTATGCCGTCGGTGAGGTTCACCGCGTTTGAGGAGCCCACTATCACGATTATCGAAAAGGGGATATAGAATACGCCCATATCGATGAGCCATTTCTTGAAAAACGGGACGCTGAGGACGCTGGCGTAAGGGTCGCCGGGCTCGAGGTACACCACCAGCCCGATGGACAAGGCCAGGAGCATCTGAAGCCCGAATTTGTGCCGGGCCTTCAGCCCTTTTGAGTTTTTGCCCCGGATCTTCAGGTAGTCGTCCATGAAACCTATGCCACCAAACCCGACGAGCGCAACCATCGCAGCCTGAACGTATCTGTTTGTGAGGTCGCCCCAGAGGAGGACCGACACGACGATGGACATCACGATGACGAGGCCGCCCATGGTGGGAGTGCCAGCCTTAACCATGTGCCTCTCGGGCCCGAGCTCCCTTATCTGCTGGGTTATGTTGGCAGCCTTCAGCCGCCTAATAAGCAGCGGAACGAAAACGAAACACATGGCGGCCGCCGTAAGTATGGCCAAGGCGCTTCGGAACGTGATGTAGCGGAAGACGTTGAAAGGCGACCAGAAATCGTGAAGACTGTATAACAGTTCGTAGAGCATCAGCGGCCGTTGCCCCCGTTATCGTTCAGGACGATTTCCATGTGCATGCCCCTCGAGCCCTTGATCAGAATCGTGTCGCCCTCCATGTATCGCTCCTTGAGGATGCTCTTCGCCTCCTCGGCGTCCTCCGCGACTACCGATGACTTGCTCCTCGAGGAAAACTCCTCGGCCGCTACCTTCATGAGAGGGCCCACGCCTATGAAGAGGTCGACCGGGAAGCCAGCCATCCATGCCCCGAGCTTCCTGTGGGCCGTCTCGGCGTAGGTGCCCAGCTCCAGCATGTCGCCGAGCACCGCCACGGCCCTCCGCTTCCTGAGCCTCACGAGCTCCTTCAGGGCCTCCTCCATCGAAGCCGGGTTGGCGTTATATACGTCGCTTATCACCATGGCGCCGCGGTAGTCCTTTATCTCGAACCTCATGGGGATTCCCTGGAACCCCGCGAGGCCCGAGCTGATGCTCCCGATGTCGAGTCCGAAGGCCAGGCCCACGGCCGCCGCGCCAAGGGCGTTCATGATGTTTATCTTTCCCGCGACCCCGAGTTTCACCCTCGAGGCGGACCCATCCATGTGGAGCGTGAAGGCCGAGTCGCGCTCGCCGAGCTCGACGTCCGCCGCATAGACGTCGTTCGATTCGTCCGTGCCGAACCTTATGAGCCTGCCCTTGAAGGACCCCGCTCCCTCCATGAGGAAGGCGTCGTCGGCATTCACCGCGAGGGCGGAGACAAAATCGAGCATCTCCAGTTTCGCCGCCCTCACGGCCTCGAGGCTCCCGAAGCCCTCCAGGTGCGCCGGCGCTATGTTCGTCAGCACTCCGTAGTCGGGCAGCGCTATCTCGCACAGTTCCCTGATGTCGCCGGGGGCGCTGGCGCCCATCTCGAGCACTGCCACGCCGTGAGCCTCTGTGAGCTGAAGGAGGCTCAGGGGCAGGCCCACCTGGTTGTTCAGGTTCCCGGTGTTCTTGAGCACCGTGTATTTCGTGGCGAGGACCGAGGCGGTCATCTCCTTGGTGGTGCTCTTTCCGTTTGAGCCGGTTACCCCCACGACGGGGATGCCGCGTTTCCTCCTGAGGTAATTGGCTATGTCCTGAAGGGCCTTTAGCGTGCTGCCCACGTGGATTATGGCCTTGCCCCTGGGCGGTGCCGCGGGCGGGACGCTCACTATTGCGCCGCCTCCCCGGTTGAGCGCCTCGCCCAGAAAGTCATGCCCGTCGAAGCGGGCTCCCTTGAGCGCCACGAAAAGCTCCCCTTCCTTTATGGTCCGCGAGTCGATGGAGATGCCCCTTATGCCGTTTGAGTTTCCGAAGAGGAGCTTCCCGCCGGTTGCCTCCAGGATGTCATCGATGCTCAATGTCCACACACCGGCCTCCTATTCTCCCATCTTCATTCTTACGGCGGCCTCGGCGGCCTCCCGGTCGCTGAAATGAAGCCTCTCGCCGCGTATCAGCTGATAGTCCTCGTGGCCCTTTCCGGCTATGAGCACGGTGTCCGACTCCCCGGCGGCCTTCACGGCCTCGGCGATGGCCTCAGCCCTGTCCGGGACCACCCGGTAGTTGCGGCGCTCGATGCCGGCCTCTATGTCCCTGATTATCGCCATTGGGTCTTCGCCCCGGGGATTGTCGGAGGTTACGAACACCAGGTCGCTGAGCTCCGTGGCGGCGGCGCCCATGAGGGGCCTCTTGCCCCTGTCTCTATCCCCGCCGCAGCCGAATACTGTTATCACCCTTCCTCGGGTTATCTCGCGGGCCGACCGCAGGAGCCTCTTCAGGGCGTCGTCCGTGTGGGCGTAGTCGACTATGAGGAGAAAATCCTGGCCCAGGTTCACCCTGTCGAACCTGCCCTGGACGCTCCTCAGGTTTCTTACGCCGGCGGCTATCGCCTCCCAGGAAACCCCGAGGGCAAGGGCGGCCCCGGCGGCGGCAAGGATGTTCTGCGCATTGGGCGCGCCCAGGAGTCCCGATTCCACGGGCCGCCTTTCGCCGCGGTAAGAGATGTCGAATCTTATGCCTTCCGGGCCCACGCGGAGGTTTTCGCCGAGGAGGTCCGCGCCTCCTTCGAAGCCGTAGGTTAGAGTCCTGAGGTTAATGGCTGATTTCAACCTCTTGCCATAGGGGTCGTCGAGATTCAGAACCGCCGTGCCGTCGGCGGCGAGAAGCTCCGTGAATAGCCTCTTTTTGGCCTCGAAGTAGTCCTCCATGTCACGGTGGAAATCGAGGTGGTCCCTCGTCAGATTGGTAAAGACCGCCACCAAAAACCTCGTATAGTCAACCCTGCGGAGTGCCAGGGCGTGCGAGGAGACCTCGGCCACGACGTGGCTTAGCCCCGCCTCCAGCATCTCCCTGAGGAGGCCCTGGAAGTCCTGCGGCTCCGGTGTCGTGAAATCGGCGGCCTTCGTCCTTCCGCCTATTGCGTACCTTATCGTGCCTATTAGTCCGGACCTGAATCCGGCTGCCTCGAGCATGGAGCGCAGGATGTAGGCCGTGGAGGTCTTCCCGTTGGTGCCCGTTATGCCCGTGAGGGCGAGGTTCTCCGAGGGATTTCCGTAGAACCTGGCCGCTATCCCGGCGAGAGCGTCCCTTGCGTCCTCCACGAGCACCGAGGGCACCCCCTCGGGGCCGGGCCGCCCGTCGCCCTCCGAGAGCACGGCCGCCGCCCCGCGCGAGACGGCCTCGTCAATGAACCTTCGCCCATCCACGTGCCCGCCCCTGAGGGCGACGAAGAGCTCCCCCGGCCTCACGCGCCGCGAGTCGGTCGATATGCCCGATATCTCGACATCGAGGTTTTTCCCCGAGTCTCTCTTCCTTATGCCTTCGACAAGGGTCTTCAATGTCATTTCATTCGAACCCGCCGGTCCTTACCAGCAGCATGTTGTCTTTGAAGGTATCATCCCTGGGTATGTTCAAGTAAGCCAGGGACTTGTCGGCTATCTCCTTGAAAGCCGGCGCCGCCACGAGCCCCCCGTAATACTGTCCATGGGGCTCGCGGACGACCACTATGATGGCGATCCTCGGCATGTCCGCAGGCACGAAGCCCACGAAGGACCCAACGTACTTCCTGGTGGAATACCTGCCGGTTTCCGGGTCGATGAGCCTGGTGGTGCCGGTCTTGCCGGCCACACGGTTCCCGTCCACCGACGCGTTGAGGGCCGTGCCCCCCTCGTGGGTGACGCTGACCAGAATCTCCCGGAGGGTAGCGGCTGTCTTCTCGGATATTATTCTCTCCCTTTTGTCGTGGCTCTCCCTGTAGAGGACCGTGCCCTCCGGCGAGATTATCTCGCTCACCATGTGGGGCTTCACCAGGTATCCCCCGTTTGCTATGGCCGAGTACGCCCTGAGCAACTGAAGGGGCGTCACCGACACCTCGTATCCAATGGCCATCGCGGCAAGCGACGTTCCCCACCACTTCTCGGGCGGTTCCAGGTTGCCCGCGGCCTCGCCGGGGAGGTCGATGCCGACCTTCCTGCCAAAGCCGAATCTCGTGGCGTATTCGTAGAAGCGCTTCGTTCCAAGCTCCTGGGCCACCATTACCGTCCCTACGTTTGAGGACCTCTGGATTATCTCCCTGAAGGCCAGGGGCCTGTGGTCGCTGTGGACGTCGCGCACTACCAGACCCGCAACGTCTATCTTGCCCTCGCTACAGTCGAACATTGTGCCCGGTGTTGCCACTCCCTCTTCCAGGGCGGCCGCGGCCGTCACCACCTTGAACGTGGAGCCCGGCTCGTAGGTGTCCGTGAGGGCCCTGTTGCGCCTCGCCGAGGCCTTGTAGTCGGCCGGGGCGTTAAGGTCGTAAGTGGGCCTGTTGGCCATGGCCAGAATCTCGCCGGTATACGGGTTCATCATTATGGCTGAGACCGAAACGGCGCCCCACTTCTCCATGGTCTTGTCGAGGGCGTTCTCCACAATGTACTGAAGGCCCTCATCGAGGGTCAGCCTCAGGCTGTTGCCCCAGGCCTGGAACTCCTCGCCGTCCGAGAGAGTTCGCCCGGCGGCGTCCCTCTTGACTTGCAGCTTGCCGGGACGCCCCTTGAGCGAGCCGTCGTACCAGAGCTCGAGGCCCTCGAGGGGCTGGTTGTCTATGCCGACGAATCCTATCAAATGCGCAGCCAGGGTGTCCTTCGGGTAGTACCTCTTCACTTCGTCAAGGAATCCCAGTCCCCTGATCTTCCTCTCTCTGATCTCATCCACCGCCTCGGGGTCGAGCTTCCTCTTGGCCCACACGAAGTGCCTCTTCGAGGAGACTTTCACGAGGGCGGAGTCGTAAGTGTCCCCCGTGAGGCGAGCTAGGGCCTTAGCCGCCTCGCGGGGAGAATCGACCTCGCGGGGATTCAAGTAAACGCTCTCTACGTCGAGATTCACTGCCAGCGGCCTGCCGCGCCTGTCGAATATGCCCCCCCGTTTCGCCAGCATGTCCTTTTCCCCCTGGTGCTGGTGCATCGCCCTTCTGGCCAGGCTCTCATGGTTAAAGAGCATCAGGTCCCCCAATCGAAGGACGACGGCTAGGAAGCCGAATAGTACAGCAGTGCCGAGGATTACCGCTCTAAAGTTCATGTGTAATCCTTTATTAAATTAATCCGTTTTCAGCGAAGCCGTATACGGAACACCTCCCTTGTCCCTCTTCACGTAAATGACCCTCTGCCGGTCGGGAAACTCCAATTTCATCCCGTTTTTCGCCACCTGCTCGATGGAAAGCAGCGAAGACATCTCGGCGTACAGGGCCTTTTCTTGCTTGAGGGCCTCGACCTTTTCCCTTTCGAGAGTCCCCATGCGGTATTCCATGGAAGTGATCCTAGACCTCAGCCAGACCATCCCGAAGATGCCCGCGAAAAGAAATACTACAAGGACGGGCACCGCAAGGCGCGAAAAGATGCTCTTGGGCCTTCTGAAAACGTTCATACCACCTCCCCCGCCCTCAGCCTGGCGCTCCTTGCCGAGGGGTTGGCAGTGACTTCCTCGGACGACGGCCGTAGGGGCTTCTTGGTGAGAATGTTAAGACGGCCCCCGTCCTTCGATTCCTTCATGAACTGCTTGACTATCCTGTCTTCCAGGGAGTGGTAGGATATCGCCACCAGCCTGCCCCCAGGGCGGACCATCCCGAGCGAGGCCTCGAGGCCCCGCCTTATCTCCCCCATCTCGTCGTTTACGGCGATGCGAAAGGCCTGGAAAGTCCTAGTCGCCGGGTGGGTCCTGCCGCGCCTTCCGCCGAGGGCCCGCGCCACGATTCCCGCCAGCTCGCTGCAGGTCCTTATCCTGCCCTTGCGCCTTTGCGCCGCGATGGCCCTGGCCACCCGCCTGGCGCGCCTTTCCTCGCCGAAGCCGCTTATGATCTTCTCAAGTTCCTTTTCAGGATACTCGTTGACCACGTTTTCGGCCGTGAGGGGCTCGGTGGGGTCCATGCGCATGTCCAGGGGCTCGTCGGAGAGGAAGCTGAAGCCCCTCCCCTCTCCCCTAAGCTGGAGCATCGACACGCCGAAGTCGAAGAGAACTCCGTCGGCTCTCTCTATCCCATTTTCCCTCGCCGCCTCTCTCATCTCCGAAAACCTCGCCTTCACCAGGATTGCCCTCTCGTCCTTGAGCCTTTCTCTGGCCCTCTTCAGGGCCTCGGGGTCCCTGTCGATCCCGAGAAGCCTGCCCTGTGGTCCTATATGTCTTAAGATTTCCTCAGCGTGTCCTCCAAGTCCCACCGTAGCGTCTATGTAAGTCCCACCCGGGCTAAGCCCGAGGAACCCTATCGCCTCCCTGAGCATCACGGGGAGATGCGGCGTTTCCATCGGTTAGAGTCCGAAGTTGCTCAGCGCGTCCTCGTAAGCCTCAAGGTCTATCTTCGAGAGGTCGGTTTCCTTGTCCCATAGACCCCTGTCCCAGACCTCTATCTTTTCTATCTGACCCACCACGACAACCTCCCCGTTTATGCCAGCATCCTGCCTGTGGGCGGCTGGGATGAGAAGCCTTCCCTGCTTGTCGAAGGTGACCTCTACGGCGGAGGCTATGACCCTGCGCATGAAGACCCGGACGTTCTTGTCCATGCGGGGGAGCTGCCTGACCTTGTCCTGAAGGGCGTTCCACTCCTCCTGCGGGTAGATGTGGAGGCACTGCTCCGAGGGGGCGTTTGTGATGTATAGCCTGGGGGAATAGCGGGAAGTGACCAGCTCCCTGAAAGGCGCGGGCACCATGAGCCTGCCCTTGGGGTCCACGTTGTAGTAATATTTTCCCGTGAAACCAGACACAGTTTCCCCACTTTCTACCACAAGTTACCACATAATTTACCCTCAGCGCCTCCATAAGTCAAGAGAAAAATTAAAGATTTTCTAGGAAAAAGAGATTTTCTACATTTTGTGGCTAACCGCAAATTAAAATACCATATATGGTGGCAAAATTAGAAGACTCCTCCAGTTGGGATATGTTAAGAGCTTGAAGAACAAGGGATTTTATCCCTTCGTTGCATCCTGGCCCCCTGCTAACTATTGTTCGACATCTTAAAATACGAAGGGGCGGGGCATAAACGTCAGGATGAAGATGATGAAGGCCAGAATCCCCACAAATTTACGCCGGGGGTCCAGGGGGGTCTCCCAGCGCATGATGGGCGGGTGCTTGAGCCCAAGGAACACCATGAGCACAGCCCACACGGCCCAGGGCCACCAGAAAAGAACGCTCCCCAGGACGAGAAGAACCACCAGCGCCTTCGAAAGGAGCTCCTGCCTCGGGCCCAGGAGGGCATAGGCCACATGGCCCCCGTCGAGCTGCCCTATGGGAATGAGGTTCAGGAAGGTGACGAAAAGCCCAATCCACCCGGCGAAGGCCACCGGATGAAGCAGTATGTCGTAGCCCTCGGGGGGCACTCCGACAAATACCCGGGCGAGGAATGAAAATATCATCGGCTCCCCGAGGCCCAGGAGGGGCGTGGCGTCGCCGACGAAGACGAATTTGGATTGGGCAAGCCCCACCGAGCTCGCCACCACCGAGACCACGAACCCCACGACAGGACCAGAGGCACCTATGTCAACAAGGGCCCTTCTGCTTATGATGGGAGAGGTCATCTTTATCACGGCCCCGAAGGTGCCTATGATATTGGGGGCCGGGATGAAGTAGGGAAGAGTGGCCCTGGTGTGATGGGCCCGCGAGGTGAAGTAATGAGAAAGCTCGTGGCTTAGCAAGATGGCCAGGAGGGTCAGAGAAAACGGAAGCCCCTCCCATATGCGTCCGGGCTCGGCCGTGAGGTCTATGTTCTGCTGGAAGGCCCCCGCCGCGAGGGTGGTGAAGAAAGTGACGACGAAAAGAAGTATATGGAGCCAGGGGACCCTCTTTCTCAAGACGGCTTCCCCGCGAGGTCGTGGTCGTACGCCTCGGTTATCTCCACGTTCAGGAACCCGCCCTCCTCTATTCCCGCGCCCTTGATTATCGTGTGGCCGTCTATCTCCGGGGCCTGGGAGTATATCCTGCCCAGGGCCTCCTCCGCCCCGGCGGCGTCGACGAGGGCCCGGAACCGGCGTCCCACGAGCTCGCGGTTCTTCTCCAGGGATATCTCGGCCTGCACGCGCATAAGCTCCTCGAGTCGCCTCTCCTTCACCTCCCGGGGGACCTGCGGCTTCATGGAGGCCGCGGCGGTGCCCTCCTCGCGCGAGTACGCGAAGGCCCCCAGCCGGTCGAACCTGACCTCCTCCACAAAGTCCAGGAGGCCCTGGAAGTCTCTCTCCGTTTCACCGGGAAACCCCACGATGAACGCCGTCCGGAGCGCCACGCCTGGAAGGGCCTTCCTTATCCGCACCATGAGCCTCAGGTACTCCTTCCTCGTCCCGCCGGCCCTCCGCATGGCGCTAAGCACCCTGTCCTCTGAATGCTGGAGGGGGACATCGACGTATTTAACCACCTTGTCCTCCTCGGCCATCGCCTCAAGGAGGGCGTCGTCTATGCCAGCCGGGTGAAGATAAAGGAGCCTTATCCAGAAATCCCCCTCTATCGATGCCAGGTCCCTCAAGAGCCCGGGAAGGCCGCCGCTTTTCCAGTCCTTTCCGTAGGCGGTGATGTCCTGCGCAACGAGCACAAGCTCCTTGGCGCCGGCCCTCAGCGCGGCCTCGGCGTCGCGAAGTATCTCCCGGGGCTCCCTGCTCTTGTGAGGCCCCCTGATGGATGGAATGACGCAGAAGCTGCAACGGCGTCCACAGCCCTCGGAGACCTTTACGTACCTGTAGCAGGAGGCCGCGAAATTCCCATTGGGGAGGACCACATGAGACACCTTGCCCGCGCCGCCGGCACAGTAGTCGATGACCTTTTCTTCCTCGCCGACGCCGAAGAGGGCGTCTATCTCAGGCATCTCGCGCTTGAGCTCCTCTCCGTAGCGCTCCGAGAGGCAGCCCAGGACTATCAGCCTCTTTCCGTCAGTCTTTAGCCCGGCTAGCCTGAGAATTTCGTCGATGCTCTCCCGCTTGGCGTCCTCTATGAAGCCGCAGGTGTTTACGGCGAGTATATCGGCCTCCTCGGCGTCGTCGGTGATGAGCACCCCTCTTTTCGCAAGGCCCTCCGCGAGGCCCTCAGAGTCCGCAGTGTTCTTGGGACAGCCCAGGCTTATGAGACAAAAAGAGGTCATCCGTTTATTATATCCCAGAAGCGCAGGAGGGCTAAAGCGGCGACCTCTTCCCCAGGGCAAAGACGGCGCACCCCAAGGCGACCATCAAGGTGCTCAACACCTGTCCCATGGTGAAGGGGCCCATCACCGTGCCCAGCTGAGCGTCGGGTTGGCGGACGAACTCTATCAAGAACCTCACCGTGCCGTATCCGATTAGATACAGCGAGAGGTGGAATCCCCTGAAAGGCCTCCTGTTCCTAAGGGTCCAGAGCAACGCGAAGAGAACTATCCCCTCGAAGAAAGCCTCGTAGAGCTGCGATGGATGGCGGAGTACCCCTTGGGGGTCGTCGGGGAAATACATCCCCCAGGGGAGGTCCGTCGGCCTGCCGAAGAGCTCCCCGTTTATGAAGTTGCCGATCCTCCCGAAAGTGTACGCCAGGGGGATCGAGGGAATGAGGAAATCTCCGAAATCCAGGAAGCTCACCCTGTATTTCCGGCAGAAGAGCACCGAGACTACCGCAACTCCAATGGCTCCCCCGTGGTAGGACATCCCCGAGATCCCGGTGAAGTGGAACCCGCCTTCGAAGCTGAAGGGAAGGAATATCTCGAGGGGCCGGCGTAAGTAATAGCCGAAGTTATAGAAGACCACGTAGCCAAGCCTCGCCCCGGCTATCAGGCCCAGGGCGGCCCAGACGAGATAATTCTCGACGACTTCGGCTGAGTACTTGGTCTCCTTCTTCCTGACCCTGTGGAGGCTCAGGAGATAGACGACGGCGAAGGCCACCACGTACATGAGCCCGTAGTAGCTTATCCTGAAGGAGCCCACCTCCAGCAGATAGGGGTTTATCCTCTCGGGCAGGTGCTGCCACCAGTATGTGAAACCCACGGACACCGCGCCTCCTGAAACGCAATTGCATCTAGTGTACGCTAAAGGACCGGCTTTTTAAAGACACCGCTTACTCAGTGGGGCAGGAACAGCAGGTGCAGAGCTTCTCTTCCTTTAGGGCGCCCCGCCCCTCCCTGAAGAGGTAGACGACTACCAGGAGGCCCACCGCGGGGTCCGCCCACCAGAGGCCCCAGAGGTAGTTGAGCCCCAGCCCAACAAGGAGGGCCAGGGAAAGAAACATGCAGGCCAGGGTCTGTTTGGAGTCGGCCACGAGGCTCCTGCTTCCCATCGACTTCCCCGTGCGGTACTTCATGTAGAAAAGAAGCGGCATGGCCAAAAGGGAGACGACGGCGATGATTATCCCGAAGAGGCTCGGCTCGGGCCTCTCGCGGCCCAGGAGCTTCGAAAGAGTCTCGAAGAGCACATAGGCGCCGAAGACGAAAAAGGCATAGCCGACGAGCTTTATCGCCTTCCGCTCACGTCTCAGTTCCTCCTCCTCGCTCATCTCACCGCCGTGGGTGAACCTCCATATCATCACCCCGCCCGAAAGGCTCTCCATGAAACTGTCCAGGCCGAAGCCGACGAGGGCGATGCTGCCCGCAAGCCAGCCCGCCGCTATGGAGACCACCCCCTCGAGGACGTTGTAGCCCACGGTAACATAGGAAAGCAACCGCGCCCTCCTCCTGAGGGGGTTTAAATGCGCATCTGCCATCTTCAGTTCCATGCTCAATTCATATTATAAATCATTTATATGTCGCCCCGCGAGCTCTCGGCTGTCTTCCTTACCACTATGTAGCAGAGCAAGGAACAAATGGTAGCCACCAGCAGCGTGCCGAAGACGAAGGGGAGCAGGAGGTATTCGAGGTTTCGGACTATGGCCCCAAGAGTTATCCCCCTCCAGTCCACGTCGGCCACGAGGATGTCTCTTCCCAGCAGCCTCGCGCCCACCCAGGTGCTGAACGTGTAAATCGGGATCATGCTCCAGGGGTTGTTTACGAACACGCCGCTCAATACGACTATCTTGTTAAGCCCGAATATCCAGGCCAACACAAGGGCCAGCACGGTGTGGAGGCCGATTAAGGGAGAGAGCCCCACGAACACCCCGGTTGCAAACGCCAGGGCAATCCTGTGCGGTGTGTCCTCGATGCGCAATACCTGCGCCAGGACGTTTCTGAACCTCTCAAAAAGCGCCATCGCCTATCTATTTCATTCTATTTGAAATGCTGGTAGCCCTCGGGACCGAACTCCCTCTCGGTGCCGTCGCTCCGGACCATGGTCATGCCGGAGGCCACCACCTCCCCGAT
>JARRNG010000024.1:0-26745 GCA_037385265.1 Nitrospirota bacterium
GTGCTGGGTCCAGCCCATGGCGTACATGATGGTGCCGGCCTTGCCCTCCTTGCCCTCCTTGCCCGTGGAGGCGTAGGCCTCGTAGACCTCCTTGATCTTGTCCTGGGGCGTGCCCGTCACCTTCGAGACCATCTCGATGGTGTAGCGCGAGACGTGCTTCTTAAGGAGCTGGAAGACGCAGAAGGGGTCCTGGAGGGTCCGGTCCTTCTTTATGACGCCGTCGGGGTCGGTCTGGAAGGCCCAGGCGCTCTTGTCGTAGGACCTCTTCTGGGGGTTGTAGCCCGAGAAGACGCCGTCGAGGTCTCCTGGCATCCGGAAGTCCCTGTTGACGAGGAAGGGGCCGTTGGTGTAGTACTTGACGTAGAACTCGTCGTAGAGCTTGTTTTCGTAGATGTAGTTGATCATCCCGTTCAGGAACGTGATGTCGGAGCCCGAGCGGAGGGGCGCGTAGATGTCGGCCTTGGCCGAGGTCCTCGTGAACCGGGGGTCCACGCTCAGGAGCTTTGCGCCCTTGGCCCTCGCCCTTTCGACCCATTTGAAGCTGATGGGGTGGTTCTCCGCCGCGTTGCTGCCCATCACCAGGATGATGTCGGAGTTGCCGATGTCATCCCAGTGGTTCGTCATCGCCCCGCGACCGAACGACTCTGCCAGAGCCGCTACAGTTGCGGAGTGTCATATTCGGGCCTGGTGCTCAATGTAGACGAGGCCCATGGAGCGGAGCCACTTCTGCAGTATGTAGCACTCCTCGTTGTCCAGGGCGGCGCTCCCCACGTGGGCCAGGCCGTTGCAGCGGTTCACCACCTGGCCCTTCTCGTTCGTCTCGACGAAGGTCTTGTCCCTTGCGTCCTTTATCCTCTTGGCTATCTCGTCCAGCGCCCAGCCCCATTCCACGGGCTTCCACTCCGAGGCCCCTGGGGCGCGGTAGAGGGGCTCCGTGAGCCTCTTGGGGTTGTTGAGCATCTGGTAGAGCGAGGCGCCCTTCGAGCAAAGGGTGCCCTCGTTGATGGGATGGTCCGGGTCGCCCTCGGTGTTGATGACCTTGCCTTCCACGGTGTGGACGATTATGCCGCAGCCCACGGCGCAGTAGGGGCAGATGGTGGTGGTCTCCTTCGCGTAGCGGATGGGCAGCGTGGCGGCATAGCTCTTGGCGGGCATGATGCTGATGGAGAGGGACCCCGCCACCGTCGTTCCGACGGTCAGTTTCAGGAATCCCCTGCGGGAAAGGTCCATAACGCCCTCCTAAGTTATAAAGCCTGTTAGCAGCGCGGGTCCGCGAAAGGCAGGTGCGAGAAAATTGCGCGGACCTCTCAGTCCCTTCCTGGTACCCCTGATGGCGAGTGCGGCATCCCCCCTTTTAAAGAATTGCGCGGACCTCCCCCCGAGGCCCGCCTGGATAAATAGGTCTATGCGGAAAATATATAGCAACCGGGAGGGCCTGTCAAGGGAAAAAATGTTAATCCATAAATAATACTTATAGATGCTAAAAGCCCTTTCTTGATGGATATCCCTGTGGTTTTTGAGCCCCTTGTTTGGCCTTCCGCAACCGGAGGTTTAAGATTGCCTGGGGGGCTTGGGGGGATGGGCCCGCCCCGCTGCGGGGGCGGGCCCTGTGCTATGAGAACCAAAAAGGCCGACCGGCCTTTAGCAGCCTCCGGCGGGGTTTCAGCCGCCGCCGGAAAACAGCATCGAAAGCAGGCTGGCGGGGTTGTACTTCATCGTGTCGGAGCTCCCGCAGCGGGGGCAGGCGTATATAGCGGGCCTCAGCTCGGCCGTGAACTCGTGCCTGCACCTGCGGCATATATAAAGCTGTTCTTTCATGGCACCTCCTTATCCCTTCTTTTTCTTCTTGTGCTTCTTCATGTATTCGAGGAAGGTCTTCATGTCGCACTTCCCGGTCTTTTTCATGAAATCGTAGCACTCGCCCAGGGACTTCAGGTCTTCGAGGAAGACGGGGTCTTCCCGGAGGTCGTCCCTCAGGGCCCTGAGGACCCTGTCGGCCGTGCGGGGCAGGTCCCGGCGCATGGAGTAGAAGGAGAGCTTCCCGTCCTTGCGCTCCTTCAGGAGCCCGGCCGAACTGAGGAGCGACAGGTTCCGCGACACCAGGGGCTGCGACACCCCCAGCACTCCCATGAGCTGGCATACGCAGAGCTCCCTCTTGCCCAGGAGCATGAGTATCCTGAGCCTGTTCTCGTCCGAGAGGAGCTTTAGAAACCTGGCCGTGTCTTTCATATTAATAAATTGTAATATGTTGATGACGGAAAGTCAAGGCCCGCGGATTGCCGAGGAGGGTCAACGGCCGGAAGGCCCGGGGCCCACCTGCCGGGGGGCGGGCTTGCATTCATAAATAAATGTTGATATGATAGGTCCTATGCTGACTCAGATCGCAGACGGGATAACCTACTCCCTCCTGGGGCTTGCGCCCGGCTCGCGGCTTTCGGAGGCCGTTCACTTCTTCGTCTACGATACCTTGAAGATATTCCTCCTCCTTGCCCTCATAATATTCGCGGTTTCGGTGGTGCGGAGCTACTTCCCTCCGGAGAGGACGAGGCGGCTCCTGTCCAATAAAAAACTGTTTATAGGAAACGGGCTTGCCGCCGGCCTGGGGGTGGTCACCCCGTTTTGCTCCTGCTCGGCCGTGCCCCTCTTCATAGGGTTCGTGGAGGCGGGGGTGCCCCTGGGGGTGACATTTTCGTTCCTCATATCCTCGCCCATGGTAAACGAGGTGGCCCTGGTGATGCTCTTCGGGCTTTTCGGCTTTAAGGTGGCGGCCATATATCTGGCCGCGGGGCTTTCGGTGGCCGTGGCTGGCGGCATCGTCATCGGGAAGCTCGGCCTCGAGCGGTGGGTCGAGGAATACGTCTATCAGATAAAGGTGGGGGGCGCCGAGGAGCGCAGGCCCACGTTCCGCGAGAGGCTCCTCCTGGCGCGCGGAAGCACCGGCGAGATACTCGGGAAGGTGTGGCTCTTCGTGTTGGTGGCCATAGGGATAGGCGGCTTCATCCACGGCTACGTGCCCGAGGACTTCCTCGTCAGCGTCGCCGGGCCCGGAAACCCCCTGGCCGTCCCCGCCGCGGTGCTCATGGGCGTGCCCCTCTACGCAAACGCCGCCGGGGCCATACCCATTGTCTACGCCCTCATGGAAAAGGGCCTGGGGATGGGCACCGTGCTTGCGTTCATGATGGCCGTGACGGCCCTTTCGCTTCCGGAGATGATAATACTGAGGAAGGTCCTGAAGGTGAAGCTCCTTGCCGTATTCGTGGGCATCATGACAGTGACGATAATGGCCGTGGGCTATCTGTTCAACATCATACTTTAGGAGGTTGCAGAGTGGAGATAAAGGTGCTGGGGCCGGGCTGCCCCAACTGCAAGAAGATGGAGGAGATGGCCAGGGCCGCCGTCTCTGAGCTCGGCCTGGAGGCCAGGGTCGAGAAGGTCACCGACCTGGCCGAGATAATGAGGCTCGGCGTGATGTCCACCCCCGGCCTCGTGGTAAACGGCAGGGTGAAGCACTCGGGCAAGCCGCTTCCGAGCGCCGGGAAGGTGAGGGAGCTCATAGGGGAGGAGGCGCGATGAAGGAAGTCCTGGGAGTCTTCAAGGCCCTCTCGGACGGGACGAGGCTGAGGATTTTAAAACTCCTCGAAGGGGGGGAGCTCTGCGTCTGCGACATAGTGGCCGCGCTTGAGACCAGCCAGCCCAGGGCCTCCTTCCACCTGGCCTCGCTCAAGGAGGCGGGTCTCATCAGGGACAGGAAGGAAGGGCGCTGGACGCATTACAGCCTGGACGACTCCGACATGTTCCGGCGCTTCCTCATCCTTTCGGCCCTTGAGCGGGTAGGGGGGAAGGCCGTGGAGGTGGACCGGGCGAGGCTCGACGCCTTCATGCGCAGAAAGGCGCAGGGGGGCGCGGGGTGCAAGGCGGCCTGCTGACAGGGGTGACGCGCTTCGTCTATCACTGGAGGTCGAACCATGGGTAACGCGGGGAAAGTAAGGCTTTCCCTGATAGACAGGTTCCTCACGCTCTGGATATTTGCCGCCATGGCCTTCGGCGTGGGGCTCGGGTTCTTCGTGCCCGACGTCGAAAAGATGATAGAGGGCCTGAGCGTCGGCACTACCAACGTCCCCATCGCCATCGGCCTCATCCTCATGATGTACCCTCCCCTGGCCAAGGTGCGCTACGAGGAGCTGGGGGAGGTCTTCAGGAACAGGCGGGTGCTCGCGCTCTCGCTCGTGCAGAACTGGCTCATCGGTCCTGTGCTGATGTTCGCCCTGGCCGTCCTTTTCCTCGGAGGACACCCCGAGTACATGACGGGGCTGATCCTTATAGGGCTGGCCCGCTGCATAGCCATGGTCATCGTCTGGAACGACCTGGCCTGCGGCGACAGGGAGTACGCCGCCGCCCTGGTGGCCTTCAACTCCCTCTTCCAGGTCTTCTTCTTCTCCCTCTACGCCTACGTCTTCATCACCGTGCTTCCCCCCCTGTTGGGGATGGAGGGGAGGGCCGTGGACGTGACCATCGGGCAGATCGCAAAGAGCGTCTTCGTCTACCTGGGCGTTCCGTTTCTGGCCGGGATGATTACGCGTTTCGTCCTCCTCAGGGCCAAGGGCCGGGCGTGGTACGAGAAGGTTTTCGTCCCCAAGATAAGCCCGATTACATTGATAGCCCTCCTTTTCACCATCGTGGTGATGTTCGCCCTCAAGGGAGACTATATCGTCCAGCTTCCGCTTGACGTGCTGAGGGTGGCCGTTCCCCTGCTTGTGTATTTCGTCCTAATGTTCCTCGTCTCGTTTTGGCTCGGAAGGAGGTTCGGCGCGGGCTACGAAAAGACCGCGACCCTTTCCTTCACCGCGGCCTCGAACAACTTCGAGCTCGCCATCGCCGTGGCCGTCTCCGTCTTCGGGCTTAACTCCGGCGAGGCCTTCGCAGCCGTCATAGGCCCCCTCGTGGAGGTCCCGGTCCTGATAGGCCTCGTAAACGTGGCCCTCTATTTCCAGAGGAGGTATTTCCCGAGCCGCTACTGCAGGGTCGTGGGGGCGAAGTCCTCCGAGACGGGCGGCGGATAGACCCATTGCGGCGTCGGGACGCGCTATAATTTAAGGCATGAAGATAGAGTGCTTCATATCCCTGGGGTGCGGCTCCGAGCCCGAGCTCAGGGAGAACGTGATGAGGGCCATGGCCGAGGCCGCCCCGGGGGCGGAGGTCCTCTTCCTGCGGATTACTGACGGGGAGGCCGCCCGCCTGGGCCTCCGGGGCTCGCCCTCGGTGCTCATAGACGGCGTGGACATCCAGCCCCTTGAGATGGAGGGCTTTGGCTGAAGGACCTTCGCCGACGAGTCCGGGAGGCTCCGCGGCGTGCCCTCGGCGGAGACGCTCGTAAGGGCGCTTAGAAAACGCCTGAGGGAGGGAGAGGTTTGAAGAAAGTGATGTTCCTCTGCACGGCCAACTCCTGCCGCTCGCAGATGGCCGAGGGGCTCCTGAGGCACCTGGCGGGGGGCAAGGTGGAGGCCCACAGCGCGGGCCTCTTCGCCGCTGGCGTGCACCTCAGGGCGGTGCAGGTGATGAGGGAGGCGGGCATAGACATCTCCGGGCAGACCTCAAAGGACATAGACCCGGGGCTCCTCAGGCGGATGGACTACGCCATAACCCTCTGCGGCCACGCCGAAAGCTCCTGCCCGGCCACCCCGCCGGAGGTGAGGAGGCTCCACTGGCCCGTGGAGGACCCCGTGGGCGCCCGGGGCACCGAGGAGGAGGTCCTCAAAGAGTTCCGCCGCGCCCGCGACGAGATTAAGCTGAGGATGGAGAGGTTCCTCCGCGAGGAGGGGATTAAGTAGCCCTTTCGCCTTGACATGCCCTGCCCCTTCTGATATCTTGCGGGAACGGCATGGGGAAATTAGCTCGCATAACGGTTTGCCTCTTCCTCCTTTCGGCCCTGATTCCCGCCTCGGCGGCCCTGGCCGTGGAGGAGGAAAAGGGCTGGAAGGCCGAGGGCGAGCTTGGCTACGTGGACACCTCGGGCAACACCGAGACCCAGAGTTTTATCGTCAAGCTAAAGGCCGGATACGCGAGCGAGAGGTGGAGCCACGACCTCTCGCTTGAGCACTACTTCTCCTCCGACTCCGGCGGGACCACCGCCGAGCGCTACGTGGCCACTCTCCAGAGCAACTACCACATCACCCCCCGGGGCTACGTCTTCGGCCGGGCCGGCTACGTGAAGGACCGCTTCGAGGGCTACGACTACCGCGTAAGGGAAGTCGTGGGCTACGGCCACAGGGTGGTAGACACGGAGAAGCTCACCCTGAAGCTCGAGGCCGGCCCCGGGGGCCGCCACTCGCGAAGCACCGCCGGGGAAAGGGAGAACGAGCTGATACTCTACTTATCGGGGCAATTCCTCTGGAAGATATCCGCGCCCGCGAGCTTCACCGAGGACGTGAGGTCCGAGGTGGGACAGAAGGGCACCCAGAGCGAATCGGTCACGGCCGTGAAGGTCCGCGTGGTGGAGCACCTTTCGATGAAAGTCTCCTACACCATCAGAAACAACACCGACCCGCCCCCGGGAAACCGGAGCACCGACACCATCCTGGCGGCCACGGCGGTCTTCGACTTCTAAGGCGAAGAAAGGCGCGCCCCCAGCTCAGGACTCCCCGCCCTTCATCCTCACGTTAAGCGGGGGAGAGGAGCCCGCCTTGTCCTGGCCCATGTAGACGGTGTGGTGGGGGAAGGGTATCTCGATGTTCCGCTCGTCGAAGGCCTTCTTTAGCCTGCGGTTGAACTCCCTGCCCACGCGCCACTGCTCCATGGGCTTGGTCTTCGTGCGGGCCTTTATTACCACGGCGGAGTCGGCGAACTTGTCCAGGCCCAGTATCTCTATGGGCTCCAGTATGACGCCGGAGTATTCGGGGTCGCCGCGCATGCCCTCGTCCACCTCCTTTATTACCCCTATTACCTCGTCCACGTCCTCGCGGTAGGCCACGCCCACCTCGAAGACGTAGCGGGAGAATTCCTTGGTCATGTTGGTAACGACCCCTATCTGGCCGTTCCGGATGAAGTGGACGTTGCCGGCCAGGTCACGAAGGATGGTCATCCTGAGGTTCACCTTCTCCACAATGCCTCCCTTGTCGCCCAGAACCACCACGTCGCCCACGCGTATCTGGTCCTCCAGGAGTATGAAGAACCCGCTTATGACGTCCTGGACGAGGTGCTGCGCGCCGAAGCCCACGGCCAGGCCCACTATGCCGGCGGCGGCAAGTATGGGGGCGATGTCTATGCCGAGCTCCTTGAGGAGCATCATGAAGGCCACGGCCGTGATGACCACGCCTAGGATGTACTTCACCACCGAGCCCAGGGTGTCGGCCCGCTTCTGGGCCTCGGCGTCCTTCGCCCTGGCCGCTATGGCGGTAAAGACCCTCCTCGAGAGCACCCCCGCCAGCTTCAGGGCGACAAGCGTGAGCACTACTACGAGGATCACCGAGGGGCCGGTCCTTAATACCCACTCCCTGGCAGTTGCCACGAAAGCGCTGAGGTCCATGTCTTTTCCCCCTTCCTGCGGGTTTGCGCTCCAGGCGCTTGACTACAGAAGTCAATCTTACCAGAAAGCAAGCCGTCCATTAAGGGCTTTTTCAACCGCCGCCCTCATCTTTTTCCTCCCGGGACGTATTGACAGGCCCGCGCCCTCTTGGTAGGATTTTCCAAGGGATGGCGATTCCGCTTGAGATAAGCCTCAGAAACGTGGAGCCCAGCGAGGAGGCCTTCAGGGCCGAGATAGAGCGCCAGGCCGAGAAGCTCGGGAAGCTCTACGACCAGATAATGAACTGCCGCGTGGTGGTGGACGCCCCCGCGGCCCACAAGCGCCGTGGGGAGCCCCACACGGTGAGCGTGGAGCTGCTCCTTCCGCAGAAAAAGAAGGTCGTGGGCCGCAACAAGACCGTGCGGGAGAGGAAGACCTACGATGACGTGACCCTCGCCGTCCGCGAGGCCTTCGATGCGGCCAGGCGGCAGCTCGAGGAGTTCTCGCGGAAGCAGTCCCGGGAGGTGAAGGCCCACGAGACGCCGCCCCACGGGAGGGTCTCGCAGCTCTTCCCCGAAAAGGACCACGGCTTCATCACCACCCCCGACGGCTACGAGGTCTACTTCCACCGGAACAGCGTCGTAAACGACGGCTTCGACAGGCTCGAGGTGGGAAGCGAGGTCCGCTTCACCGAGGAGCGGGGCGAAAAGGGCCCCCAGGCCACCACCGTGCACCCCGTGGGCAAGCACCACGTGCAGCACCCCCCGGGAAGGCACGAGCCCGTCGAATAGGGGGCACGCCCCTTTCGCCCCGGGGCGCCTGAGGGGGGATCTAATCCACCTGAGCTCTCCCCGTCTGCCATGCCCCTGCGCTTTACTCATAATTATCAGTTATTGTCTTTCAAACTTAATTTATTGCGCACATCAAGAATTAGTCTTGACGACTGATTTGGCCTATGATAAGAGTCGTACTAGGAAGAGATACCTGGGGAATTTAGCCTTCAGTTCATAAATCTTTTAAAGGATGATTATGATGACAATAGCGAAGAGGGTGAGAAACATCTTGTTCTTGTTAGTTCTGTTAATGTCCTTTGCCGATAGTTCTGCGAGTGAGCCAGTAGCTGAAAGACCGACCTATAATGAAGGAGACTACTGGATTTTTATTAGCAAAACCCTGAAAGGCAGCGAGGAGGTAAAGATAGAATTTCTGAAAGAAGAAAAAGGCCATTATATCTTTAGCAGAAATGGAAAACAAGTTAAGGACTTTAATGACATTGTTGAAGAAAGCGTGCCGCCCGGGTATCCAGGGCCTACCTTGAAGTTCCCTTTATCGGTAGGAAAATCGTGGGATGTGGAGTTTAAAGCAGAGGACGGGCCTGGCGGGATGAAAAGAGATATCTGGAGGATTGCTCAATATAAAGTGGAAACATACGAACAAATTACAGTTCCTGCGGGCGCCTTTTGGTCATTTAATATTTCCGTTGACATAGAAACGAAAAATGTAAAAAAGTTCTTAGGCTCAATTCATTACTGGTATGCTCCTGAGGTCAAGCAAATAATTAAGAGAAGCGGTAAAGGTGGAACAGCAGATTTAAGGGATTACAAAACCAAATAGACATGTCGATTCGTACGCATCATTGGAAACAGCGTGGGGATTCTCTGGTAAGCCGGGTTCTTTTCAGTCTGCTGTAAACAAACCCCTGCCTCACTATTTTTTTGTGGAAATCCTAAACGATTTTTTGATAAAGGGTGTCAAGTTGTAGGTGAAAACTGCAACGACCCCTCGCGTTACAGCCTGAAGAAGTTAAAGTAGAACCCTACTCCCCCTTTGCCGGCAGCGTAATCCTGAAGGTGGCTCCTCCGCCGGGGGCGCCCTCCACGGTAATCCTTCCGCCCATGAGCTCCAGCGTTTCCTTCGCTATCGAGAGCCCCAGGCCGATTCCCTCGGAGCCCCCGCCCTTGTAGAAGCGCTTGAAGATCTTCTCCCTCTCCTCCTCGGGGACCCCGGGGCCGGTGTCCGTGACCGCCACGAAGAACGCCCCGCCCTCCACCCCGTAGTCCACGCTGGCCCCTCCCTCGGCCGTGTGGGAGAGGGCGTTCGAGAGGATGTTCCTGAGGGCTATCTCGAGCTTCTCGGGGTCCGTCACCACCTCGGCCTCGCCGCGGGCGGAGACGGAGAGCTCCAGGCCCTTCTTCTGAAACAGGGGCTTCATCCCCTGGGCGATGCCCTCGACGAAGCCCCCGAGCCCCACCTTCTCGTACTCGGGCTTCTTGAAGAAGCTCGCCTCGGCCTTGGTGACGTCCTCTATGCCTTCCACCAGGTTTATGAGGCGCCTGAGCTCGGCCGAGAGGGTCTCCAGGGCCTCGTCGGTGTTCTCTATAACGCCGTCGGCCAGGGCCTCGAGGTGCGAGCGCATCACCGATAGCGGCGTCCTCAGCTCGTGGGCGATGTTCTGCGTGAGGTGCCGCCGGAGGTCCTCCTCGCGCTTCAGGCTCTCCACCATGTGGTTGAAGGTCTCCGTGAGGCTGCCTATCTCGTCGCGGGAGCTCACCTTCACCCTCACGTCCAGGTCGCCGCCGGCCACGGCCTCGGCGGCGCCCTTCAGGCGCTTAAGTGGGACCGTGAGGAACATGCTGAAGACCATCGAAAGGAAGAGCGCTCCACCCCCGGCTATGACGAAGGATATGAGGAGGAAGTTCTGCCCCCGCCTCTTGAAGAGGGCCTCTTTTTGCTGGAGCAGGCCCACACGCTCGATGGGCCGCACGTGGAGCGAGCCAATCTCCTTGCCCATGACGAAGAGGGGGTAGGCCTCGAACTCCCCCGTGGGCTCTTCGGGGTTCACGAGGGAGTATATGCGCCTCTGCATCGACGGCGAGGAGACCTCCAGGGCGTCCTCGGTGGTCATGACCGGCTTTTCCTCGGTGTCCTTCACCACCACCTCGAACCCCAGCATCGTCCCCCAGAGCACGGCGTGCCCCAGGGCGGGGTGGTCCCAGCCCTCGTCCTCGCCGTAGGCGCCCTCCACGGAGGCGAGCACGCGGTAGAGCTCGTCCTCCCTGGTGCCCATGGCGAACTGCTCGAAGTCCCGGATGATGAGCCGCTCGAAGATGAGGTTCGAGACCAGGGCGATGAGAATGACCACGAAGAAGGCGATAAAGAGCTTAGTCCTCATCCCTCGTGCCGATGAACTTGTAGCCCAGGCCGTAGACGGTCTTTATCAGCGCGGGCTCCTTGGGGTTTTCCTCCACCTTCTGCCTGAGGTTCTTCACGTGGGCGTCGATGGTGCGCTCGTAGCCCTCGAAGTCGTAGCCCAGGACGAGGTTGACGAGCTGGTGGCGGGTCATGACGGCCTCGGGCCGCTCGGCGAGCATGTTGAGTATCTTGAACTCCGTGGGGGTGAGCACAATGGGGTCGCCCTTCTTCCTCACCTCGTGGTTCTTGACGTTTATGGTGAGGCCGCCGCCGTTGAAGCTCAGGACCTCGGGGGCCTTGCGCGTTCTCCTCAGGTGCGCGTTGACCCTGGCCACGAGCTCCCTGGGGCTGAAGGGCTTCACCACGTAGTCGTCGGCCCCCAGGCCCAGGCCCTTCACCCTCTCCTCCTCGGCGCTCTTGGCCGTCACCATGATGATGGGCACGTCGGAGTCTCTCCGGACCATGGAGCAGAGCTCCTCGCCGGGGATGTCCGGTAGCATGAGGTCCAGGATGATGAGGTCGAAGCCCTCCTTGAGGAGCTTGATGGCCGACTCGCCGTCCGGGGCGTGGGCCACCTCGAACCCCTCGCGCTCGAGGTAGGCCCTGGATACGTCGGCTATCTTCTTTTCGTCCTCGACTATGAGTATCCTGCCCTTCTTGCCTGGGCTCACTCGGTTCTTCCTTTCTATAGATAGTAGAAGTATACAGCCCCGGAGGGCCGCCCTGCAATATAATAGCTCAATTTTATTGAAGAAAATATGAAGGGGCGGTTTGAAGCGGCGGCGGGTTGCGGTCAGAGCTTCTTGAGCGCTCGGTCCACGGCCTTTTCCTTTTTCGAGAGCCTCCGTGGGCTCCCCTTCCTCCGGGGCGGGCCGTAGTCCTCCTCAAGCGGCACGAATTCCCCCGCCTGGGGGCCGCCCTCGAGCTTCCTCAGAAAGTCCTCCGAGCCCACGGGCACTGAGCCCTCCCGCCAGGCGTAGGCCTGGACCTCGCGGTCGGAGCTCACGACTATCCACTGAACGTCGTCGCGGGAGATTATCTTCCTTATCCTCGTGTCGGCCGTCTCGCCCAGGGAGGAGTAGACCACCGAGACCCCGCCGGAGGATGTCCTGGTGGGCCTCTCCGAGCCCCCGCGCCAGGCGTCGAAGACCACGGTGATCGAGTGCCCAGTGCGCCTGCGGTAGGCGGCCAGGGCCTCCACGAGGCGCTCCCTCTCGGCCTCGATGTTCCGGTGCTGGATGCCGATGACGTTGTAGCCGTCTACTATTATCCTTGCGATTGTCCGGGTCCTTTTGCCTGAGATTGCTTCGTCGGCCAGCGGACTCCTCGTAACGACGGTCCGGAGATAAAGATTATGTCATTGCGAGCGAAGCGAAGCAATCTCATCTTTTGTCGTTATCGAATTCTAAGTCTCCCGCCATGTCCATAAGCATCTGGGCGGTGGTTCTCCTGTACTTTCCGGCGACGCCGATCCCCTGGCGGAGCTCCCTTTCGAGGGCCGCGAGCTCCGTGTAAAACCCCGTCCGGTCGATTCTCACGTCGGCCGCCTCTTCCTCGCCGAACCTGTGGCAGCCTCTCCCCTCCTGGTACGAGCCGTCGGGCCTTCTGAACCTGTGGGGAAGCCCGTGGGCGCGGCATATCATGGGGCGGAACTCGTAGACCGAGCAGAGCCCCCCGAAGTTGAGGGGGCACATGAGGGGAAGGAGCTCGCCCCTTTCGACCTCGCCCTCGTAGGCGCCGGTAACCTCCCTGGCCCTGAGGAGGGCCTCGGCCCGCTTCTCCCCGTCGAGGGCCCTCACGCCCTCCATGAGGTAGAAGTATTCTGCCAGGGTATAGTGGAAGAAGCGCTGGGTGCAGCAGTTGTCCTCGCAACCCGAGCAGCTGAAGCCGTAGTGGGCGGCGGCTTCGTCGTAGGCCGCGTCCATGCCGGCGAAGATGAAGCGGAGCCTCTCGAGAAGGGGCGCTATGTTATCGGGCCGCGGGATGTCCATGTATTTTCAGTTTAGAAGGCGGGCTCAGGCCCGGTCGCAGGGGCGCGAGGAGATGCGCTCCCAGGTGGCCTCGTCGATCTCCTCGGCGTATTCAAAGATGCTGTAGGTTCTGCCGCACTCCATGCAGCTCAGGCACACCGTGCTTCAAAGAATCCTGAGGCCGAGCTCGCCCTGGCACTCCCTGCACTTCATGCTGCCTATTGTAACCTTTAGGGAAGAGGCCTTTCCAATCGGGGCTATAGGCTGATGTCGCCGAGGCCCTTGAGCGAGAGGCGCAAGAAGACGATGTTTTCCTCCGGCCTCCGGGTGAACTCCACGGCCAGGCCCCAGCAGGACGTGCGGTAGACCGCCCCGAGCCTCAGGCGCTCGAGGTCCCCTCCCTCGGGGTTGTACCAGGCGGCCGTGGTGAGGGTGAGGGACCTCGTGGCCTCGAGGGCGACGTTAGCCCGGTACATGGTGACGCCGCCCCTTTCGTAAGTGTGGCCCGCCCCAATCCTCACCCTCCCGAAAGACACCGAGGCCTCCGAGGCGGACTCCTCGACCCTGCGGGCGTTCCAGTCGTAGTCGAGGCTCAGGGCCAGCGACAGGACCCGGTCGAATCTCAGGTCCAGCTCCAGGGGCTTGAAGTCGTTGTCCTCGGCCAGGAAGCCGTAGGCCTGCCGCACCCGCAGGGTCAGGAACTCGCCCCGCGAGTCCCGGAGGCGGTTGAAGAGCTCCACCCCGGCCTCGGAGACGTCCGTGGCGAGCTCCCTGAAGTCCAGGAGGGGGACCGCCCTGTCTTCCATCTGGCGGTAGGCGTAGAAGAGCGCGGGCATAACTATGTGCTCCACTTCGCCGAACCTCCTGCCGAGGCTCGTCCTTACGGCGGCGGAGTAGCCCAGGGAACTTCGGGAGAAGGAGCCCTCTTCTCCCGGGGGCAGGCCGTCAAGCTCGTAGTGGGTGAGCCCCAGGGCGAGCTCCTGGGAAAACGTCGGCCCCCTGCCTATGGAGTTGCCCAGGGCCAGCCTCCAGTCGAACCTTTGGCCGTCGGCCCCCACGTCCCTCTCGAAGTCGGCCGCCGTGAACTCGGCCGTGAGCACCGCAGGGCCGAGCCCCAGGGGCGAGAGGAAGAGCCCGCCCTCGGGGAGCTTCTGCGCCACGGCCCCCTGGTCCTCGTTGTCGTCGAGCTCCCTGAGGTAGCGGGCGTCGGCGAAGAGCTTGAGGTGCCCGGCCCTCACCGAGGCCTCGGCCTGCGATTCCAGGAACCGCCGGGAGCTGTCCTCGTTGTCGGGCTCGTAATCGCGGTAGAAGTCCTTCTCGGTAACGTAGTTTATGTCGAGGAACCCCCTGAGGGCCTTCCACCGGTGGGTGTGCTCTGCCGTTACCTTGTCGAAGCTGCGGTGGAGCTCTGTGTCGCGGATGTGGTAGAAGCTCGCGCTGCCCCAGATGTCGGGGGACTCGACGTAGCGGTACTCGGCCCCGAAGCCCACGCCGCGGCGGGTGTAGGCGTCCACGAGGAAGGTGGCGTCCCTGTTTTCAGAGATGGCCCAGAAGAAAGGCAGGCCCATGTTGAAGCCCTTGCGGTCGCTGTAGCCCAGGGTGGGCATCAGAAACCCGGTCTTGCGCTCCGTGTCCAGCGAGGCCCGGAAGTAGGGCGTGTAGAGCACGGGCAAGCCCCTGACGCGGAAGGTGGCGTCCCTGGACGTTACCTTGTCGCCGGCCGCGAGCTCCACGTCGCGGGCCCTCACGCACCAGTCGGGCAGCGGGCCGGGGCACGTGGTGAGCGAGCCCCTGTCCAGGCGGTAGAGGCCGGGGCCCGTCTTCTCTATCCTCTCGCCCGACACCCTGTAGCCCTCTTTCTTGAAAAGTATCTCCGCCTCCTCAAGCACGCCCGTCTCGGTGCGGAGGTTTATATGGGCCTTCGAGGCCGTGACCCTCGCCCCCTCGTCCTCGAAGCTCACGCCATCCGCGGCCACGACCTCGCCGGTGGCCGTGTCGTAGCTCAGGCTTCCGGCCTTCAGGGTCGTCCCGTCGCTTTCCACGGTGACGGAGCCCCAGCCGAGGATGATGCGGCCCCTCTTTTCGAGGACGTCCGCGCTTATCACCGTCCTGCCGTCGGCGGAGGGCTCCTCGGCGGCGCAGGGGGCGGCAAGCGCAAGGAGGGCTGTCAAGAGGACCGCTATGGCCGTTAGCCTCATGGCGCGGCTTGCCACTCGCCCAGCCTGGCGATCCGGGAGGGGGCGGCCCCGAGAAGGGCCTCCTTCGCCTCGCCTATGGTGAAGAACGAGCCCGTGACCAGGACCGGCTTCCCTCTGGCCAGGGCTGCCTCGAGGGCTTCCCTGACCGTGGGGGCCGTCTCGCCTTCGTAGCCCAGGGCCCGGGCGCTCCCTAAACGCCTCTCGGCAGGCGCCGAGCGCCCGTAGCCGGGGGAGGCGAAGATGGCGCCCTCGGCAAGAGGAAGGAGGGGGGCCAGTATCCCCTCCACGTCCTTGTCGCCCATGACCCCTATCACCATCACTGGCCTCATGCCGAGGCCCTCCAGGGCCCTGGCCAGGGCCTCGGCGGCCGCGGGGTTGTGCGCCCCGTCGAGGTAGACGGGCGGCTCATGGCGGATTAGCTCAAGCCTCCCCGGCGGCCTCATCCCCAGGAGCCCCTCCCTCACGGCCCCTTCGCCTGCGTCCCCGGCCACGAGCTCGAAGGCCCTTACGGCAAGCGAGGCGTTCAGGGCCTGGTAGTCTCCCACCAGGGGGACCCTGAGGGCGTTGAGCGCAAGGCTCCCGGAGCTGTAGTCGAAAGTAAGCCCCTCGGCGCCCCGGTTCGTGATGGAGAAGGCGAAGTCCTCGCCCGCCACGTGGAGGGGGGCCTTCATCTCCCCGGCCCTCGCCCTTATCACCCTCATGGCCTCCGGCCCCTGCGGGGCGACCACCACCGGGGCGTTCTCCTTTATGATGCCCGCCTTCTCGCGGGCCACCTCCTCGAGGGTACTTCCCAGGAACTCGGCGTGGTCGAGGGCCACGGGGGTGATTATCGTCACCCGGGGGGAAAGGGAGTTAGTCGCATCGAGCCTCCCGCCCATGCCGGTCTCGACCACGGCCCACTCCACGGCCTTTTCTGCGAAGTAGAGAAAGCCCATCGCCGTGACCACCTCGAAGAACGTGGGGTTCATCTCCCCCGCCGCCTCCCGCACCTTCCGGGCGAGCCTTATTACGTCCTCCTCCGGTATCTCGGCGCCGTCCACCTCCATTCTTTCGGTGAAGCTCACCAGGTGGGGCGAGGTGAAGAGCCCGGCCCTGGCCCCGGAGGCCTTAAGGATGGAGACCAGGGCGTGGGCCGTGGAGCCCTTTGCGTTTGTGCCCGCGATGTGGGCGGAGGCGAAGGCCTCCTGGGGATCGCCCAGCCTCCTGAGGATCTCCGTTATGTTCCTGGGAACCGCCCCCTGGTCAGCCCCCGAGCTCGTCGAGGGCGAACTGGAGGCCCTCGGCCCGGCCCTCCCAGTAGGCCACCCGGTCCCGGGTTCTCCATATCGCGCTGAAGCTCGTGGGGGAGGTCTTCTCGAGCTCCCTCAGCTCATCTATCAGCTCCTTCTTCCGGGCCAGGGCCCGCTCGAGCTCCGCCCTTATCCTTTCCTTCGCCATTTGCTCTCTCTCCTTTCGCGACATATCACAGCGGGTCCACCCAGTCGATGTATTTCTGGACGTCGAACTTTCTCCTCAGGCCCTCGTAGCTCATGTAACGTATCTTCCCGAAGACGGGCCGCTCGTTCCAGGCCCTGTCGTGGACGCCCCCCAGGCTCCAGGCGATGCCGGCGTAGCCGTTTGGGTCCCAGCCGTCGAGCTGGTACTTGTCGTTGAGGTACACGGCGGTCCCGAAGGCCTCCTCGGGAGTGGCGCTCCACTCGAGTATCTTCTTGGCCCAGTACATGCGGAGGTAGCCGTGCATCTTGCCCCTCTTTACCATCTCGCCCTGGGAGGCGTTCCAGAGCGGGTCGTGGGTCTCCCCCCTTTCGAACTCCCCGCGGCCATAGACGTAGCGCCTCCGATCGCCCCTGTGCTTCTCCAGGGTCTTCCGGGCCCAGTCGGGGGCGGCCTCGATGGAGTCGTAACCTTCGCAGTGGAGGCAGAAGTTGTCCGATAACTCCCTACGCACGATCAATTCCTCGAGGAACTCCTCCACCGGCTCCTTCGCGGCCCCGCTATCCATGACCTCCAGGGCGCACCTCTGGGCGGAGACCTGCCCGAAGTGGAGGTAGGGCGAGAGGTCCGACTGCGCTCCGCTCAGGGGGTCGTTCCTCTCGGCGTACCTCGGAAGCCTCTTCTTTATGAACTTTCTGAGCGTCATTCTTGCCGCCCTCTCGCCGGGCCTGAGCCACGTTACGGGTTTTACGGAACTGTCCACCTTGAGGGAGGCGGCCGCCCCTTCCCAGTCGTTGGCCTTGAGCTTTCCCCCAAAGCGGTGGGGGTGTCTCCTCAGGGGCGGGAAACTCACTAGGAACTCAGGCAGCAGCCGCCTGAGCTTGGGCCGGAGCGTGTAGGCGGCGTATTCGCGCCTCTGCGAGGCCGCCCACGCGGGGACTATGTTGTGGGCGTCCACCTGGTGAAACGGCACCCCTAGCCTCCCCGCCGCCTCCGCCTCCCACCGGAGCTTTATCCTCAGGGGGTTGAAATCCGTGACCAGGAGGGCCGCGTCCTGCTTTCGCGCGAACCTTGGGACTTCCCTTCCGGGGCTCCCCGCAAGGAGGAAGAAGGGGATTCCCTTTTTCGCGAGGACCTCTTCCACTTCCCTCAGGCCCCGGAGCATGAAGTCGTACTGCCTGAGGGTCGCCCCCAGGAAGCCGGGGGCGAGACAGAAGACGACGCCCAGGGGCCTCCCCAGCTCCAGGGCGATCTCCCTGGCGTAGAGGAGGGCCCAGTTGTCCGAGGCGCGCTGGTCCCTCTGCATCCAGAGAAGCACCGGTCCCCCGCCGGGGGAGCCCTCCTTGAGGATCCTTACGCGCCTTCTGTCCACTGCCATGGGCTTACCCGGAATCTTACGTGATGGAGGGCGATTGGGCAAGGGGGCCTCGAAGGTGGCTTGAGGGCAGAGCGGGGCGCGGTTTGGCATTCAGGCGTAATCTGGTATTATTAAGTTATGCGGAAGCTTATCCTTATGTTCTTGGCCGTCTCCTCCCTTTTCCTGGTCCCTGTCCTTGCCTCGGGCGGGGGCACGACGCCCGACGGCTGCGGCGGCAGCTGCGCCGACTGCCACAGCCTCACCGACAGCGAGGCCCTGGGGATGCTCAAGGCCTCGGCCATGGTTCCCGCCGACGCCAGGGTGAAGAAGGTGGAAATGGTGCAGTCCGCCGGCCTCTGGAGGGTGACCCTGGACGTCAAGGGCGAAAAGCCCCTCTACATTGATTTCGGCAAGCGAAACGTGGTGGTGGGCGAGATGTTTCCCATCAAGCAGTCCTTTTTCGCGCCCGTCCAGGAAGACCTTCTGAAATAGCGGCCCAGCGAAGGGAGGCGGAGAAAAAGGGCGCCTTCGGGTCGGCCGCTGCCCGGGAGAGATTTCTCAGGCCGGGGCTTGGCCTCCGGCCTGCTCCTGCTCCTTTGCCTTCTCCTTTGGGGCCTTCCCGGCTTTTTTCGTGATGTGGCCCAGGAGCTTCGAAAGGGTCTCGCGCATGTGCTGCCTGTCCACTATCATGTCCAGGAGGCCGTGCTCCAGGAGGAACTCCGCCCTCTGGAAGTTATCGGGCAGCTGCTGCTTGATGGTCTGCTCTATCACCCTGGGGCCGGCGAAGCCTATGAGGCTCCTGGGTTCGGCGATTATGAAGTCCCCGAGCATGGCGAAGCTGGCGGTGACGCCGCCGAAGGTGGGGTCGGCCAGGATGGAGATGAAGGGGACGCCAGCCTCCTTAAGCCGCCCCACGGCCGCCGAGACCTTGGCCATCTGCATGAGGGAGTATATGCCCTCCTGCATCCTCGCCCCTCCCGAGGACGAGACGGTGATGAAGGGGAGCCGCTCCTTGAGGGCGTGCTCCGCGGCGCGCACTATCTTCTCTCCCACGGCAGAGCCCATGCTGCCCCCCATGAAGGAGAAGTCCATTATCCCTATGAGCACCTCGCGGCCGAGGATTTCTCCCCTTCCCGTAAGGACCGCCTCGCCCAGGCCGCTTTTCTTCTTGCCGTCACTGACGCGCTCGGGATAGCTCCGGGCGTCCTTGAAGCGGAGTGGGTCGGTGGAGGTGAGGCCCCGGTCGAGCTCCTCGAAGGAGCCCTCGTCCACCAGAAGGCGGACCCTATCGAGGGCGTTTATCCTGAAGTGGTACCTGCACTTGGGGCAGACCATCAGGTTGCGCTCCACCTCGGCCTTGTAGATTATCTCCCTGCAGCTGTCGCACTTGACCCAGAGGCCCTCGGGTATCTTGACCTGTTTCGACCTGCTGGTCTTGGTTTTCTTGAACCACGCCATGTGTGTTATCCGTGATGGGCTATCCGATGGCGGCCCTGAGGCTCCTCAGGAACTTCGCGAGCTCCTCCTCGGAGGCCTCGTTGACCTTTCTTACGATGGCGCTGCCCACAATGACGCCGTCGGCGAACTCCGCCACGGCCCTGGCCTCGGCAGGCCTGGAGACCCCGAAGCCCAGGGCTACGGGCTTTCGGGAGAGCCTCCTCAGGGCCTCTATGCTCCTCCGCTGGGTGGCGTCGAGCCTGAGCCTCGCCCCGGTTATCCCGGTAATCGAGACATAGTATATAAAACCCCTCGATGACTTTGCCACGAGTTTCAGCCTCTTCTCCGGCGACGTAGGGGCCGCAAGGAACACCGTGTCGAGGCCGTGCCTCCTTGCCGGCCCTACGAGGCTACCGGCCTCGTCGGGTGGAAGGTCCGGCACTATCACGCCGTCCACGCCGGCGCGGGCGGCGTCCCTCACGAAGCGCTCGTCGCCGTAGCGGAAGACGGGGTTATAGTAGGTCATGAGCACTATGGGTATCTCGGTGGACTTCCTCAGTTCCCCCACGGCCTTTATCACCTTGCTGAGCGTCACGCCCCTCCCGCGCGCCCTCTCCGCCGCCGCCTGTATCACCGGGCCGTCGGCCAGGGGGTCCGAAAAGGGCACCCCGAGCTCGATTATATCTGCCCCGCAGTCCTCGAGGAGCCTAACGAGCCGCCTGGTCCTGGCCAGGGAGGGGTCTCCGGCCATGATGTAGGGGATGAAGGCCCTGCGGCCTTCCCGCCTGAGTGCGCTAAAGGTGCTGGATATCCGCGACATGGCGCGCCCTTAAACCTTCTCGCCCTTTATGCGGGCCACGTGCTGGACGTCCTTGTCGCCGCGGCCCGAGAGGTTCACTATGATGACGTCCTCCTTCGAGTACTTCGGGGCCAGCTTCGCCGCCTCCGCTATGGCGTGGGCCGACTCCAGGGCCGGTATGATGCCCTCCGTCTTGCTCAGGAGGTCGAAGGCCCTCAGGGCCTCCTTGTCCGTGGCGTAGGTGTACTCCACCCGGCCTGAGTCGTAGAGGCTGGCGTGCTCGGGCCCCACGGAGGACGCCGACGGAAACGTCCTGGGGGAGGTAGCTCTTGCAGCCCTGGAATACGCCCCTTGAGCCCCCGGCGAAGCGGGCGGCGTGCTTTCCGCTCCTTATGCCCTGCCCCCCGGCCTCGACGCCCACCATCCGGATTTTTTCCTCCTTGAGAAACTCGTGGAAGAGGCCGATGGAATTGGAGCCCCCGCCCACGCAGGCCACGAGGCACGCCGGAAGCTTCCCCTCGGCCCTGAGTATCTGCCTGCGGGCCTCCTTTCCGATTACGGACTGGAAGTCCCTGACCATGGAGGGGAAGGGGTGGGGGCCGAAGGCCGTGCCCAGCACGTAGTGGGTGTTCCGGACGTTGGTGGTCCAGTCGCGGAGGGCCTCGTTTATGGCGTCCTTTAGGGTGCGCGAGCCTATGGCGACCTCTATGACCCTGGCCCCCAGGAGCCTCATCCTGAAGACGTTGAGGGCCTGCCGCTCCATGTCCTCGGAGCCCATGTATATGTCGCACGTGAGGCCCACCAGGGCCGCCCCCGTGGCGGTGGCCACGCCGTGCTGCCCCGCGCCGGTCTCGGCGATGAGCCGCTCCTTGCCCATGGCCTTGGCCAGGAGGGCCTGGCCGATGGAGTTGTTTATCTTGTGAGCCCCCGTGTGGGCCAGGTCCTCGCGCTTGAGGTAGAGCCTGGCGCCCCCCAGGAGCTCCGTGAGCCGAGAGGCGAAGTAAAGGGGAGTGGGCCTTCCTATATAGGTCTTCCTCAGGTGCTCGAGCTCGCGCCTGAAGCCCGGGTCCCGCCTGGCCCGGGCATAGGCCGCCTCGAGCTCTTCCAGGGCCGGGATGAGGGTCTCGGGCACGAAGCGTCCGCCGTAGTTTCCGAAGTAGCCCCTTCTCATCTCTTGGCCGGGGGCCGGGCCCTCCCGCAGTTGCAGTTCCGCCCGTGGGTGCACCCCTCGAAGGGGCTGAAGGCCGCGCCCTCGGGGATGAACTCCCCGCAGCGGCACTCCCAACCGCCCTCCACGCGCTCGGACTCCCCGAGTTCCCTTCCGCATAGGGGGCAGAGAATTTCTTCGTTTCTTGAGGAGTTTTCCGCCTGGGTCATAGTCAATTATTATATCACAGGGGCCGGGGGCAATCGGCGGCCCCCGGCGCGCTGGAGGGCCGCCGCGCTATTG
This sequence comes from Nitrospirota bacterium, assembly GCA_037385265.1. GTDB lineage: Bacteria > Nitrospirota > Thermodesulfovibrionia > Thermodesulfovibrionales > JdFR-86 > JARRNG01. Next base: position 21,339 of record JARRNG010000024.1, read on the forward strand.
TCAAATCCCCCGATTAGGTAGATAATGTGTAGAGGCGATATGCGTAAGGTCACGGGCCTATTAGGGATATTTCCGCTCGTCTGCCTTCTGGCCTTCTCTCCCCTCCTTGCCTATGGGGCCAGGGGAGCCGGGCAGTGAGGGTAGGCGCCGGTCTTTCCAGCCCCGGAAGGGCGCTCCTGGTCTTCTCGGCCATCCTCGCGGCTTTCCTCGGCGTTACCGTCCTGGGCATCGTCTACCACGAGCGCGACATGCTCCGCAATGCCCGCCGGGAGGCTCAGCAGGAGCTCGAACTCCTCTCCACCCTTCTGCGGGAACCTCTGCTGGAAAACGATTACGCCTCGGTCGAGGCGTTTATGACACTGTGGGGCGAGGAGCAGGAGGACGTCGTCGCCCTGAGGGCCGTGGCGCCCGACGGCTCCGTCCTTGCCGGCTATGAGCGCCAGGAGCCCTCGGATTACGTCGTTAGGCTTGAGAAGGAGGTCGAGGTCGACGGCGGGCAAATCGTGACGCTTGAGGCTGTCAAGGACTTCACCCCCATCCGCAGGAGCCTCTACCGGCTCGGGGTCGCCCTCATCGCCGGGGCCGTGGCAATGACGGCCCTGCTCGGCTTCGCCCTCTGGTACGCCCTCAAGAGGTTCGCCATTTCGCCCCTGGAGGAGGAGATCTCAAGGAGGGAGGAGGCCGAGGAAGAGCTCCGGCGCACCCGCGACGTGCTCGAGCGAAGGGTGGCCGAGCGCACCGAGGAACTGAGCCACGAGAAGGCGATGGCCCAGAGGTACCTCGAGGTGGCCGGCGTGATATTCGTCGTCATAGGGGCCGACCGGCGCGTGAGGCTGATAAACCGGAAGGGGTGCGAGGTCCTGGGCTACGGCGAGGAGGAGGTCGTGGGGGAGAACTGGTTCGAGAAGTTCCTGCCCGAGCGCATCAGGGACGACGTGGGGCAGGTCTTCGACATGATAATGGCCGGGGAAGTCGATCCCGTGCACTACTTCGAGAACCCCGTCCTCACCAAGAGCGGCGAGGAGCGCGTCATAGCCTGGCTGAATGCCCTCATCTATGACGAGGAGGGGAAGCCCGAGGCCGCCTTGAGTTCCGGCGAGGACATCACCCGGCGCAGGGAGGCCGAGGAGATGCTCGCCTACAGCGAGAGCTACCTGCGCTCCGTCATCGAGGCCGAGCCCGAGTGCGTGAAGTTGGTGGCCCCGGACGGCACCCTCGTCAGGATAAACCCCGCCGGAGTCGCCATGGTGGAGGCCAGGGAGGAATCAGAGCTCCTGGGAGCCTCTGTATTCCAGATGTTAGCCCCCGAGCACAGGGAGTCTTTCGCCTCCTTCCTCCAGAGCGTCTGCGCCGGGAATCCCGGCACCCTGGCCTTCGACATCATCGGCCTAAAGGGGGCCAGGAGGTCCCTGGAGTCCCACGCCGTGCCCTTCCGGGACGACCGGAGGGGCCAGACCCTGATGCTCGCCGTCACCCGGGACGTGACGGAGCGCCGGAGGCTCGAGGAGAGCCTCCATCAGGCCCGGAAGATGGAGGCCCTGGGAACCCTTACGGGCGGCATAGCCCACGACTTCAACAACATCCTCTCCGCCATAATCGGCTTTGGCGAGACCCTGGAGATGGACTTGGCCCCCGGGGACCCGAAGAGGCCCTACCTGCAGCAGATGCTGGCGGCCGCCGAAAAAGGCGCTAACCTCACCCACAGCCTCATGGCCTTCGGCAGAAAGCTGGTCATAAAGCCGATGCCGGTGAAGCTGAACTCGCTGGTGGAGGGGGTTAAGGACATAGTGGCGAACCTCGTCGGCGACGGCGTGGGCCTCGACGTCACGCTGGCCGAGCCGTCCCTGACGGTGATGGCCGACGCCTCCCACATCGAGCAGGCGATAATCAACCTGGCCACCAACGCCCGCGACGCCATGCCCTACGGCGGGACTCTTTCGATAAGCGCCTCCGAGGCGGTCATCGACGCGGACTTCATAAGGAGCCGCGGCTTCGGCAAGCCCGGCAGGTACGGCCTCCTGAGCGTATCCGACACGGGCATCGGCATGGACGAAAGCACGAGGCGGCGGATCTTCGAGCCCTTCTTCACCACCAAGGGCCAGGGCATGGGCACGGGGCTCGGCCTCTCCATGGTCTACGGGATAGTGAAGCAGCACGGGGGCTACATAGACGTCCGGAGCGAGCTGGGCAAGGGCTCGACGTTCGACATATACCTCCCCCTGGTGAAAATAGGGGAGAGGAAGGCCGAAACAGGCGTTGGCGAGGCAAGACTCGAGGGGGGCTCAGAGACGGTGCTCGTGGCCGAGGACGACGCCGCCGTGAGGAGCATCATGAGGGACGTGCTCGAGAGGTTCGGCTACAAGGTCTACGAGGCGGCCGACGGCGCGCAGGCCGTGCGGGCCTTCGAGCGGCACAAGGACGAGATAGAACTCCTCGTGCTCGACGTCGTCATGCCGGGGCTCGGCGGAAAGGAGGCCTACGACAGGATAAGGGAGATGAGGCCTGACGTGAAGGCGCTGTTCACGAGCGGACAGGTCTCGGAGATGATTAACCGTGATGTCGTGGGCCGCGGCCTGGAATTCCTGCCCAAGCCCGCCTCGCCGAGGCAGCTCATTAGGAAGGTCAGGGAAGTCCTCGACAGGAAAACCTGATTCCCCTCCGCTGGAATGCGGAGGGGGCGAACTGGGAGCGAGCGGAATGTTTCTCTGGATGGGGTTCATAATCTGCACCGGCGTAATCCTGTATTCGGGCACGAAGCTATCGAAGTACGCCGACATCCTGGCCGAGAAGACCGGCCTGGGCCGGACCTTCGTGGGCTTCGTCTTCCTGGCCGCCGCCACCTCCCTGCCGGAGCTCATAAACGGAATAAGCTCCGTGGCCGTGGTGGGGGTCCCGGACATCGCCGTGGGAGACATCTTCGGCAGCTGCGCCTTCAACGTCCTTATCATCGCTTTCATGGACGCCTTCTCCAGGCCCCAGCCGATACTCTTCACCGCGCGGCCCGGCCACGTGATCTCGGCGAGCTTCGGCATCCTCCTTCTGAGCCTTGGCGCCGGGGCCGTATTCCTCTCCGGGAGGCTCCCGTCCATCGGCTGGGTGGGCCCCTACAGCCTGGTCTTCGTGGTCGTCTACGCCGTGGCCATGAGGCTGGTGCGGCATTATGAGAAGCGCGCCCTGGAGGAGTTCCACAAGGAGGTGGCCGGGGAGCCTGCATACGCGGGCATAGACAGCCGGACGGTCTACAGGAACTTCGCCCTCAACGCCGCCCTGGTCGTGGCGGCCGCCGTGGTGCTTCCGAAGGTGGGCGAGGGCCTAGCAGAATCGACGGGCCTGGGGCAGACCTTCGTGGGAACGATCTTCATCGCCCTCACCACGTCGCTGCCGGAGATGGTCGTCTCGGTGGCCACGGTGAAGATGGGGGCCGTTGACCTGGCCATCGGAAATATCTTCGGCAGCAACATATTCAACATCCTGATACTGGCCATCGACGACCTCTTTTTCCTGCGGGGGCCCCTGTTTTCCTTCACCGACCCCCACCACATCGTGCCCGCCCTGAGCGCCGTGGCCATGTCCAGCGTCGCAGTGATAGGGCTCTCCTACAGGGCCGGAAAGAAGAAGTTCTTCATCGCCTGGGACTCCCTCGCCATAATGGGCCTCTTCGCCCTGAACGTACTCATGCTCTATATTCTCAGATAGTCCGGGGTAGGGGGGTGTGGGGCGCTTTCGGGGCCATCCCCACGGTTTCGGGGGGCCTCGGCCTGCGGCCGGGCCGGAGCAACTTAATCCAATACTTTAATATTTGACATTATGTATAGTGTTTTTCATAGATTTATGGTAAGGTATTACAGGTGCATCGTGAGGCGGAAATGGCAATATCGGCATAATATTCACTCAGGCGGGGGTGGCTAATGAAGAAGATTGTTTTCATAATCGCTCTGGTGGCGTCGGTCCTGATGGCTGTCGGCCCGACTTTCGGCGCCGGCGGCGGGGACTTCCAGAAGGCCGTAGACCACTACAAGGCCGGCCGGTACGAAGAGGCGGTTCGGCTCCTGGGAGAATACGTCAAGGAGAGGCCCGAGGGCTCGGCGTATTACCTCCTGGGCTATGCGAACTATGCCCTGGGCAGGCACGCCGAGGCGGCCAGGAACTTCAAGGACGCGTATCTCGTGGACCCGGAGTTCAGGCCCGGGGAGTTCAGGAGGGCCATCGGAATAGACGAGACGGTGCCACCGCCGCCAGGTTCAATGGCGCCCCCGACTGGGACGATGGCGCCCCCGGCCGTAGCGCCGATGAAAGCGCCGGCGGAGACGAAGGCTCCCGCAGAGACGAAGGCTCCCGCAGAGACGAAGGCCCCCGCAGAGACGAAGGCCCCCGCAGAGACGAAGGCCCCCGCTGAGGCCAGGCCCCCCGCGTCGCGGGCCGCGCCCGCGCCTGGGCCGAGACCGAGGCCCGGGCCTACGCCGCCGCCGTCACCGAAGCCGTCGCCCACGGCTTTTTTATTTGCCATGGGGATGCTTCCCATCGCGGTCGGACTTGCCCTTTATATCTATTACGCCGTTTGCCTCTTCCTCATCGCCAGGAAGACCTCCACGCCGGCCCCTTGGCTCGCCTTCGTGCCGGTGGTAAACGCCTTCTGGCCCTTCGTGGGGGCCTCAGGAAAGCCGGCCTGGTGGATGGTCCTGTTGCTCGTGCCGGTGGTCAACATCGTCGTGACAGTATATCTGTGGATGCTCATCTCCGAAAGGCTCGGAAGGGGAAAGGTCTTCGGTCTCCTGATAGCCCTGGTGCCGGTGGTGAACCTGGTGCTCCTGGGCCTTCTGGCCTTCAGGGGCGAAGCGGAGGCCCCGGCCTTTTCAAGAGAGCTGGAGCTCCCGGAGCTGCCGGACTTCGAGGAGATGAGACACGCGGAGCCCTCGCCGTTTGAGGAGCCGACGCCTCCCCCCGTGCACCCGGAGGCGGCGGCCCCGCCCGAGGAGGAGGTCCGGTTCGAGGAGGCCCCGTCCGAGGAAGGGCCGGGCGAGGAGGAGGAAGAGAAGAAGACAGAGGAGGACGAGTTCGGCGACCTGCTCGCCGAGACCGAGGAGCTCCCCAAGGAGTTCCTTGAGGAGCTTCCGCCGGAGGAGCCCGCCGAGGCCGAGGAGTTCCCGGAGGAGCTTTCTCCTGAGGGGGAACCGGGCGGGGAGGAGCCGGAGACCCTGTGGGAGTTCCCTCCGGAAGACGAGATTCCGCCCGAAGAGGGGGCCGAAGGAGAGGCCCCCGGGGAGAGACAGCCCCCTTTTGAGGGAGGGGTGCTTCCGCCGGGTTCGGAGGCCGCCCCCCACGAAGGAGCCGCCCCCTGGGAGGTGCCCGAGGAGGAGCCCCTGGAGTACGAAAAGGCAGAAGAGCCCGGTGAGGGCATGCCCCCGCC
>JARRNG010000025.1:0-16083 GCA_037385265.1 Nitrospirota bacterium
CGGGGGGCCAGGCGCGCCCTCCATGGCGTGAGCGACAGGTTCCAGGGCCCGGACGACATCCTCGCCCTCCTTTATTCCATCGGAGGGCTTATATGGAGGCGCGGGAGCCTGGAGGGGGCCTTCATGGCCCACTACTCCGGTGGCAACCCCACGACGGGCCCCGCCCTGGCGGGGCTGGTGGAGGAGATAATTGAAGTGGACACCTCTAGGGTCTTCGGCAGGAAGGAAAAGCCCCGGGGCTTCCTCCAGCTCTTCCCGTCGCCCCGGCGCGGGAGCGCCTGCAAGAGGCTCAACCTCTACCTCAGGTGGATGGTGCGCAACCACGACATAGACCTGGGCCTCTGGAAGGGGGTGAGCCCCTCGAAGCTCGTGGTCCCCCTGGACGCCCACATCGCGCGGGTCTCGAGGTGCCTCGGGTTTACCAGCCGGAAGTCCAACGACTGGAAGACGGCCGTGGAGATAACCGGCGCCCTGAGGGAGCTCGACCCCAAGGATCCGCTAAAGTACGATTTCGCCCTCTGCCACAGGGGCATAATGGGCCTCTGCAAGGCGAATCTCTGCAAGGAGTGCGAGCTTTGGAACTGAAGACGGAGCACTCGCGGGAGCCCGAAGACCTCGCCTGCTACGGCTTCGACGCCTCGGGCCTCGACGGAAAGCCCGCCCTCGTGGCCTGGCCCACGAGCGCCGAGGAGGTCTCGGAGGTCCTCCGCTACGCCTACGAAAGGGACATGGTCATCGTGCCCCGGGGCGCGGGCACGGGGATGACCGGGGGCTCCGTGCCCCCCGAGGGGGCGGCGATACTCAGCACCGAGAAGCTCAACCGCATCCTCGAGGTGGACCCCGAGAACCTCAACGCCGTCGTCGAGCCAGGCGTGATAAACGGGGACTTCCAGCGCACGCTGGCCGGCAGGGGATACTTCTACCCCCCCGACCCGGCGAGCATGGAGTTCTGCACCCTCGGGGGAAACGTGGCGGAAAACGCCGGGGGGCCCAGGGCGCTCAAGTACGGGGTGACCAGGGACTACGTGATGCAGCTCGAGGCCGCGCTCCCCGACGGAAGGATTATCACCACCGGCGTAAGGACGCACAAGGGCGTGGTGGGCTACGACCTCACGAGGCTCCTGGTGGGCTCCGAGGGCACGCTTGCCGTGGTAACAAAGATAAGGCTCAGGTTCCTGCCCCTTCCCGAGGACGTCACCACCCTCCTGGCCTTCTTCGGCGACGTGGAGGCCGCCGGGAGGGCGGTCTCGGAGATAATCGCCCAGGGCATCCTTCCCAGGACGCTTGAGTTCATGGACCGCGAGTGCGTGAAGGCCGTGGAGAAGTTCAGGCCCACGGGGCTGCCCACGGCGATAGACGCGCTTCTTCTAATAGAGCTCGACGGCTACCCCGAGGTCATCGAGAAGGAGGCCGAGAGGGTTCTCAATATATGCCGCTCGCTCCGGGCCCGCTGCGAGGTGGCCTCGGACGAGGAGGCCCGGGCGAGGCTCTGGGACTCCAGGCGGGCCGTCTCTCCGGCGCTCTTCCACATAAGCCCCACCAAGATAAACGAGGACATCGTGGTGCCCCGGAGCAGGCTGCCGGAGATGCTCGGGGCCCTGAGGAGGATGTCCGAGGAAAGCGGCATCCCCATCGTCAATTTCGGCCACGCCGGCGACGGAAACATACACGTAAACGTCATGGCCGACAAGCGGGACAGGAAGCTCTTCGCAAGGGCCGAGTCCCTGGTGGGCGAGATATTCAAGAAGGTCCTCGAACTGGGGGGCACCATATCGGGGGAGCACGGCGTGGGGCTTACGAAGGCCGCCTTCATAGGCATGGAGATAGGCGAGGCCGAGCTCGAACTAATGCGGGGCATCAAGCGGGCCTTCGACCCCAAGGGGCTTCTGAACCCCGGGAAGATATTCAAGTGATAGCGCCCGCCGCGAGCTTCGCCCTATACCTCTTCGGCATCGCCTGGAGGCCCCTCATCTATGCTGCCTTCCTCGTGCAGGCCGCTTACCTGGGCCAGAGGGGCGTGACCCTCGGCCGCATCCCCCTCGTGGGGGTGCACGACACGCTTAACTTCCTCGCCGCCTCCACGGCGGTTTTTGCCCTCGCGGTCCACTCCACAAGGAGGCAGGGAAAGGACTTCTTCGTGATGGTGGCGGGCCTCTGCGCGGCCTTCACCGCCTTCTCCCTCCTCCAGAAGCCCCACGCAACTCCGCTTCCGCCGATTCTGAATACCTACTGGTTCGAGCTCCACGTGGCGATGTCGTTTTTAAGCTACGCCCTCTTCGCCGTGGCTGCGGTGCTGGGCGTAATCTATCTCCGCGCGGGGGAGGCGGCCTGCGAGAGGCTCCAGTACAAGATGATCTTCGTGGGCTACTGCCTCTTCAGCCTCTCGATGATACTCGGCGGCGTGTGGGCCTTCCTGGCCTGGGGCACCTACTGGCTCTGGACGCCGAAGGAGCTTTGGACGTCTCTCCTGTGGCTCTACTACGGGCTCTATCTCCACGCCAGGCTCTGGAGGCGGTGGGCCGGCAGGCCCGCGGCGGTGCTGGGCATAGTCGGCTTCGTGGTGATGATGTTCACTTACCTGGGGGTGGGGCTCCTCATGAAGAGCTCCCATTCGTTTTAGGCGATATGATAAAGGTTTTGGCCCATAGGTTTCTCGACTTCCTGCTTTCCATAAAGACCACGGTGGTCCTGATGCTGGGGCTCATCATCTTCTTCGTGGCCGGGGCGCTCGTTATGCCGCTTCACCCGGCCTTCGAGTCCATAAATTCCGTGCCGCTTCTCAGGTGGCTCGCCGAGGCACCGGTGGGGGGCACCTGGTGGCTCCTGGGCACCATAGTCCTCCTGGCGGTGTTGGCGGCAAACACGGTGGCCTGCAGCGTCGAGTCTCTTGTGAGGAAGCGCTCCGGGCGGCAGTGGCTCCTGGTGATATCCCCGCAGGTGATACACATCGGCTTCCTGCTCATGCTCCTGGGCCACCTGGTGAGCTCCTACGGAAGCTTCAAGGGGACGATGGTCGCCGTGGAGGGAAGCCAGGCCAGGCTGCCAAACGGAGTGACGCTAAAGGTGAGCCGCCTGGACGTGAAGCTTACGCCCTCGGGCTTCCCCACGGACTGGAGGGCGGACGTCGTCTACCTGAAGGACGGAGAGACGCTCAAGACGGACTACTCGGCCCCCAACAGGCCTTCGTTCCAGGGCGGCTACGGGGTCTACGTCAAGCAGGTGAGGCCCTTCCCCATGAGGGCGGCCCTCATCGAGGTTACCCGCGAGCCCGGGGCCCCCTGGGCGCTGGGGGGAGGGGCGGTCTTCATGCTCGGCACCATTGCCCTCGTGGCGCTAAAGATGTCGAGGGAGCAGTAGGCGTGCCGAGGTTCGTAGTGCACGAGCACCACGCGAGCCACCTCCACTACGACTTCAGGCTCGAGATGGAGGGGGTGCTAAAGTCCTGGGCCATCCCCAAGGGCCCATCCATGGACCCCTCCGTGAAGAGGCTCGCCGTGCAGGTGGAGGACCACGACCTGGACTACGGCGAGTTCGAGGGGATAATCCCCGAGGGAGAGTACGGCTCGGGGGAGGTGGTCATCTGGGACAAGGGCGCGTACAGCCTAAAGGAGGGAGCGCCCGGGGAGGGAAAGCTCGAGTTCGAGCTCAAGGGAAAGATACTCAAGGGCCTCTTCGCCCTCGTCAGGATGTCGGGCAAGAAGAAAGACTGGCTGTTGATAAAGGAAAAGGACGCCCACGCCGAGCCGGGCTTCGAGCTCAGGCAGGCCCTGACCCCGGCCCGGAGGAAGAAGCTGAGGGTCAAGAGCTTCAGCAGGTGAAAAATGCCGATTAAACGCGCCCGGTTCCCGCGGCGACTTGTATCCGCGGCCGGGATGGAATAAGATACTACGTCATGAAGCTCAACAGCGCGGAGATACTGGAGTTCATTAACGAGCCCAGAATAGCCTACTTCTCCATGGAGATAGGCGTCCGCCACGACATACACACCTATAGCGGGGGCCTGGGCGTGCTCGCCGGCGACACCATACGCTCCTCGGCCGACCTCAAGCTTCCGCTGGTCGCCGTGACCCTCGTGAGCAAGAAGGGCTACTTCGAGCAGGACCTCGACGAAAAGGGCAACCAGATAGAGCGGCCCGCCGACTGGGACCCCTCGAAGTTCACCACCCTGATGGGAGAGCGCGTCTACCTGACGATAGAGGGAAGGAGGGTGGCGGTGCAGGCCTGGCTCTACGTCCAGTCCAGCGTAACGGGGGGCAAGGTCCCCATACTGTTCCTGGACACGGACCTCGAGGAAAACGCGACCCAGGACAGGGAGATAACTTCTTACCTTTACGGCGGAGACAAGCGCTACAGGCTCATGCAGGAGGCCGTGCTGGGCATAGGCGGCGTGAGGATGCTCAGGGAGCTCGGCTTCGAGATAAGGAAGTACCACATGAACGAGGGCCACGCGAGCCTCCTGACCCTGGAGCTCCAGCAGGAGTTCAAGCGGGACATCGAGGAGGTCTGGGACGAGGACCTCGTATGGGACTATCCGAGGGTGAGGGACCTCTGCGTCTTCACCACCCACACGCCGGTGGCGGCGGGGCACGACAAGTTCCCCTACGACCTGGTGAAGCAGGTGCTTGGCCCCCTCTTGCCCGAGCATATCCTGAAGAAGCTCGGGGGCCCGGAAAACCTCAACATGACGCTCCTGGGCCTCAACCTCAGCGAGTACATAAACGGCGTGGCCAAGAAACACCGCGACGTGTCGAAGGTCATGTTCCCGGGGTACGAGATATCTTCCGTCACCAACGGGGTGCACTCGTTCTCCTGGACCGCCGAGAGCATAAAGAAGGTCTTCGACAGCTACCTACCCGGATGGGCCAACGAGCCCGAGCTCTTCGTGCGCGTGGGGCGCATACCGGACGAGGAGCTGTGGGCGGCCCACATGGAGGCGAAGGGAAGGCTCATTAACATGGTCAACCAGTCGAGCGGGGCCGGCATGGACCCCAACGTCCTGACCATAGGCTTCGCCCGGAGGGCCACGGCCTACAAGAGGGCGCAGCTCCTCTTCCACGACATAGAGAGGCTCAGGAAGATCGGAAAGGGCAAGATACAGCTCGTCTACGCCGGCAAGGCCCACCCCAAGGACCAGCCCGGCAAGGACGGCATAAGGTATATCTTCGAGTGCATGGAGAAGCTCCGGGGCGACATCAAGATAGTCTACCTCAAGAACTACGACATGCGGCTGGCCCTCACGATGGTGGCCGGGGTGGACGTCTGGCTCAACACCCCCCTGAGGCCCCACGAGGCCTCCGGCACCTCGGGCATGAAGGCCGCCCACAACGGCGTCCTGAACTTCAGCGTCCTCGACGGCTGGTGGATAGAGGGGCACATCGAGGGCTTCACCGGATGGTCGATAGGCCCCGAACCCACGGAGACCGAGCTCGGCCCGGCCGACGAGACCGACGCCGAGGACCTCTACAACAAACTCGAAAAGATGATAATCCCCACCTACTACGACGACCGGCGAACCTGGATAAGGATGATGCAGAACGCCATCGGGAAGAACGCCTACTACTTCAACTCCCACCGCATGATGCGCCGCTACGTCACCGAGGCCTACATAAGGTAGCGCCGCGCCCTGGGGGCCTTGAACGGCCGGCCCCTTTGCAATATCATCTTAGGACCATGCTCCAGGAACTGCAGGACCGGCTTACGCGGCACGTCAGGGCCCTGGCCGAGGACATAGGCCCAAGGAGCTACCTCGACCTCGAGAGCCTCGAAAGGGCGGCCTCCTACGTAGAGGATAGGCTGGGCGAGGCGGGCGTCGAGACCCGCAGGCAGGAGTTCCGCTACAGGGGCGAGACGTATTTCAACGTCCTGGGGGAGGTGGAAGGCACGGGTTCATCCAACGAAGCCCTCCTTATCGGGGCGCACTACGACACCGTCCTTGGGAGCCCCGGGGCCGACGACAACGCCAGCGCCGTGGCCGGCATGATAGAGCTGGCGAGGCTTTCGGCCGTAAGCCCCCTGCCCCTCACGGTTAAATTCGCGGCCTTCACCCTCGAGGAGCCCCCGGCCTTCAGAAGCAGCCGCATGGGGAGCATGGTCTGCGCCCGGAAGCTCAGGGAAGAGGGCGCGAGGCTCCGCGGGATGGTATCCCTGGAGATGATAGGCTACTACTCCGACGAGCCCAATTCCCAGTACTATCCCCTCCCGGGCTTCGGCCTTAGGTATCCCAGCAGGGGGAACTTCATAGCCTTCGTGGGCGACATGGCCTCGAAGAGGTTCACCAGGGAGGTGAGGGACGCCTTCAGGGCCCGCTCCACGCTTCCCGTGGAATCCCTGAACACGCTGAGCCTGGTTCCCGGCGTGGACTTCTCCGACCACCGCTCCTTCTGGAAGCAGGGCTACCGGGCCTTCATGGTCACGGACACCGCCTTCTACAGAAACCCCCACTACCACGCCCCCTCGGACCTGCCCGGCACGCTGGACTTCGAGCGCATGGCCGAACTCGTGCGGGGCCTCCACCTGGCCCTGGGCGAGCTTGCCTGAGCCTCTTTTTTTGTTTTTGAATCGGGAAATGATGCAAAATAGGGCATGAAAGGCATACCCATGGAGGAGATAGACCACGTGCTCCTTGACCTGGACGGCACCCTCCTTGACAAGTACTTCGACGACTACTTCTGGCACCACCTGGTGCCTGAGGCCTACGCCGAGAAGAACGACGTGAGCTTCGGCAAGGCCCGGGACTACCTCCTCGACACTTACAGGCACCACGAGGGCACCCTTAACTGGACCGACATAGACTTCTGGTCCAGGGAGCTCGGCCTCGACATCCCCGCCCTGAAAGAGCAGATAAGGCACCTCATAGACGTCCACCCCCACGTGGAGGACTTTCTCAGGGCCATGAGGCGGAAGGAAAAGCACGTGGCGCTCCTCACCAACGCCCACTCGAAGACGGTGAAGCTCAAGTTCCGGGAGACGGGCATCGGCAAGTACTTCGACGACGTGGCCACCTCCGCCGAGATGGGCGCCCCCAAGGAGGAGAGGCTCTTCTGGGAGAGGGCCCGGGCCCTTCTGGGCTTCGACCCCGGGAGGTCCCTCTTCATAGACGACACCGAGGCCTGCCTCAGGGCCGCGCGGGACTTCGGCATAAGGTACGTGGTACTGAAGGGAAGGGCGAGCTCCAGAGAGGAGCCCAGGCGCTCCGAGGAGTACGTCTACATAACGGACTTCGACGAGCTATTGGAGGAGTCGGGAGGATGAACATCTGTCATTGCGAGGAAGCCGGATGGCCGACGAAGCAATCTCAGGACGGGTAAGCGAGATTGCTTCGCTGCGCTCGCAATGGCGTCAGTAGAGGCTTATGGAAGAGCGGCGCGTTGATTTCCTCATAATCGGGGGCGGGGTGGCGGGCCTCAGGGCCGCAATAGCCCTGGCCCCCCACGGGAGCGTCTGCGTCCTCACGAAGGACCTGGCCACCGAGAGCGCCACGGGCTACGCCCAGGGGGGCATCGCCGTGGCCCTCTCGGACGAGGACACGGTGGGCATCCACTACGAAGACACCCTCCGCGCCGGCGACGGCCTCTGCAACGAGGAGGCCGTGAGGATTCTGGTCGAGGAGGGTCCCGAGCGCATCCGGGAACTGATCTCCTGGGGCGCCGAGTTCGACCGCGAGGGCACCAAGCTCGCCTTCGGCCTCGAGGCCGCGCACTCGAAAAAGCGCGTGCTCCACGCCCACGGCGACGCCACGGGCAGGGAGCTGGTGAGGGCCCTCATAGGGAAGGTCCGCTCCTACGACTCGGTAGAAAGGATCCCCTTTTCGGTGGTCACGGACCTCATAGTGGAGGACGGGGAGTGCCGCGGCGCGCTGGCCCTCATGGAGAGGAGGCTCACGGCCATATCTGCCAGGGCCACCGTACTGGCCACGGGCGGAGGGGGGCAGGTCTATTCCGTGACCACGAACCCCCAGGTGGCCACGGCCGACGGGGCGGCCATCGCCTTTCGGGCGGGGGCGGAGCTTGTGGACATGGAGTTCGTGCAGTTCCATCCCACGGCGCTCTTCCATCCGGCGGCTCCGCATTTTCTCCTCAGCGAGGCCATGAGGGGCGAGGGCGGAAGGCTCCTGAACGTCAGGATGGAGCCCTTCATGAAGCGCTACCACCCCGACGCCGAGCTCGCCCCCCGCGACGTGGTCTCAAGGGGGATAATCTCCGAGATGGTCTCCACCTCGGCCAGGCACGTCTATTTGGACATGAGCCACCTCGACCCTGAGCGGGTGCGGGCGCGCTTCCCCAGGATATACGAGACCTGCCTCCAGTTCGGCGTGGACATTACGTCTAAGCCCATCCCGGTATGCCCCGCGGCCCACTACATGATGGGCGGGGTGAGGGCCGACCTCAGCGGGGCGACCTCCATAAGGGGCCTCTACGCCGCCGGCGAGGTCGCCTGCACGGGCCTGCATGGCGCAAACAGGCTCGCCTCAAACAGCCTCCTTGAGGGCCTGGTCTACGGCGCCAGGACCGGCGAGGCCGCGGCGGCAAGCCCCGTGAGGGCCGGCGCCAGGCCCCCTTCCGCCGGGCCCGTCCACACCATCCCTGCCCACGACGAGATAAGGGGGAGGCTCCGGAGGCTCATGTGGGAGCGGGTGGGCATCATAAGGTGCGCCGAGTCGCTCGGGGAGGCCCAAGGCGTGCTCTCGCGGTGGGACTACTTCCTGGACAAGGCCTTCCTCACGAGGCGCGAGCTGGAGCTAAAGAACATGCTCCAGGTGGCGGGCCTCATAAACCGGGCCGCCCTGGCCCGGAAGGGAAGCGTGGGGTCGCACTTCCGCTCGGACTTCCCAAATAAGGGGGAAAGCTGGAGGAAGCGAAGGGTCTATTCGCTCCGGGGCGTCAGGGAGGAGGAAAACCCGTTTTAGCCCCGGCTCCCGCTTCGCCGGCTTTTCGGGGAGAGGCCGCTATTGACATCCCCGCCGGGATGTTATAAAAACACAAGTATGACCCTGAAAACTCTATCCGCCATAGTCCTCGCCCTGGGGCTCCTCCTTGCGGCCCCCTGCGAGGCGGGCTTCCTGGACAAGCTCTTAAAGGGCATCTCGGGCACTTCGGCCCCCGAAGAGGGTGAGCTAAGCGAGGCCACCATAGCCGACGGCCTCAAGGAGGCCCTCTCCGTTGCCACCCGGAAGGCGGTGGACGAGGTCTCCCGCGTGGACGGCTACTTCGGAAACCCCGAGATACGCATTCCTTTTCCCGAGAAGATCCAGGGCGTGGCCGACGTGCTCCGCAAGGTGGGCTTCGAGGAGGAGGTGGATGAGTTCGTCCTCAGCATGAACCGGGCCGCCGAGGCCGCCGCGCCCGAGGCCGCCTCCATCTTCCTTGACGCCATAAAGGAGATGACCCTGGAGGACGCCCGGGGCATTCTCCACGGCGGAGAGACGGCCGCCACCGAGTACTTCAGGGAAAAGACCTCCGAGAGGCTCTACGGGGCCTTCAAGCCCCGCGTGCGAGAGAGCATGGACTCCGTGGGCGTCACCAGGGCCTACAACGGCGTCATGGACCGCTACGAGGCGATTCCCTTCATGCGTTCCGAGAGCCTCGACCTCGACCACTACGTGACCACCAAGGCCCTGGACGGGCTTTTCTACATGCTGGGGCAGGAGGAGAAGAAGATCCGCACCGACCCCGCCGCCCGCGTGACCGATCTCCTCAAGAAGGTCTTCGGCAGGTAGGGAAATTACCCTCCAGACATCTGTCGATCATCCGGGGCACTATCACCATCTGCCTTCCCGAGAGCTTCGCGCTTATTTGCCGCGCGAAAGATTCGTAATAACTTTCGGGGAGAAAGTGTGAGCCCGCAAGTACCGCAAGGACGAGAAACAGGGAAAGGGTGACCGTAGTCCTTGCCCGCCTGAAGACGGTATTCCTCCACCCCTTGAGGCGGACCCTGTGCCTTGCGTAGGATATCCTCTTCAGCCAGGGCTCTTTCTTCACCTCATCGAAGCTCACCTTGAAGGCGTCAAAGACGCCCACCAGCCATACAAGGAAGAGAAGAGGCATCATCATGAGGGATAGGGCGAAATTCCATTCGAGAATGTCCCTGGTCGGGGACGGCTCGAGCCTCGGCCAGAGGAGGAACAGAACGAGGGTGGATACAATAGCGGAGAACGTTAAAACGGAGGCCATCATGGAAAGCGCTCCTTTCTTCATCTGCCCGTTAAGTAGCTGCCCCCAGCCCGGAATCAGGAAGGAGCAGAGGGGCGGGAGCAACCTTTTCCTGACGCCCGCGAAAGGGGTCGCTCGACCTTTATCTGCATTCCGGTAGGCCTGCAAGGCGCCGGAGAACCATATGAGGAGGGCGAAGACAAAGGAGACCCACCCCGCGAACAGCAGATTGGAAAGGGACAGATAAGGCCTGAAGTCAGAGGAAAGTGCCTGCCAGGACGATATCCCGTCAAAAAGAAAGGCACAGAAATTCGCCATAAGCAGCGCAAGCAGGAGTCCCAGCTTCCGGTCGCGGTTATAGAGCTGGCCTCCTCCCCAGACTACGAGGGAAAGGCTCAGCGCAAGGGCCGGGTTCTTCTCCGTCTGCCCGCTTCGGGACCTGCCCCGGGGTTCGTCGCCCGCGGATGGAGCCTCGTCCGGGTCCTCAATATACCAGACCTTATCCATAGATCAATAGTGGCTTGGGCCAACCCGCCCTCACCGGCCCAAAAAATGGATTTGCCTCGCCGACGGCTAATCGGCCCTGCAATCGGTCAAATTTATCTCGGTCTGTCCTTCCTGGTGCATCGACTGTATATCCTGGGTGAATTTCGTGGCGATGCGCTTCGGAAAGATGACCGGGCCGACTTCCTGGTAGGTCATATGAATGTCCGATTCGATCGTGCCCATCGGCTGCTTTATCGTTACGCTTGCTTCCTTCAGAATGAGTTTATTGCCGCCCCCCTCCTCGAAGCTCTCCAGGGCATGTATTTCGCCGCCCGCGCCGCGGCTCTTGGTTTCGACCTTATTGCCGGAGAAGGTCTCCGTGACATCGTTTCCGCCACGCCTGTACGTGACTACGGAGCTTCCACCTTCCTTCGAGATGCCGAGCATTTCGAAGTCTTCCCTGCGGGGCGACAGATACCCTTCGAGGACTCCTTCCAACTGCATGACTATCCCGGCGATGGCCTGCCCAAACCCGGACTTTATCATCTGGACCCCATCCCTGACCTTTTCCGGGTCGGCCATTCCCTCATCGGACTTGATTATCACGTCGAGAGCCGGCCGGTTTATCTCGAGCCCCCGGGGATTGCGGTAGCTCAGGGAGAAGTCCGACAGGTTTTCGGTCATCTCCAGATTGCCCTTCAGGGGCTCGAACTGCGCCTTCAGCTGCCTTACAAGTTCCGTCAGCATGGGCGATTCGACGGAGCACGTGATGCCGTTGAATTCCTGTTCGTCGAGGTAATAGTACTGGCTTCTGAGCGCCGAATATTCCTCCCAGGTGTCCGCGGCAGCGACGGAGGAATGCATCGTCATTAAAATCAAGACCGGCAAGACTATAGCCAAATATTTCATGAGACCTCCTTGCTTGATTCGGGAACCCTCGCCCCTTTTTCCTAAAACCCCTATCTTACGCCCTTCCACTCGGCAAAGGCGCTTGACTCCGCGAATCCCTCGTATCCATCGATTTCCGCCAGCTTGGCGGGGTCGAACTCATAGCCGAAGCGGGTTTCGAGTTGTCCTATGACGCCCACGGCCTCCTGATACTGCCCGGTCAGTACGCTCGCGTCCAGCAGGGTCCAGTAGGAGTCTTCGTAGGCGGCGTCCTCTTCGATGGCCTTCCGCGCGTACCTGATGGAATCGGCGTAGTTCTTCGCCGCCAGGTAGATGTTCGCCCTCAGGTGGTCGATGGCGGCGTCTCCGCCGGTATATCCCGTCATCCTCTCAAGCGCCCTTTGGGCGGCCCTGTAGTCCTCCTCGTAGAAGTAATAATCTATGAGCACCAGGCTGAGGGTGGGGTCGTCCCCGAGGTGGTTGCGGACGTCTCCCAGGGCGAGCCTGTACTGCTCGTTGTCGCCGGAGGCGCTGGCTGCGAGCACGTGCGTCACCAGAAGGATGCGGCTGGACTTCATCTTTTCCGAAAGGGAGTCGTACTTCTTGAGCCACCCGGAGAAATCCTTCTCCCTCAGGAGCCTTGCCAGCTCAACGAACTGCTTCGCTTCCTTCTTGTCAAGGCCGTCCACGCCAAGCAGCTTTTCGAAGAGGGTTCTATCCTGGGGAATTAAGAGGGCTATGGCCTGCCTGAGGGAGGCCGTGTAGAGCTGGCCCTGCGCGTAATCGTGCCAGTCGATTATCTTCACGGCGCCCGCCGCGTTCTTCCGGAGGACGAAGTCCAGGTAGTTGAGCCCCTTTTCGCCGTAATCGATTCTCACCAGGGCGTAGTCGCCGCCCTCCATGCGGCGGTGCCTGACGAACGTTAAGAGCGCGTTTTCCCCCAGATTGCCGGTGACCATGGCCCCCACGCGGTCGAGGCCCGCCATGAGGCCCTCCCTGAGCTCGCCCATGGCCTTCGAGTCCTGGGGGACGCCCTCCATCACGCGGGCAATGAGGGCCTCCTTGTCTATGGCGTCGCCGAAGGCCCGGGCGTCGCCCCCGCTCAGGTCGGCTACTATGCGGCGACCGAAGAGCGCGTATTCGTCGCTTTCTCCCTGGGCCGCGCAGGCCTGGGAGACGAAGAGGGCGGTAAACAGGGCCGTAATTGTCAAATAAGCCGCCACCGCCGCCCTCGCGGAATGCCGTGGAGTATTTTTCATGGCGGGTATCCTCCTTTATGCTCGCAAAAAGGGTGCAAGAATTGGACCATGGTAACTAACAATTAGGCCCTCGATAACCTGTTGGTTTAACAAGATATTTGGAATCGGGAGAGGGACGGCCGTAAGTTCTGCCTGACAGGAAGTGTCAACGGGCTGACATTTCCCGGAAATTTCTTTTATGAATGGCCCGCCCCGATCCAGTATCTGGGGCGCTTTTTCATCCGGGGCCGGGATGTGTTATCGTATCCATCCTGCCCGGAAGGTTGGGGCGCGGGAGGGGGGCGAGTCAGTCGCTTCGGGCGGCCCGCTTATCCGGGGGCCGCGGGGACGGAGAAAAGCTCGGCCAACAAAGCGCCAACAGCCCCGCCAACAGGCAATTCACCGGAAAAATCAAGGCGGGGGCGGCACTTCCGAAAAAACCGCTTTTTGGGCGTTTTTGCCCTTGATTTATACAAGATATTGTGGTTTAATACGGCAGGCAATACAAATTGTGGGATTTCCCGGGGGGCTCAGATGACCTATTGCGAAGGCGTCAAGAACTGGTTCAAGTGCATCTGCTGCGAATACCTCTATTCCTCTGACTGCCCCGTTCAGAGGGGCGACATCGAGGAGCTCATAAAGCAGATGAACCTCGAGCAGCCAAGCGAGTTCGACCTCTACCTCGACGAGATGGAGCTGGACGACTACGAGGGCCCCACGGGGCAGGCGTAGGCCCCTGAGCCCGAAAGGGGCGGGGGGAGACGCGCTATTTTTCGTAAAAATAAGATTTTTCTTATAAATATCCGGAACTACGGAGGGAACAGCCATGCCTAAGACGACATCTTCATCGGAGACCCTGAAGCTCGCCCAGAACGCCCTGGAAGTGCTCAAGAGGCGCTACCTCAAGAAGGACGAGGAGGGAAACGTCGTCGAGGACCCGGTGGCCCTCTTCCGGCGGGTGGCGGGCTTCATCGCCCGGGCCGACGCCGCTTATGGAAAGAGCGCCGAGGAGGTGGAGGCCCTGGCCGGTGAGTTCTACGCGATGATGACGGAGCTCGAGTTCCTCCCCAACAGCCCCACCCTCATGAACGCCGGGCGGAGGCTCGGGCAGCTCAGCGCCTGCTTCGTCCTCCCCGTGGAAGACTCCATGGAGAGCATCTTCGACGCCGTGAAAAACGCCGCCATCATCCACAAGTCCGGCGGGGGCACGGGCTTCGCGTTTTCGCAGCTTAGGCCCTCGGGCGACGTGGTGGGCTCCACGAAGGGGATATCCTCGGGGCCAGTGAGCTTCATGACGGTCTTCGACACCGCCACCGAGGCCGTTAAGCAGGGCGGCACCCGCCGGGGCGCAAACATGGGCATGCTCCGCGTGGACCACCCGGACATCATAAGGTTCATAACCTGCAAGGACGACAGCTCCCGGCTGAACAACTTCAACATCTCCGTGGCCCTGACGGACCGCTTCATGGAGGCCCTGGAGGCCGACGGCGAGGTGGAGCTAGTTAACCCCCGCACCCGGCAGGTCACGGGGCGCGAGAAGGCCCGCCACATCTTCAACCTCGTGGTGGACCACGCCTGGGGAAACGGCGAGCCCGGCATCGTCTTCATAGACAGGGTGAACGCCTCGAACCCCACGCCGGGGGCGGGCGCGATAGAGTCCACCAACCCCTGCGGAGAGCAGCCCCTCCTTCCGTTTGAGTCCTGCAACCTGGGCTCCATAAACCTGGCCCGCATGGTCAGGGCAGCCGCGGGCGGGGGAGACGTCTCCTTCGAGGTGGACTGGGACAAGCTCAGGCGCACGGTGCACAGGGCCGTCCATTTCCTGGATAACGTGATAGACCAGAACAAGTACCCCCTGGAGCGCATCTCCGAGATGACCCGCGCCAACAGGAAGATAGGCCTGGGCGTGATGGGCTGGGCCGACCTCCTGGTGACGCTCGGCGTCCCCTACAACTCCGAAGAGGCCGTGGAGCTTGCCGAGGAGGTGATGGGCTTCGTGCAGCGCGAGGGCCGGACGGCCTCGGCCGGGCTTTCGGCGGAGCGAGGGGCCTTCCCCAACTTCGAAGGGAGCGTCTTCGACGGGACGGGCGGCCTCAGGAACGCCACGGTCACCACCATCGCGCCCACGGGCACGCTCTCCATCATAGCCGGGTGCTCCTCGGGCATCGAGCCCCTTTTCGCCGTGAGCTACGTGCGCACCGTCATGGAGGGCACGAAGCTCGTAGAGGTGAACCCGCTCTTTGAGGAGGCGGCCAAGAGGCGGGGCTTCTGGAGCCGGGAGCTCATGGAGGAGATAGCCGAGAAGGGCACCCTCCACGGCTTCGACGAGGTGCCGGAGGACGTCAAAAGGGTCTTCGTCACGGCCCACGACATCACCCCCGAGGACCACATCCGCATGCAGGCGGCCTTCCAGCGCCACGTGGACAACGCCGTCTCGAAGACCGTGAACTTCCCCAACCACGCCACCCCGGCCGACGTGGAGGAGGTCTACCGCCTGGCCTACCGCCTGGGGTGCAAGGGCGTGACGGTCTACCGCGACGGCTCGCGGGAGGAGCAGGTGCTCACCACGGGGAAGGGCGGCAAGAAGGGGGAGGAGGCGGCCAAGGCCCAGGAGCCCGAGCGCTCGGTCATCGTGCCCCGGAAGAGGCCCGAGATCATGAACGCCAAGGTCCGGAAGATACAGACCGGCTGCGGCAGGCTCTACGTCACCGTGAGCGAGGACGAGGAGGGGGGCCTCTTTGAGCTCTTCACCTCCATGGGCAAGGCCGGCGGCTGCGCCGCCAGCCAGAGCGAGGCCATAGGGAGGCTCGTCTCGCTGGCCCTCCGCTCGGGGATATCGCCCGAGTCGATAACGAAGCAGCTTAAGGGCATATCCTGCCACCAGCCCGCCTGGAGCCCCAACGGGCGGATACTTTCCTGCTCCGACGCCATAGCCAAGGCCCTGGAGCGCTACCACGAGGCCCCCGAGGAGCCCGGTAACGGAAACGGCGGCACGAAGTCCGCCGAGGAAGTGATGCTCATCGGGGCCTGCCCCGAGTGCGGCGGCTGCGTGGAACACGAGGGGGGCTGCGCCGTCTGCCACAACTGCGGATTTACAAGATGCGGATGAGGGGGAATTGCGGAAATCGTATTCACTATGGAAATGGAGATTAAAGGTATAAGACCATGCTGGTAATCGCACTAAGCGGGACAGGAAATGTTGCCGCGACCTGCGAAGACGTCGAGGCAGAGGTTAGTTGCCGAGACAGGCTCGACCCCTCAACGGGTCATACCTCAGCATGAAAGGATGCTACGGTTGAGCTAAGCTTTACCTATGGGGCTCC
>JARRNG010000026.1:0-16251 GCA_037385265.1 Nitrospirota bacterium
GCCCACCTCACTGGGCTGCGTGCCGGGCAGGTCTATGACAGGCGGCACCACGCTGGCCGCATAGAGCGTGCCCCCCCATACAACTGTCAATGCGGTCACCAATACAATTATAAATCGCTTCATGATATAACTCCCCGTGCGAAGCAACTCCGGCCGATACCGTCCTTATTTAACGAATATCACATCTTGCATGAAGTGTCAAAATATTGCTTTATATATCTCCATGACATGAGCTTACCAATGAGGCTCAGAGATGAGAATATTGTCGTTTGAAATCAGCGGCATTTCAGGTGTTGACACGATGCGAACAACGAAAGAAGATTCGCAGCTACAACCTACATTTGGGGCAATATTTATTATCATATTAGCTCATAGAGGTCGGTCGGACTCGAGCCACGGCTCAGGCCACACGGATGGAATTGGAGAAAAAGGACACTGCCTCTAGGCTCCGGCCTGGAGCTCGTCGTGTAGCTATTTGGCGGCTGTTCCAGTTTCGCCTTCCCTTTCCACAGTGCCTTAAATCAGTAACTCCTTAACTTTTTGATGCCGGTGGGGAGATCCGAACTCCCGCGCCGTCACCCCGGCGCGGCGCGGGTTCGCCAACGGAACTCTTTTGAGGCGGTAACAGCGAGCGAGAGGAGGAAATGGTGGGCAGTCGCAGATTCGAACTGCGGACACCGGGATTTTCAGTCCCGTGCTCTACCAGCTGAGCTAACTGCCCGTACCATAAAATTTAATCATCCGAATTAGTTATTGTCAAGCCGCCCGCCGCTCCCTTATTATATATGATGCTTTATCAGAGGTTCGGAAGGCCCAAGCGCAGGCCCGTCTACAGGCCCTACGTGCTTTCTTTCATCTCCGGGGCCCTCCTCGTTCTGTGCTTCCCCACGGCGGGGCTCTGGGGGCTGGCCTGGGTGGCCCTGGTGCCCTTTCTGGCCTCCCTCCGCGAGGTCCGTCCCGGCGGGGGCTTCAGGGCCGGCTTCCTGATGGGCCTTCCCTATTTCTTCGGCACCCAGTACTGGATATACCACTCCATAAACTACTACGGCGGGGCCTCCTTCTGGCTGGCCATCTCCACGGTGCTCCTCCTTGCGGCGTACGAAAGCCTCTACATCGGCGTCTTCGGCATGCTGTTTTCCTACTCCGTAAGGAACACCCCCCTTCCGGCCCTCTTCCTGGCCCCCGTCTACTGGGTGGTGATGGAGTTCGTCCGCTCCTACGCCCTAACGGGCTTCCCCTGGTCGAGCGTCGGCTACACCCAGTACGCTTTCCTCCCGGCCATACAGTTTGCCGACATAACCGGCGTCTACGGGGTCTCCTTCTTGGTCGTGGCCATAAACGGCGCCGTGGCCGACTTCTTCATCACCCGTCGGAGGAGGGCGGAAAAGCCCCTGGCTAACCTCTGGCCCACGGCCGTGGGGCTCGCGGCCCTGGCGGTCTTCGTCCTGGCCGTCTTCGGCTACGGGCAGTTCAGGCTCGGCCAAGAGAGGCCCGGAAGAGAGGTGAAGGTCAGCGTGGTCCAGGGCAGCGTCGACCAGAGCGTGAAATGGAACCCCGCCTACAGCGAAGAGGTGATGGGCATCTACGAGGGGCTCACGGCGGCCGTGGCCGACGAGAGGCCGGAGCTCATCGTATGGCCCGAGTCGGCGGTGCCATTTTATTGGGAGCGCGACGCCGACGAGACGGCGGAGATGCGCCGGCTGGCCTCGGCGCTCGGGACGGACCTCCTCTTCGGGGCCGTGACGGTCAAGGACGCCTACGAGCTCTCAAACAGCGCCGTGCTCCTCGGCAAAAATGGAGAGACCCTTCATATATATGATAAAATACACTTGGTTCCCTTCGGCGAGTACGTGCCCCTCAGGAGCGTGCTGGGGCTCTTCGTAAACAGGCTCGTCGAGGGGGTTGGAGACTATGTGCCCGGGCGGAGCTACGAGAAGGCCCAGGCCGAGGTCGGCAGCTTCGCGACCCTCGTCTGCTACGAGGTGATATTCCCGGGCCTCGTCCGGAAGTTCTACAAGCGGGACGGCGACCTCATGGTGAACATCACCAACGACGGCTGGTTCGGCCGCACCACCGGCCCCTACCAGCACTTCTCGATGGGCGTGCTGAGGGCCGTGGAAAACCGCAAGCCCCTGGTGAGGGCGGCGAACACCGGCATATCGGGCTTCATAGACTCAAACGGGAGAGTTCTCAGTGCCTTGCCGCTCTTCGAGCGGGGGGCCCTGACAGAGGAGATAAGGACGGACACGACCAGGACCTTCTATTCGAGGTTCGGGGACCTGTTCTCGTATCTCTGCATTATAACGACAATCATACTCCTGGCCAGCATAAGGAGGCAGTAAGAGATGCAAAAGACGGAGATCAAGGACGAGCTCCTGGAGCTCAGGAAAAAGGTGGATAACCTCAGAGGTTATCTTTGATATAGCCCGCCTCGAAAAAGCAGTAGCCGGCATCCAGCAGAAGCTCCAGACCGAGGAATACTGGTCCTCGCCCGATAAGATGCAGGCCCTGGGCAAGGAAAAGGCCCGGGCCGAGGACGTGCTCGCGCCCTTCAGCGAAGTGGTGGACAAGCTCCGCTACCTCGAGGAGTCCTCGAAGATACTCGACGAGGAGGAGGGGGAGCTCTTCGCCGGAGACATCGCGCGGGAGACGGAGGATCTCCGCGAGGCCGTGGAGGAGCTCGAGCTAAGGAGCTTCCTCTCGGGCCCCCACGACGCCGACGACGCCATCGTCATTATCACCCCCGGGGCCGGGGGCCTCGAGAGCCAGGACTGGGCTGGCATGCTCATGAGGATGTACCTCCGGTGGGCCGAGCGAAACGGCTACGCCACCACCATGCTCGACATCCAGTACGCCGACGAGGGGGGCATAAGGAGCGCCACCATCCAGATAGGCGGCCCCTACGCCTACGGCCACCTGAGGGTGGAGGCGGGCGTCCACAGGCTCGTGAGGATATCCCCCTACGACGCCAACAAGCGAAGGCACACCTCCTTTTCGGCGGTCCTCGTCTATCCCGACATAGGCGACGAGGACATCGACGTTGAGGTGAGGGACGAGGACCTCCGGGTGGACACCTTCCGCGCCTCGGGCGCCGGGGGCCAGCACGTGAACAAGACCTCCTCGGCCGTGCGCATCACGCACCTCCCCACTGGCATAGTCGTGAGCTGCCAGAACGACCGCTCCCAGCATCGCAACCGCGAGACGGCGATGAAGATCCTGAAGGCGCGTCTCTACGATCTCCAGCTCAAGGAGCAGGAGAAGAAGATGGAGGGCATTATGGGCGAGAAGAAGGAGATAGCCTGGGGCTCCCAGATAAGGAGCTACGTGCTCCACCCCTACCAGCTCGTCAAGGACCACCGCACGGGCGTCGAGACCGGAAACGTCGAGGCGGTCCTGGACGGCGAGCTGGGCCGCTTCATAAGGGCGGCGCTGAGGATGAAATGAAGGCCGCGCGGAGCGGCCCTTCCCCGGCGCGGGGCCGAGCATTAAAGAGTTCGAAAAGCTTCTATATGCAGGGAGTCATACTGCCTTCGAATTGATGCCTGCAGCGAGAAGTCCTTCCTGAAGGAGAGATTCGACGGACATTCTCTGGTGTGATACTTTCTACTGTAAATACACAGGGTTGAGTCTTCGGTAAAGAGAATCATGGCAGAGAAGGTCAAATGCCCTAAATGCGGATATGTAGAGCAGCCCACCCCAAGCGGGAAATGCTATAAGTGCGGGTTTAAAGTTGCGGGGAAGGCTCTTAAGGAAGAAGGGCAACGGGCGGGGGAGATGGGCCTGTTGGAAGCTCTAAGGGATATTACGAAGGGCATATCCTCGAGAATGTCCTTCGCCTCTACGGGCGATCAGGGACTGCCGGATTTTTGGGTATTCTTTGAAAGGACATGGGAGACCTATAAGAGGCGGTTCATTATACTTTCCAGTCTATTCTTCGTTTCCGTAGTCATCGCGTCGGCTGGACATACATTTTACTGGACTGCCGCCTTGCATTTTTGGGGGTCCGCGACCCTCGGGGGCGAGACCATAGAACCTGCGACAAGGCTCACGGCCATAGCGGGCATAATCTCTCTCTTAGTGCTTGCCTTCTGGAGCCAGGCGGCATTCATATTCGCCGTCTGCGACGAAAGCGGGGGGATAAAGGGCGCCGTTGTGAGGGGCTTTCGGAGGCTGGGCTCTTACGTGTTGCTTTTTATAGTTCTATCCTTCATTACCGTCTTTGTCACAATGGCGGTGATGATGTTTTTCATGCTGTTAGGCATCCTTGTAAGAAGCGTTCTCTTCTTCCTGCCTGAAATCATCTTCTTGCCCCTGTTTGGCCTGTCGGTCTTTCTTGCGATATGCGTCTGGTTCGCCTTTGCCTTCTTTGTCCTGGTGGTCTTTGCCGCGGAGAACAGGGGCGCGATAGACGCGCTTTCGAGGAGCCTGGGATATCTGAAGGGCGCGTGGTTTGCCATCATAAAGAGGGTGCTTTTCATTCCCGTGACTCTCTTTATAGCGAACATTCCCGTGGCGTACCTGCTTTACGAGACCGCCACCTCCCCCTTCGATTACCCCGAGCTAGTCTACAAACAGGTCTACGCCGCAGATGCGGCCGCAGTGCTTATCAATTCCATCATAGTGCCGTTCTTTGCGATATTCGTTTATAAGCTCTACGAGGAGATAAGGACGTTGAAGGGAGCGACTCCGTGAGGGAGGATCTTATAGGCGTCCGAGAACTCTTGTTAGGAGGACTGAGTGTCTTCAGAAAGAGGGCCCTTACCATCGTGCCCCTGACGTTTCTCTCCCTCACTCCCGCGGCATTTTTTCTCGCCCCGTTTGCAGTTGTGGAATTCATTGTGGAAAGCGAAATGGGGATCCTGTTTGAGATTCCGGTTATAACCGTCCTTGGCCTTCCGGTCCTGCTCGCGGCTGTCATTCTGCCGATACTGCTCGGCATGGGCGGCTTACTGGCCGGAGGACTGGCCTTGACGTACGCCGTCGCTGATGAGGACACCGGAATAGGCGGGGCAATCGCGAAGGCGCTTAAGAACCTGGGTCCTTTCGCATGGTTTTCGGCCTGGAAGGAGTTTCAAATCTTTGCCGGCTCCCTTCTGTATTTTCCGGGTATCGTGTTTCAGGTCTGGTACGCCTTTGCCCCCTTCGTCTTCGTTCTCGAAGGACAGCGGGGGATAAACGCCCTCGCGAGGAGCAGGCATTACGTGGAGGGCAGGTGGTCTGAGGTGTTTAAAAGGCTCTTTGCGGTCAGTCTGGCGCCCGCCGTTGTCCTGCTCGTTGTCCTGCCGGCCGCACTAATGACCGTTATGTTTTTCGTGCCTCTTCTGTGGAGTTTCCTCGCTATCCTGGGACTTGCGGCTGACGAAATGGCTTTTCCCCCCGTGTTGCCTCTGCTTTCAGGATATCCTATCGGGATATTCTTGATATTCCTGTTAATGGTAGGTTTTTTCCTGCCCTACGACATGATTTGCAAATGCATGCTTTATAAGAGCCTGAGAGTCTTGGAGGAAAATGTATCTCAGAAATAGAATGTTTCCGGAAGATTGGTCTGAAATTATTTGGCCTGTCTGCGGAGGCCGACCAAAGCGGAGCTTTCTCGAGTAATTATTGAAACGGACCCAACGACGTTGTGCGGGCAAAAAGTCCAAATAAGTTTTTCACCCTGCTGAAACCTGAATCCCGCTAAAGCGACACCGGCGAGAGCGCGCCGTCCCTAAGCATGAAGACCCTGTCCACGGCGGCCCCGAGGAAATCCCTGTCGTGGGAGGCCACGAGGTAGGTCCGGCACTCCCGGCGCAGGTAATCGAGGAAGAGGCCCGCGTGGCCCTCGTCGAGGCCGTCGGTGGGCTCGTCCAGGAGGTAGCACTCCGGCCGCATGGCCGCCACCGTGGCCAGGGCCACGAGCCTCTTCTCCCCGCCCGAGAGGTGGTGCGTGACCTCGCCTGCGAGCCCCTCTATCCCCAGGGCGGCGAGGGTCTCTTCCACAATCGCCTCGGCCTCCTCGTGGGTGCGGCCAAGATTGAGGGGGCCGAAGGCCACGTCCTCGCGCACCGTGGGGCAGAAGAGCTGGTCGTCGGAGTCCTGAAAGAGGAGGCCCACCCTGCGGCGCACCTCGGCGAAGTCCTCTTCCGTGGACCTCGGCTTCCCGAACACCCTCACCTCGCCCGAGGAGGGCTTCAGAAGCCCCATTATCAGGTGCATGAGCGTGGTCTTCCCGGAGCCGTTCGGCCCCACGAGGCCCACCCTGTCGCCCTCTCTAATAGCGAAGTCCAGCCCGTCGAAGAGGGGCCTTCCGCGGCGGCTGAGGCGGATGCCCCTTAGCTCTATCAAGTTCCCCTCCGTCATATCCCCCTCCAGACGACCGCAAGTGAGAGGGCCATCGCCAGGGCGAAGGCCAGGTCCGCGGCGCGGAGGCGAAAGTGGTGGAGCACCGGGAAGTGGCCGTGGAAGCCCCGGCAGAGCATGGCCCGGTATATTCGTTCGGAGCGCTCGTAGCTCCGGACGAGGAGCATCCCCAGGAGCCAGCCGAAGGAGCGGTAGGTGTGGGCCGAGGTGCGGGGCGAAAAGGCGCGCACCCTCATGGCGGTCCTTAGCCTCGCGTATTCCTCGTGGAGCACGCCCAAGTAGCGGTAGAAGAAAAAGAAGAGGTGGACGAGCTTCGCCGGGAACCTCATGTGCACGAGGGCGTGGGCCAGGTCCATGACCTGCGAGGTGCCAAGGAGGGCCATGGTGGCAAGCACTATGGCGTTTGTCTTTAGCGTGATGGAGGCCGCAAGCAGGAGCCCCTCGCGCGAGGCCGAAAGGGGGCCTATGGCGAAGACCTCCTCCCCGGGGTGCGTAAAGGGCAGGAAGGCCCAGAGCATTAGGACGAAGACGTTCACCACCAAAAGCCTCGCGAGCACCTTCCTTATGTTGAGGCGCGCCAGGGCCACGAGGGCCGCCGAAAGCGCAAGCCCCCGCGCGGGCCCCCCCAGCCCCTGCAACAGGGCCACAAGGATTGCCAGGGGCATGGCCGTAAGGAGCTTCACCCTCGGGTCGAGGCGGTGGACCAAGGTGTCTCCCCAGGCGAACTCCTCAAGGTGCATCAGCTACCCCCCGAAAACGCCCAGCGGGTCTTCGAAGGACCCGCAGAAAGGAAGCACCGCAGTTAACAGTTTAGTCTTCAGTATCTCTCCCGTCACTTCGCCTTTTTCCTGCTCTTGAGGTAGGCCAGCGCGCCCAGTATCCCTACTATCCATCCTATGCCGCCCACTATCTCCGTGGCCCCCGGCCTTCCGGCCTCCTCATGGAGCCTCCTTATCTCGGCCGTAAGGTCCTCTATCTTCCGCCGGGCCTCCTCCTCGTCGAAGGCCCCCTCGACCGCGCCAGCGGGCGGGGCCGCCTCCTGGGCGGAGCCCTCCCTGGCCAGGACGTACTCGCCCATGTGGCCGGGGCCCGCGCGGACGACCACCCGGACGTCTCTCGCGGGGGCCTCGAAGGAGAAGGCGCCCTCGCCGTTCGTCTTCCCCTGGATGAGAAGCTCCCCGGTCTTCGGGTCCCTGACCTCTACTTCGCAGTCGATGCAGCGGGCGCCGTCGGCGAAGTATGCCTCGGCGTGGACGGTGCTCCCCTCCTGCCAGGCGTAGACGCTCACCCTGTGAGCCGACGCCTCGTGCGGAAGAAGGAGCGCCGAAAGCGCGGCGATAAGGGCCATAAGGACCGCTGCCCTCCTCCAGTTCATCTATCTTCCCTCCCGTCCCGGATGCGAGTTATTCAGAAGCTCTGGCTTGACCTTCCTCAAAAATAGCAAAGCGAAGGCCGTGACTACGCCCTCGGCCGCCGCCACCGGGACGTTCGCCACAAGGAGGGTCTTCGCCACGGCCGAAAACTCCTCGCCCGTCATCGTCAGGGAGAGGGCCACCAGCGACGCGCCCCCTGCTATTCCAAACACTCCCGCCAGGAATCCCGCCACCGCCCAGGCGGTCTTTCCCCCGCCGCGAAGGAGGGGCCTAAGGAGATAGTGCGCCGCCACGGCGGGTGCGGCCATGTTAAAGGTGTTCACGCCCAGCGTGGTGAGCCCCCCGAACTGAAAGAGCACGGCCTGAAGGCCCAGGGCCACGAGCATGGCGGGAAAGCTCATCCATCCCAGGAGGAGCCCCATCAGGCCGTTCAGCGTGAGGTGCACGCTCCCCGGCCCCAGGGGCACGCGGACGAGGGAGGCCACGAAGAAGGCCGAGGTCATCACGGCCACCTCGGGGATCTTTTCGTAGTCCATCTTCCTTAGGCCCACCGCCACGCCCCCTGCCGCAAGGGCCGCCCCTCCGGCGAGCACCGGCGCGGAAAGTATGCCTTCCGAGATATGCACTACCTCATCTCCCGCGCCCTTACCCAGATTACCCCGCCGAGCTCCACGGGATATTCCTTCCCCTCGTGCCGGAGCGTGTAGTCCGCCTCCGTGAGGGCCGAGAAGACCCACCAGCCCTCGCGGGGCATGGCGTAGGTGAAGACGCCGCCCGAGTCGGCCTTTACGACCTGGGTGATGAAGGGGTCGTCCGGCGCCTTAACCCTGCCGCCTTCGTTCAGGAACTCCACCTCCACCTCGGCGAAGGGAAGGGGCTTCCCCCCTTTCTTCACCAGGCCCTGAAAGACGTTGCCCGCCCAGAGCCCGTAGGGCCTCGTAAGCGGCACAATCTCCACCGGGAGGCCGGCCTCCGTGCCCCAGCCCTCCTCGAGGCCCAGGGCGTTGACCACCACCTTCGTATAGTGGACTATGAACTTCCGCTCCGCGGGCTCCCAGTAGGGGCGGGGCGTGACGGCGAAGACGTAGTCGCCGGGCCGCGTCACCCTGTAGCTTGCCTCCCAGGCGGCCTTCCCCCCCAGGGGCTTTCTCTCCAGCGCCCCCAGGAGGTCGCGGCGCTTTCCGCCCGCCGTTACCGTGAAGGCCTCGGGCCTTTGCATGTCCATGTAGTGGCCCTCGAAGGGATGCATGAAGGCCACGCGGAGCCTGATGGTCTTGGGGTCCCCGGCCGAGACGATGTCGTCCGAGGGGATTATCGCCCCGAAGTGCGCCAGCGCGGGCGCCGCCGCAAAAGCCGTCAGCAAGAGCGCAACTATTAGAGCCTTGGTCAGATGCCGCATGGAAACCTCCTTAGAAAGAGATGGCCGTGCCCGCGAGGACGGCGAGGTCCGTCTCCGCCCCGGTGAGCCCTGCCTTCATGCCCAGGTCGATGTCCACGTTTTCGCTCAGGGAATAGATGATGCCCGCCAGGGCGAAGGCCGGGTGGGCGTTGGAGGCCCGGTCCTCGTTGGTCTCGATGCCCAGGTTCGCCACGGCCGTGAGGTCCTCCGTAAGGGCGGCCTCGGCGGCGACGGAGGCGTGCCATATGTCGTGACGGCTCGCCTCGTCGTCCTCCGCCAGGGAGAACTCGTTCCGCCCGTAGCCCAGGTTGGCGTGAAGGGCCCACCCTTCGAATTCCCTCGTGGCTATGAAAAATAGCGAGTAGCAGACCCGTCCCGTTCCGAGCCCCTTTTCATCGTTCCCCGGGGGTAGAGTGATGCCGGGCTTGAGGGCCAGGGCCAGGCCATCGTTTTCGAGGAACCTCCATTTGACCTCCACCGAGGCATCCGACACCCCGTCCTCCTCGGAGGTCACGGCCCCGCCCTCCTTCACTTTCGACCATGCGTAGGGGAGGCCGAGGACGAGGTCGAGGTTGTCCCCGAGCCCCGCCGTGAGCGAGAGGGCGAGCTCGCCGCCCGTCTCTTCGGTGCCGGCCTCATCGTCGCGGGCGAACTCCGAATTGATCTCCACGAGGAAATTTCCCCTGCCCGCCGTGCCCGCGTCGTCGGTGATGAGGGGGTGCGCCGCCCGGGCCGTGGCGGGAAGGGCGAGGGCCAGAAGTGCCACAGCCAGGGAAATCCAGGATGGTGGTAATACATATTTCATAATCGTGCTACCAGCTTTCAAAAAAATCATCTTATTCCCTTTCCCGTGGTGGCCAGGGTGAGCTTGCCGTGCTTCACGCCCCGGGTTCCTATGAGGCGGTCGGCTATCTTTTTAAGGTCTCTTCCCCGGCCCCTCACCACCAGGACCTCCAGGCAGTTGTGGCCGTCCAGGTGGATGTGCATGGCCGAGACTATCCGGGAGTGGTGGCGGTGCTGGATGTCCGTGAGGGTGTCCTGGAGCTCCCGGGTGTCGTGGGAGTAGACCAGGGTGATGGTGCCCGCCGTCTCGGCGGTGCCCTCCTCCCACTCCTCCCTGACCAGGGTGTCCCGGATGAGGTCGCGGATGGCCTCGGAGCGGTTGCGGTAGCCCTTGCGCGCTATGTGCCGGTCGAAGCTCCTGAGGAGCCCGCCGTCGAGGGATATGCCGAAGCGGGTGAGCGCCATTGGTGTTACCTTTCAGATATTCGTAACACAATAGTAGCAGGTGCGGGCGGGGGGTGTCAAGGCCCGCCGCGATATGGCGCGAGGCCGGAATGTAATATAATATGGACGCCGGCCCACCGGCGAACCCCATAAGAGATGAATGAGAACACCGACAGCCAGGAAAGTCAGGGCGGCGAGCTTGAGCTCGTAAGCGACGACACCACCTGGAGGAAGCTGGTGGCCACGCAGCTTCTTCTCCTGGCGGCGGTGGCGATATGGGCCCTGGTCGAGCGGGAGCCGGGGATAATGCTCTTTTCCCGAATACCCCTCGTCTTCTTCTTCGTCTACGCGGCCCGGACCCGCGGGGGCGCAAAGAGGCTCGGGTTCGGCCCCACGTCGGTCCGCTTCGAAAAGCTCGGCGGCGCGAGGGGCGAGATACCGCGGGAGATGGTGGAGAAGGTGGAGGTAAGAAGGAGCGCCGCCATGACCTCGGTGACCGTCAGCTACCGCTGGGGACAGGGGCGCGGGAGCCTCCGCCTCAACGTAAGCGGCGACGCGGGCGACGGAGTTGCGGAAGGGCTAAGGGAAATGGGCTACGGCGTGGCCGGGGACTGAGGGGCCTTATCACTCCCCCAGCGCCTTCCGGAGCGTCTCGGTGAGCTTTTCGGGCGTGAAGGGCTTTTCCATGAAGGCGTGCATGCCTGATTTCTTCCTGCCGTTGAGATGGATTTCCATAACTATTGCTTATAAGATCATTCGGAACAATAAAAATACATTGAAAAATTGTGGCCAGTAGTATAAAACACTATATGGGATTGCAGATTGTCTCTACAAGGACGTGGGGGGGATGCCTGTGAAGAAATTACTTCTCGCTTTAGCCGTTGTTGGTTGGGTGCTCTCGATGCAAGCATGTGCAACCATGGAGCAGGACGAAATAGCCACGGTGGACGAGCAGCGCCCTCAGGTAAGCAAGGTGCTGACACAGGAGGCCCCTGAGAGTTTCCTCAAGAGAAAGGTCGCCATCGGGCGGTTCAGCAACGAGACTAAGTATGGGCAGAGTATTTTCCTGGATGAGGACCTGGACCGTATCGGAAAGCAGGCGATGGACATCCTCTCGGCGCGGCTCGCCGCCACGGAAAAGTTCATTCTCCTGGAACGCTCCGACATAGAGAAGATTAACAAAGAGCTCGCCTTGGGCAATCTGTCGGCGCTGAATATCCCCGCCGACTACCTGATAATAGGGTCGGTCTCGGAATTCGGCAGGAAGGCGGTCAGCGACGTCGGCATTCTCAGCCGGGTGAAGAAGCAGGTGGCCTACGCGAAGGTCAACATCCGGTTAGTGGACATCATGACCGGGCAGATAATCTATTCCGAGGAAGGCGAGGGCGAAGCCTTCGCAGAGGCCGGCACGGTGATGGGCGTCGGCTCCCGCGCCGGATACGACTCGAGCCTCAACGACAAGGCCATCTCCGCGGCCATATCGAAACTGGTCAACGACATCGTCGAGAACCTCACGGACAAGCCCTGGCGCTCTTATATATTGTCGAAGGAAGGCGACATCTACATGATGTCAGGGGGCGAGTCGCAGGGGATAAGGGTCGACGACGTATTCAACGTTTACAGGAGGGGCAAGAGGGTCAAAAACCCCCAGACGGGCATGTTCATAGAATTGCCCGGGGTGCTGGTCGGGAAAATCCAGGTTCGCCAAATCGTGGGTTCCGACCCCAACAGCGAGCTATCCATGTGCGCTCTAATAAGCGGCAGCCTGCCCGAGAGCGGCTTCGAGGATCTATATGTGGAAGAGCCGGCAGGGCTGCGGTAGAGGGGGAGGAAAGCAACTATGATCAGAACGAAAGTCCTTTGTCTTATTTTTGCCTCCTTTGTAATCGTGGCTTGCGGCTACAAGGAGGGAGTGGTCCAGCAATCCGAGGCCGGCTATATCGAGTTCACCGGCAATTGGAAGGGCGCCACGGTCGTAATAGATGACCTCGAACCTTTTACGCTGAGTTATATATATGATAGGGAGACGGGGTCTACGAGCAGCGCCCCCCGCATATACAAGCTCTCGCCGGGCAAGCACCGCGTGAGGGTGTATAGGGGGGATAGACTGATGGTGGACAGGGTGGTCTTTCTCAGCAGCCAGTCGAGGTTGGAGGTGGACATCCCGTGAGGAAGTTCCATCTGCTCGCAGCGTCACTGGCCATAGCACTGTTGGCCGGCTGCGCTTCTCAGCAGAAGCCCATGTATTACTGGGGCGATTACTCTCATACCCTCTACGAATACAAGAAACACCCCAGCGACGAGAGCCTCTCGGGACACATCAAGTGCCTGGACGACGTGATCAAGGTCTCCAAGGAGAATAACCTGAGGGTGCCTCCGGGCGTATACGCCGAATACGGCTATTACATGCTCGACATGGGCAAGAACGAGGAGGCGGTCGGTTATTTCAGGCTCGAGGAGCAGACTTATCCCGAGTCCGCCCAGCTGATGGAGAGATTGATAAATTCCGTAAACGGCGACGAACAATGAGGACCGACCGATGAGGAAACTCGCCCCGTTTCTGCTGGTTGTTTTAGGGATTTCGCTCAACGCCTGCGGACCAAAGATGATCACCAAGGAAGAGGCGTTCCCGAAGATGTACGAGGAGAGGCCGCTCTCGATACTGGTGCTTCCTCCCATTAATGCAACTACGGCTGCCGATGCCAGGGAATACTACAGCACCACGATTGCCGAACCGCTATCCTATAACGGGTATTATGTTTTTCCCCTCGAATTGACTTCCGAGATAATGAAATCCGAGGGCATATACGATACCGAACTGCTCCTCAACACCCCGCCGCAGAAATTCAGGGAATATTTCGGGGCCGACGGGGTCCTGTACATTAAGATCTTGAAGTGGGATACGGCCTATTACGTGGTGGGCGGCAATGTCACGGTGGCGGTTGAATTCCTACTGAGGTCAACGCACACGGGGGAGGACTTGTGGAAATACGATGGAATCATCACCGTTGACACGAGCGGAGACTCGGGCGGCGCGGGAGGCTTGGCCGGACTCGTTCTGAAAGTCGTGACCACGGCAATCAAGACCGCGGCAACCGATTATGTCCCCCTTGCCAAGCAAGCCAATAGTGTCGCCCTCGTCTCGATGCCCTACGGAAAATACCACCCGGGTTTTGATAAAGACAGGAAAACTAAGGTCGTAAACGAAGAAAAGGTCGCGGCGGGATCCCAGTAACGGGAAGACATCGTCTTAGACCTGGCATCACTCCCCCAGCGCCCTCCGGACCGTCTCGGTGAGTTTTTCGGGGGTGAAGGGCTTTTCCATGAAGGCGTGTATGCCCTGTTTGCGGGCCAGCGCGATGGTCTCTTCGGTGGTGTAGCCGGTAAAGAGTATCACCTTGGTGCCGGGGTACTTCGCCGATATGTGGGCCGCCAGCTCCAGGCCGTCCATGTGGGGCATCTTCAGGTCCGTCAGCACCAGGTCGAAGGGCTTCTCCTTGAGCCTCTCGAGGCCGTCCACGCAGAACTCCTCGGTCACCACGCGGTAGCCCAGGGGGGCGAGCGTCCTCTCGCAGCTCCGCCTGACTATCTCCTCGTCGTCGATGACCAGTATGTCGGCGCTCATTTCTCCTCCTTGCTCGCCGGCAGGCGGACGAAGAAGCTCGTCCCCTGGCCGACCTTGCTCTTTACTATTATGTCCCCGCCGTGCTTCTTCACGATGCCGTAGCTCACGGGAAGCCCCAGCCCGGTGCCCTTGCCCACGGGCTTGGTGGTGAAGAAGGGCTCGAAGATCTTGTCGAGGTTGTTGGGGTAGATGCCCGGGCCCGTGTCGGTGAGCTCCGTCTCCACCTGGGGCGCCTCGCCGGGGCCGACGGCCCGGGTGGCTATGATGATCAGGCCCGTGTCGTTCATGGCGTCGGCGGCGTTGGTTAGGAGGTTGAGGAAGACCTGCTGGAGCTGGTTCGGGTCTATGCTCACGGGGGGGAGGCCCTCGGCGAGGTCCATGTCTATCTGGACGTTGTGGAACTTCATCTGGTTCTTCACCATGCCCACCGTCTCCTCGAGAAGCGCGTTCACGTCCGTGTCCACTATTTCGGACACGCCCTTCCTGGCGAAGCCGAGCATTCCTTTTATTATCTTGTTGCAGCGCTCCGCCTGCTCGATGATGAGCTCCACGTCCTCGAGGTCCTGCTTCCGGTCGGGCGGCGTGCGGTCCCTGAGTAGGTGGGCGAAGGTGAGGATGCCCGTGAGGGGGCTGTTGAGCTCGTGGGCCACGCCGGCGGCCATGCGCCCCAGGGAGGCGAGCTTCTCGGCGTTTATTATCTGCTCCTGGGCGTTTACTATCTCGGCGGTCTTCTTGTCCACCTCCTCCTGGAGGCTCCGGGTCCAGTTCTCCATGTTCTCGCGGTAGCGCTTGATGTCGCCGGCCATGGAGTTGAAGGTCTCGGCGAGGAGGCCCATCTCGTCGTTGGACTTTATCTGTATGGGCGTGTCGAAGTCGCCCCGGGCGAGCCTGTTCATGCCCTCCTCGAGCTCCCCCACGGGCCTCAGGATGAACCTGTGGAAGATGAGTATGAGGATGACCGACGCCGACGCCACGGCCAGGGCGCCAAAGAGCAGGGTGCCCCGGAACATCTGCTGGCGGGTGGCCTCGATGGCGGTGGTGGAAAAACTCGTCTCCAGCACGCCCAGGACGCGCTCATCGGCCGTGTGCACGTGGCAGGCCGCGTTGTAGCAGGGGGGCTCGTTGAGGATGGGGAGGTAGAACCTCACCACCTTCACGCCCCTTTCGTTCGTGGCGGCGACCGGCTGGGGCTCCTCCCCGGAGACGGACATCCGAACCGCGGGCGAGAGGCCCACCTCCGTCCCCCGCTCGGCGGGGTCGGAGGCGAAGACCACGGTCCTTTCGGCGTTGAACACCCTTATTGCCCTGATGTCCTCGGAGTCGGCCAGGCCCTGGAGGGTCTGCTGCATCTCGGTGTACTGGGAGGTCAGCATGCCGAAGTGTATCGCCCTCCTCACCAGGTCCGCCGAGGAGCGGCCGTGGCGCTGGAGGTTGTTCATCATGAGCTCCTCGTTGTACTTGAAGAATATGTAGCCGAAGAGGAGGCTCCCGGCGAAGAGCATTATGCCGGTGGCCACCACGAGCTTCCCCACCAGGGATTCGTATGGCATGCGGAGCTTCACACCGCCTATTCTATCACATGGCGCGGCGGCGGTATCCGGGGGGCCGCACTGTGTAACGGGCTACAGGGTTGTGAAGCCGGCTACACAGAAGAGGACTTCTACGTGGCCTGCCTGGACACCGACGACGACAGCGACTGCTCCGACGAGGGCGACGACGGCTACCTCAATCTAGACAGCGGAAGGCTGGGCGCCCTGGAGACCGCCAAGAAGCAGCTCCACAGGCTCCTCGAAATATACGAAGTCCAGTTCAGCGCCGCCACCCCCCTGGCGGTGACCTTCGAGCCCCCCTCGGGCTTGGTGAAGCGCATCACCGACTCCGGCGGCGCCCTGGTGAACGGCGTGGTCTGCCTGAGGGCCGAGATAGGGGACGAGGGCGACGACTGGGACGACCGCTTCGATTACCGCAGGGTGACGGTCGACCCGGTGGTGGGGAGGACAAACAGCTGGAGGAACGTCGCCGGCATAACGGAGAACCCCGGATGCCGGGACAACCCCAAATGGCAGGAGGTCGACTGATGGGCAAGTCGCTGGGACAGGGGGGATTTTCTCTGGTGGAACTCATGGTATCCATGACCATACTCGCCGTTGGCCTCCTGGCCCTGGCCCAGCTTCAGATAGTCTCCATGCAGGGGACGATATCGTCGAAGAACTTCAGCACCGCCACCAACCTGGCCCGCTCGACAATCGAATGGGTCAAGGTCCCCGGGGTCTTCGTGGCCACCA
>JARRNG010000027.1:0-15431 GCA_037385265.1 Nitrospirota bacterium
CGGCCTCTGGCGGAGGATAAGGTACCACATCGGCACAATCGGCTACTTCCTCATACTCTTCGGGGTCTTCGGCGCCCCGGTG
Organism: Nitrospirota bacterium; assembly: GCA_037385265.1. Classification (GTDB taxonomy): domain Bacteria; phylum Nitrospirota; class Thermodesulfovibrionia; order Thermodesulfovibrionales; family JdFR-86; genus JARRNG01. The sequence continues at coordinate 83 of JARRNG010000027.1, forward strand.
CTGGGGTACTGGCTCATATTCCATGGCGACATCATCCAGACCATCCACCAGCTCAAGATGAGCCTGCCGGGCTGGGGGTGGACGGCCCTCAAGTACGGCCTCTCCCTCGCGGCGGCCATCGCCTTCATGGCCACCCTCATACTTTCGGGCCTCATCGTGCTCTGGTGGGGAAGCCGCGAGTGACCCGCCCCGTAAGCGCCCGTAAGCGGAAGATGAGTATGGTGAGTATGCCCGTGGCGAGCTCTCAGGGCCGGCCGTGACGCTCCGCATCGCCCACCTCTCGACGTTCTACCACACCTCGATACTCCTCATCGCGCGCGGGGACATGGAGCGGCGCCTGGGCGCGGACGTGGAGTGGACCCTCTACGGCACGGGCCCCGACATCGTGGGGGCCTTCGAGGAGGGCCTCTGGGACCTGGCCTACATCGGCCTCCCTCCGGCCATGATAGGCATGGCCCGGGGCCTGCGCTTCAAGTGCGTGGCCGGAGGCCACATAGAGGGGACGGTGCTTGCTGGCGAGTCTGGCCTCCGCGAGGCCCGCGGCCCCGAAGGGCTAAGGGAAGTGTTCCTTCAGCTTGCGGGAAGGCGCGTGGGCGTGCCCGGCAGGGGCTCCATCCACGACGTCATACTCTCGGACTCGCTGGAGAGGTTCGGCCTCTCGGGCGAGGTGGAGGTCGTAAACTACAGGTGGGCCGACATGATAACCGAGGCCCTGGCCAGGGGCGAGGTGGCCGCCGCCATGGGCACCCCGGCCCTGGCCGTGGCCCTCAGGCGCTACGCAGGCGGGAAGATCCTCGTGCCCCCCTCCATGCTCTGGCCCTCTAACCCGAGCTACGGAATCGTGGCCTCCGAGGAAGCGATAAGAAAGAACTCTCGGCTTGTCGAGGCCTTTCTTTCAATCCACGAGGAGGCGGCGGGCTTCCTCCGGGAAAGGCCCCGCGAGGCGGCGGAGGCGATTGCCTCCCACGTGGGGGTCGTGGACGCGGATTTCGTGGCCGAGACCCTGGCCCTCTCCCCCCGGTTCTGCGCCCAGCTAACGGAGGCCTACGTCTCCTCGACCATGGAGTTCGAGGCCGCCCTAAGGAGGCTTGGCTACACAAAGAGGAAGCTCGAGGCCGGAGACATCTTCGAGCCCTCCCTAATCCGCAAGGTCCACCCGCCGGGTGACCACTACTGAGTTTTTTGTCTTAACGCTTTCGGGATGATAGCGTTATCATAAACACAAGAGAGGGAGGAAGCGCCCATGCCGAAAAAGAGAAGAGACCTTCCCGAGCCCCCCTCGGGCCCCTTCGGAAGGAGGAGGGGCCGGGAGGGCGAAGGCGGCGAGGCCCCGCAGACGGCCGACCGCCTGGCGATGGCCGTGGCCCAGGGGCGGCTCGATGAGTTCCTCGAGGAGGAGTTTGACGACATCCCCGGCGCAAAGGAGCTCGCCATGATGATGCTCGGGGCCACGGGGATGGCACCCCCTGGGAAGAAATCCGAAAAGGCAGGCAAATCCAAGAAAGCCCGCGGAAAGAAGAAGCCCGCTCCCGCGAAGGCGGCACGAAAGGGCCGGGACAAGGGGCCGGAAATCCCCGAGGAATTGCTTGAGGCCGCCGAGGGCGGAGACATCGAGGGGATCTCGGCACTTCTATCGGGGGAGCTACGGAAGGGGCGGGGCGGCGGAGGGGCCAAGAGGGAGAAGGCAGGCGTCCCAAAAGAGGCCCTCTTCGAAAAGGGAGACATCGACACCCTCATGAAGGTGGCTGCCGAAAACAACGTCTCCCTCGACTGGGTGCTTTCCCGCGCCATAAAGCTCTACGCCAGGGACTACCGGAACACGGGGAGGATCTAGCCGCCGCCCCGCCGGAGGAACTTCTGTACCCCCGCCTTAATCTCCAGGTGGCCGAGGGGAATGTCGGGCACCTTCTCGTTTCCGGGGACCGCGAGGGCGTGTATGAAGTAAAGCCCGCCGGGCGGGGAGCCGAGGGCATCGCTGAGTTCCCCGGCCGAGGAGACCTTCACGGTGTGCCTGATGCCGAACCCGCGGGCCACGGCCTCCAGGTCCACGCAGGCCGAGGTGTAGGTGGGCTGGCCCCCGGTGGAGCCGTAGGAGCCGTTGTCTATGGCGATTATGGTCAGGTTTTCCGGCGAGGCCCCCGCCGCGGTGGCCAGCGTGCCGGGGTTCATGAGCAGGCTTCCGTCGCCGTCTATGACCACGACTTCCATCTTTGTATTCATCGCCATGCCGAGCCCTATGGGGGTGGCCATGCCCATGCTGCCGAGCATGTAGAAGTTCGACTCCTGGTGCATTATTTGGTAAAGCTCCTTCGAGGGGACGCCCAGGTTGCAGACCACGGCCTTTCCCTTGAGATATGGCGCCGCCGCCTCGAGGAACCCGTATCTCCGGAGGCGGGGCTTCGTCCTGGGGCTCAGGGGCTCAAGCCTTGCGGCGTCGCAGGGCTCGATGTCCGCGGGGGGCTCGTAGGCCGCGCCCGAGCACTCCCAAAGGGCGGGGCTCATGAGGAAGAAGTGCACCCTGCCCTCTGCGTAGGTCTTTCTCAAGGCGGCCTCCACCTCTCCGAAGGCGGAGACGTCCTCCACATTCGTATATCCAAGGCCGAGGGACTCTATCAGCCCCGGGAGCACCCGGCCCATGGGCACCTGGGCCGCTATGCCCTCGGCGTGCACCCCCCTTCGGCTTACGAAGACCGCCAGGGGAAGCTCGTAGAAGGCGGTGAGCGACATGAGGGCGTTTATCATGTTTCCCACGCCGGAGCTCTGCACCACCATGGCGGGGCGACTTCCGGCCAAGGCCGCCCCCGCCGAGATGCCCACGCCCTCTTCCTCGCGGGTGAGGGGCACGCCCCTTATCCGCGCGCTGGCCAAGGCGATGAGGCCCTTCACCCTGTCGCAGGGGAGCGAGGAGAGAAAGTCCACGCCCGCGGCCTCCATGATGGATATCAGTCTTTCTTCAGGGTGCTGCACAATAACTCCTCGAGATCGCCGTTTGAGATGTTCTTGGATACGAGCTCTCCCCGCACCGGGACCTTGTCCTCCTCGGGCAGCCTGTCCTCGCCCCCGCCGGTTATGTTAAGGAGCACGTTGTCGCCCGGGCGGATGTGGACCTTCTCCACGGCCCTTACAAGGGCCGCCACGGCCACGGCGGCGGCGGGCACCACGTCTATGCCCTCGGCCTCCTCGAACATCTCTCCGGCGGCGAAGAGCTCCTCGTTGGTCACGGCGTACATCCTTCCGTCCGTGGCCTTGAGGGCGTCGTAGACCCCGCCCATGACCGAGTATGCCGGATAGCGGGTCGAAAGGACGCGCGTGGCTATCTCCCCTATGAGCTCAGGCCTCAGGTCCTCGGGGGACAGCTCCCTCCGTCCCCTCCGCCACGCGTTCACCATGGGGGTAAAAGGCGCGTTCTGCGCCAGGTGGAGCCTGGGCAGGGTGCTTCCGAACCTCCCGTCCCCGATAAACCTCTCGGCCATCTCCCAGGCGGCCACGGCGCCGGCGCCGCTTCCCACGGCCTGGAAATAGTGGCCCGGAAGCCTGCCCATCTTCGAGACGGCCTCAAGGAGCACCACGCCCAGGCCGTCGCGCTTGGCTATGTTCTTTACGCCCCCCTCGAAGGGCATCTCCGCCTCGGAGGCCACGCGGCGGGCCAGGTCTATGGCGTCGGAGTAGTCTCCGTCGCTGACAACAAGCGTGGGCACCCGGGCCTCGCTCCTTAGGTACCACATGTCCACGAGGCACATCCGCGGCACAACGATTATCACCGGATAGCCGGTCCGGGCCGAGAGGTGGGCGAAGGCCCTGGCCGTGTTTCCCGCCGAGGCCACTACCATCCCCTCCACGCTGTTCTCCCTGGAGTTTTCTATTACCACGGCGGCCTCGAACTCCTTGAAGGTGCAAGTCCTTATGGCAGCCCCCCGCTCGGGCCAGTAGCCGCTGAAGGCGATGTGGAGGTCCTCGTGGCCAAGTCTCCCCGCCAGCCCCTCGGACTTGTACACCACGGGGCCAGCGGCGAACTGCTTGGCGCCGTGGACGGGAAGCCAGTTGAACCTCCAGATGCCCTCGCCCCCGGCCTCGGAGAACTCCCTCTCCTTGTAGCGGGTTATGAGGAGCGCGTCGGCGCAGTGCTCGCAGAAGGCGCAGTAGGTCTCCCTGAGGACGGTGCCGCATTTCCTGCACACTATGTCGAAGTGGCTCATAGCAACTCCGCCAGAAGCTCCATGATGTCGGTTATCCTCACCTGTTTGTCGTAACCCTCCATGGCCTCGCCCACCTTCTCGTAGCAGGCCGGGCAGCTAAGGATGAGCCTGTCGGCCCTCTTCCTCACGGCCTCGTCGATGGCGAGCCTGCCCATGGCGATGGCGTTTTCGTGAAAGACCTTCCGGGCCGCGCCTCCCGCGCCGCAGCAGCGGGACTCCCTGCCCCGGAGGTCGAACTCAAGGAGGGTGGCACCGGGTATGCTTCTGAGGACCTCGCGGGGCTCCTCTATCACCCCCACGCCCCGGCTCAGGTAGCAGGGGTCGTGGTAGATGATGCGCTCCTCCAGTGGCTTTTTCACCCTGAGCCTTCCTGCCCTGAGGGCCTGGACGACGAACTGGCTTATGTGCCTGATCCTGAAGGGGAGGCTCCGGCCCAGGAAGAGGGGCCACTCCCGGGACATCATGTTCACGCAGCAGGGACAGGAGCAGACCAGGGTCTTGACGCCCCGCGCGGAGTAGGAGTCCACGAGCCTCTTTACCAGCCCCTCGAGCATCTCGTGCTGGCCGGTTATGAAAAGCGGAAAACCGCAGCATACCTCCTCCTCCGGCGGTAGCATGGCGAAGGGCTCCCCTATGGCCCCAAGGACGATGGCGTCTCCCCTCACCATGGGCCGCGCCTCGTAAGCGCCGGTGCAACCGGCGTAGTAGGCGACCTCCGCCCTCTGGGCAACCTCCACTCCCTCGGGAAACCAGGGCGAAAACCGCTCGGAGGCGGGCTCGCCGTAGACGTTTCCGGTCTTCTCAACGTATCCGGGCATCTCGGCCTGAGAACCCAGGGGGCCGAGGCCCCTCCGGACCATCTCCCTCCTCAGCATCGGCCAGAGCCTCTGGGTGTATATCCCCACCGGGCATTTCTCGCCGCAGGCCCCGCAGGTGGTGCACTCGAAGATGGCCTTGGTGAAGTCCTCCAGGAGCTTCCTGTCCACCTCGCGGGGGCCGAAGAGCCTGGCCTTGAGTGTGTCCGTAGCCTTGATGAACTCCTTGAACATGCGTATCTTCTCCGGCGGCGAGACAGAGGGGTCGCCCGTCACCTCCTGGACGGGGCAGAACTTCAGGCACTCGCCGCACTGGGTGCAGGCGTCCAGTTCCATGAGCTCCCGCCTCGCCAGGCACCCGGCGAAGGACCCCTTGTGCTCCCCCTCAAGTTCTTCCTTGCTACCCATGAAGCGGCCTCTCTTCCTCGCGCCTCCGCGCCTCAAGCAGGGTCACGGGGGCGGTGAAGATGTGGGTGGGCAGGACGGGCAGGAGGACCAGGAACAGTATGAGGTGAACGATGAAGAGCCAGTTGCCCGGGAGCTCCGCTGCGGGGCTGAAGGCCAGGGCTCCCATCATGTACTCCTTCACGTCCACGAGGTCCACGTGCCAAAGGAGCCTCAGCGCGAGGCCCGTGACGGCGAGGGCCAGGAGCACGATGGTGAGAAACAGGTTATACCGGGAGAAATACTCGCTCTTTTCCACGGCGAACCTCCATACGAAGATATAGAGGAGCGAAAGGGGCAGCACGTAGCCCGCCGCCACCCCGAAGGGCTGAAGCCACGCCACCCACCCGGGCACGGGGTCGAAAAAGAAGGCCAGGTGCCTCGCGAAGACGAGCACGAAGCTCACGTGGAAGAACCATTCGCCCCACCACAGGCCGGCGTTCGCCTTGAAGAGCCTCGTAAGGAAGACTATGTCCAGGGCGGCCGCCAGAAGCCCCCTGGCTTCGCGCCCCGCGGCCTGCGGCTCCGGGCTCCCGGCCCTGAACCATATTACAAACCGCCATATCGCCTTCCAGAGGAATATGGCCGCCGACGCGTAAAACGCTATGGCGAGAGCTATGCCCATCTGCGAAACCGGCCCGGCATCTATTTTTCACGAGACTTCCTGATATCTTCGCTCTCCTTGATAAAGACTATACCGGCGTTCTTGGGAAGACACAAGCCGGCCTCCACCTCGAGGGCCTTCAGTATGCCGCTTGGCACAGGGCAGGCCACGTGCTTGAGGCACCGGGAGGCCGACCTGTAGACGGGGTTTTCGAGGAACCTCGTGAAGGCGGCGGCCATCATGTCGAGCTCGGCCACGTCCTCCTGCATGCGCGCCACCATCTCGCAGTCGCTCTCAATCTCCAGGCGGACCTTCCTCTTGCCGGCCTTCGTGGCCCTTATCCTGGTCTTAAACCCGCATACGCCGGAGGTTACTTCGACTTCCGTGCTCATCCCCTGATCTGGACCGGGACGCGGTGCTCGTCTATTATCTTCTTCAGGTTCGGGAACTTGTCCTTCATGTGCGGTATGTGCATGGCCATCATGAACTCCTTCTCGAACTCAGGCTCCACGGCTATCTCCACGAAGTTGGTCCACCGCGCCCTCTCCACGGCCTCCCTGCGCTTGCCTATGTTGAGGAGCGCCATCCTGGCGCCGTCGCCGGCGGCGTTACCCACGGCGTAGACCCTGTCTATGTCGCAGTCGGGGAACATCCCCAGCGTCAGGGCCGACTCCTTGTCGATATAGCTTCCGAAGGCCCCGGCCAGCACGACCCGGTCGAGCTTCTCGATGCCCATCCTCTTCATCATGAGCTTCGCCCCGGCATATAGGGCCCCCTTGGCCAGCTGCAGCGCCCTCACGTCACCCTGGGTGATGGTTATGTCCGAGCCTATCGAGGTCTCCCGCGCCCAGGCCAGCACGTACTCGGGCTTTCCGTCGGCCCCCTGCCTGGCCCTGGGGGTGTCCAGGCCGGCCGCGAACCTGCCGGACTTGTCCACGATGCCCGCCTTGAACATCTCGGCCACCACGTCGATGATGCCCGAGCCGCAGATGCCCTTGGCGTCCACCTTCTTGAGTTCCGTGTGCCACTCCTCCTTGCCTATCACCTTGAACCGGGGCTCCTTCGTCTCCGGGTCTATCCTCACCTTCTCTATGGCCCCCGGGGCGGCCCTCATGCCGAACTTTATCTGGGCGCCCTCGAAGGCCGGGCCCGTGGCGCAGGAGGTGGAGCAGAGGGAGTCGCGGTTTCCGAGCAGGAGCTCGCCGTTGGTTCCGATGTCTATGATTAGGACCTTCTCGTCCTGGTTATATGGCTCCTCGGCTATGAGGACGCCCACGTTGTCGGCCCCCACGAAGCCCGCCTCTATGGGGAGGACGTGGATATAGGAGGCGGGGTTAATATTTATCCCCAGGTCGCGGGCCTTGACGTCCAGGTCGTTCTGCACGGCGGGGACGAAGGGGGACCTGCCGATGTACACGGGGTTGAAGCCCAGGAATATGTGGTGCATGGCCGTGTTGAAGACCACGGTCATGTCCGTGATGGCCTGGGGACCCGCCTCGCCGTTTTCCTTTAGCCCCTCGGTTATCTTCACCAGTATCTCGTTTATCCCAGAGACGATGGCCTCCTGCATCCTAGCAAGTCCGTCCTCGTTCGTCATGGCGTAGGTTATCCTGGACATGACGTCCTCGCCGTAGGGCACCTGGGGGTTCATCATCGACTCCGTGGCCACCACAGCGCCGGTGGCCATGTCGCAGAGATAGGCGGCCACGGTCGTGGTGCCCACGTCCACGGCGATGCCGTAGTTGTGCTCCACGAATTGGGGCTCGACCTTCACTATCTCCCTGCCCATCCAGACCGACACCGTCACCTTCCAGTCGCCCTCCCTGATGGCGTCCTGGAGGCCCTTGAGGACCGCAAAGTCGATGGCAAGGCCGCCGAGGCCGTACTCCTCCTTGAGGGCCGTCCTCAGCCGCTCGAGGTCGCTCATCGAGATGTCGTGGAGCGTGGGCTTCCGGAGCTCGACGAAGTACTTCCTCACGGCCGGGTCGAGGGCGATGGTTATCTCCCTCGCGGCCTTCCTCACTATCTGCTTGCCCGCCCTGGACTTCTCGGGCACGAAGATCTTCACGTCGCCGTGCAGCCGGGTAGAGCAGGCCAGGCGCGTGTTGGGCCCGTCCTCGGGCTTTATGAACTTCTCCTCCGACTCGGAAAACGGGCTCAGGTGGGCCATCCTGGAGTCGATGTTGTCCTTTTCAAAGTAGCCCTCCTCCACCCTGACCTTGCACTTGCCGCAGGTGCCCTTGCCCCCGCAGATGGCCTCCAGGTCCACGCCGAGCTCCTGCGCGGCGTCGAGCAGGGGCTTTCCGTCCTCCACCTCCCCCCTTCTTCCCGAGGGCTGAAATATCACTTTATGTTTTTTGCTCATTCTCCGTCCTCCACGGTAACCACTATAGTTCTGGGGTCCTCCTTCGGCTGCCTCCTTCCGTAGGGGCATATGTTGATGCAGAAGCCGCAGTTGGGCTTGCCCGAAAGGGACCTGATGCTCTCCTTGTGGGCCGAGCACGCCGCGTAATCGATGAGGTCCGGGAAGGGGTTGTCCCTGGACCACTCCTCGCCCGAAACCGCGCCCGAGGGGCACAGCTCCACGCAGAGGCGGCACTGGCCGCACCTGCTTCGCTCGATTGGCCCGTCGGCCTTGAGGGCGGCGTCGGTAAGCACCGTCACCAGGCTGAGCCTCGGCCCGTAGACGGGGCTTATGAGGAGCCCGTTCTTTCCCACCCACCCGATTCCGGCGCAGGTGGCGGCCACCTTGTGGCTGAAAAGGCTGTAGAGCTTCGAGACGAAGGTGTCGTTTATCCTGTCCGAGTCGGGCGGGATGGAGAGGAACCTGTAGCCCCTTTCCCTCAGGAACCGCTCCGTCGTCTTCTGGAGCGCGCCCAGGAGACGCAGGGTGTCGCTGTTTAGCTTGCGGTCCACGCCCACCGAGACGGCCCTGCTGAGGTGGCCTATCTCTCCCATGAGGGCCTCGTCGACCCTGGCGTACCCCACCACCGTAGCGCCCTCCTCGATGAGGCGGTTCTTCAGCTCCGGGAAGCTCATGACTCCTTTTTGGCCTCGGCCTCTTCCTTGAGCTTCTTGAGGGCGCTTATCATGTTTATGGCGTCCTTAAGGGCGTTGGTGGCGTCGGCGGCGTAGCCGTCGGCCCCCCACTTGTCGGCCACGTCCTTCGAGACGGGGGCGCCGCCGATCATTATCTTGACGTTGGGGTTCTTCTTCCTCAGGTCCTCGATGACCTTCTTCATGCCCACCATGGTGGTGGTCATCATCGCCGAGAGGCACACGAGGTCCGAGTCGGTCCTCATCTGCTCCTCCACGAACTTATCGAGGGGCACGTCGCGCCCCAGGTCGTAGACGGTGAAGCCCGCCACGTCGAACATCATCTTGACGATGTTCTTGCCGATGTCGTGCACGTCGCCCTCCACGGTGCCGATTACCACCGAGCCCTTGACGCCCAGGTCCATCTGCTTCACGTGGGGCTTCAGTATCTCGAGGCCCGCGTAAAGGGCGTCGGCGCACATGAGGAGCTCGGGGACGAAGTACTCCTGCTTCTCGAAGAGGTCGCCCACCTTCTGCATCCCCGTGACGAGGCCGCTGAATATGGCGTCGTTGGCGTCGATGCCCTCGTCAAGGGCCGTCTGGGCCCACTCCTTGGCGGCGTCCTCGTCGTACTCGATGACGGCGTCCCTCAGCTTGTCCATTATCTCTTTCTTTCTCTCTTCGGTTGCCATGGCGCATCCCTCCTGTATTTTCACTTGCCGTAGCTTTTGACGGTTTCCATCATGGCCCTGAAATTGGCCGGCGGCACCGTGGGCCAGATGTCGCAGCCGGGCCAGACGGCGCTCACGCCGTCGTCGAGGCACTTGGTGATGGTCTCCCTCACGAGTTTCTCGTCGCCCGAGACGAGCACGTTGTAGGGGTCGTAGTTTCCGAAGACCAGGGCGCCCTGGCCGAGCTTCTTTCTGGTGTCGGCCACGTCGTTCTTCTGGTCAACGCTAATGGCCTTGGCCCCGGACTCCACCATGAAGCCCACTATGTCGTTGGTCTTGCCGCAGATGTGGAGTACGCTGGGCGTCTTTATCTCGCTGAAGATGGCTTTCAGGTGCGGAAGTATCAGGCCCTTGAAGGCCCTGGGACTGAGGACGTCCGAGGTGGCCCCCATCTCCCTGACCGTGATGTAGTCCACCCCGGCCTTCTCGAATTCACGGGCCACCTGCACTATGACCCCCGAGAGCTTCTCCATGAGGGCGTTGACCTTGTCGGGCTTCTTGAAGGAGAGCTTGAGGAGGTCGTTGAGTTCCATGACCTGTCCGGCCAGGGTGAAGGGACCCAGCACGTAGGTGCCCACGGGGACCCTGTCCCCCAGCTCCTTCTTGGCGAGCCCCACGGCCTCTCGAAGCAGGGGGACCCTGCCCCTTTCGGCGATGTCAGGGGGGACCTGGATGTCCATCTCGTCCTCGCCGTGGATTATCTTTTCCTTTATCGTCGGGTAAAGAAGGTCCTCGGAGTGGGGGTACGTGTTTATCTCGCACCCCAGGGCCTCGGCCTCGACGCAGAGGTCGAAGGGCATGACGCAGCAGTCGAAATCGAAGAGCTTGTTGGTGGTGGCCGCCGTTTCGGCCATCTGCCTGGCGTCCAGGTGGACCTGGGCGAACTTATACCCGAGCTGGTTGAGGCCCTCCGTCGTGACGTTGCCCATCCCGCTGAAGCACGCGGGCCTGTCCGTGGGCTCGCCGGCGAAGAGCTTGAGGACCCTTTCCTTTGAAGTCATAGTATCAGCCACTGTGTGTATGCTCCTTTCGTCTTTATGTCCAATGACCCTATTTGGTCTTTGCTTTCTTCCTTGCCCCGCCGGCCTCGAGCTTTTCGAGGAAGTCGCCGAAGAACTTCCTTATGGGGAGGTCCTCGTTGTCCGGCACGGCGGAGGTCTCGTCGTAGACGAGGGTGCTAAGAAGTATGTGCGCCGTAGCCACGGCGGGGAATATCCTGGGCGCGGTCACTATCGGCCCGTAGAGGTTGAAGTCGCTCCAGAGGGCGGAGGACATGCCCTGGGCCACGGCGTCCATGGCCCTGAAGCCGTCGAGCCCCCAGGCCTCCCTGGAGGCCTTCCACATGTGGGTGCCGTTTGAGTAGGCGCTGCCGCAGGGGAGCCCCAGCTTTTCCTTGATGAGCCTGTTGGCCAGGAGGGAAAACGACGTGGCCGGCAGGTTCATCACCGAAGTGTCCACCAGCACGGAGTCGAACTCCCCAGCCCCCTGGCCGAGGAGGCTCTCCAGGGACTTAAGCCTCCCCGCCGGGCCCTGGTCGGCGTCGTCGAAGGCCTGGACTATCACGTGCTTTATCCCCAGGTCCTTGAGCCTCCTGACCTGTCCTTCGATGTCCTTGTCCCAAGGGGTTATGCTGTTATAGAGGAACCGCTCCTGCAGGCCGAGCTCGGCCACGTACTCCGTGGCCTTGGCCCGCTTGTCGGCCATCCACATGTCTATGCCGAAAGGCATGTCGGTGACCTCGCGGTAGAAGTCGATGTATGTCTTGGCCTCCTCCGCCGAGTTGGCCACCATGGCCACCATGGAGGGTATCCCCGTGGAGGCCGAGAGCTCCTCCTGCCTCTTTATGAGCTCGGCCGCCCTCTCGCGGTCGAAGTTGCCCTTGCGGTCCTTGAGAATCCTGTCCTTGTTATGAAACATCGAAGCTATAAGAAGCGGCGGGCGCTCGCCGGGCTGGCCGCCCACCTTTATGCCGCCTATCTCGAAGACTTTCTGCTCTGTGGCGAATCTAAACATTATATCAATGACTCCTTGGCTATCTTTGTTGCGGCGCCGGGGGGCGCCTCCCCCCGGCGCCGGCGACCGAATCAGTAAATGCCGTGGTCGAACTTGGGCTGAGGCAGGTACTCCCACTCCTCGCCCTTGCGGAACTTGGCCTCGATGTCCAGGCACTTGAGGGCGTACTCGAAGGCATAGGGGATGCCCGGCCCTCCGGGCACGAAGCCCGCAAGTATCATCCCCACCGATGCGGCCTCGAAGATCTCGCCGGTGGTTGCCCCCGCCTCGATGGCCGGGATGACGTGGATGATGCACCGGGGCGAGCAGTACGCCACGCCGCCGGACATGAACATGAGCTCCTTGACCTTCTTCGAGAGCGCCCCCTCGCCGAAGATGCTCTCGTAGAAGTCGGCAAACGTCTTGCCCGGGACGGGCGTGACGGTGTTGACGATCTTGAACATCCTGGGGACGAACCCCATGTGCTCCTTCATATACGCGTTGACCTCGTCGGCCGTCATTTTGCTGACATCGCTCATAGCCTGACCTCCTTCTTGAGCCGCCGGGCCTTCCTTCGGTTTGGTCCCGGCAAAGAAATTAAGCAGCGTTTCCCAAAAGCCTCCCATCGTTACCGCCTTTCCATAACGGGTTCAATAAGGCTTTTCCCCTACGGAATCTTGCTCCATCGTCACCTCCCCCTGAGTCTTGTATTAGAGTTTCCACTCCCTCGCAGTCCGGATGAATGTCTGTATGTTCTCGTACGGCACTGTCGGAGGGATGTCGCAGCCGGGCATGAGGACAAAGCCGCCGTCGGTCCCTACCTTCTCGATTATCCCCTTGCAGGTGGTCTCCACCTGCTCGGGCGTCCCCTGAAGCATCACCGCCACGGGGTCCACGTTGCCGGCGAAGCACATCTTGCCGTGGAGCGTCTCCTTCGCCTTCCCCATGTCCGTCTTGTGGTCCAGGCTGATGCAGCTGGCCCCCGTCTCGGGCATCAGCTCCACCCTGTCGGTGGTGTTGCCGCAGATGTGGACCAGGGTGTGGGCGTCCTTCGACTTCGCCCACTTCGTGAACTTGGCGAGGTAGGGCACTGCGAAGTCCCTGAACTGCTTCTTCGATATCAGGTCCCCCGAGGCCGTGGGGTCCGCCAGGCTGATGACCTGGAGGGTGCCATCATCGACCAGGGGCTCGTAGAGGTGTATCAGCAGGTCGGCGCAGAAGTCCACTACCGCGTGGACGAGGTCTGGCTTCTTGAAGGTGGCCTTCATCATCGGCTCCTCGCCCAGGAACCTGCCGGCCAAGGTGAAGGGGCCCCAGGCGGTCAAGGTGACGACGTACTCGTCGCCCAGCTTGTCCTTGGCGACCTTCAGGGCCTTCTTGACGTTGTTTATGACCTCGCTCCGGTCGAGGGCCGAGAGGTCGAAGCCCTTCAGGGCCTCGGCGCTGTCGACGAGGTGCTCTTCCAGGTCGGGGGCGCCCATCTCCCGGTACTTGATATTCCCCCCGAAGGCCGAGGCATGGAAGTTGTTGTACCCCGAGCCGGCGTAGACGACGTCGCAGAGGAGCCTCTCGGATTCCTTCATGAGCATGTCCGCCATCTTCTGGGGGTCGGCGCCGAGCTCCTTGAACGTGGAGCCGTAATCCTTGATGCTCCACATGCCACCGCCGAAAAGCGTCGCCGGCACCCGCTCGGGCTTTCCGCCCTCGAAGGCGCTAAGGATTATTTCCCTGGGTTTCATAGGCCTTGAACTCTCCTTTCGCGGTAATCGGGAAGACCGCACAAGTTTCTCAAAACCCCCCTGACCTCCTCGAGGTCGAGGGGCTTGTCAACGCAGATCAAGTCAGACCGGGAGTCGCCTCCCCCGGCAATGATGACCGGGGTGCCTCCCGTCACGCTCGTTATCACCTTCGCGGCCTCGCGCTCGGAGAAACCCACGTTTCCCGAGTCCATGATGACCGCCGAGTAGCACCTGAAGAGACTGAGCCGCACGGCGTTGGCCGTGTGAGTGGCCACCTCTATCTCGTAGCCCTCTTCCTTGAGGACGCAGTAGAGGCTCTTCAGGAAAAGCGGGTCCTGGGAGCAGAGCAGAAGCGCCTTCATGAACTTCTTATTCCAATAAACGTGCCAGCCGGGCCGGACAGTAAATTGTCTTTTATTACAAGTAATAACGCTGAGAGGGATAGTGTGGCGGCCACCCGAGTGGGGCGTTATGCCCCACATTCATGGGGCAAAATGCCCCAGACTCGAGAGACGGTGGAGATGAGAAAAAGAAGTAGCTCAGGCCTCGATGCCGTAGCGCTTGAGCTTCAGGTGCAGGGTCTTCCGGTTTATCCCGAGTATCTCGCTGGCCCTGGACTTGTTTCCCCCCGTCTCGCCGAGCACCCTCAAGATGTGCTCCTTCTCGACGTCCTCGAGCATGCCCAGGGGGGAGGAAGGAACCTCCTCGGCCGCCCGGGGTACAGAAAGGTCCCCCGGCCCTATCTCGTCGCCCTCGGCGAGGATCACGGCCCTCTCCATCTCGTTTTCGAGCTCCCGCACGTTGCCCGGCCATTCGTAGGACATCATCTTGCGGAGGGCCTCGGAAGAGAGCATCCTGGCCTCCTTGCCCAGGCGCTGCGAGTACTTTCTTATGAAGTGCCCGGCCAGGGCCGGGATGTCCTCCTTCCGCTCCCTCAGGGAGGGCACGGAGATGTTTATGACGTTTAGCCTGTAGAAGAGGTCCTCCCGAAACTTCCCCCGCCCCACCTCCTCCTGGAGGTCCTTGTTGGTCGCGGCAATCACCCTCACGTCCACCTTGAGGGGCTTGTTGCCCCCCACGCGGCGGAACTCGCCCGAGTCGAGGAACCTAAGGAGCTTCGCCTGGAGCTGAAGGGGCAGCTCTGCCACCTCGTCCAGGAACAGGGTACCGCGGTCGGCTGCCTCGACGATGCCGTATTTCGTCTGGTAGGCCGTCGTGAAGGCGCCCTTTTCGTGGCCGAAGAGCTCGCTCTCTATGAGGCTCTCCGAGAGGGCGGCGCAGTTGAGGACCGTAAAGGGCATTTCGTTGCGCCCGCTTCGCTGCCATATGGCGTTGGCGACGAGCTCCTTTCCCGTTCCCGACTCGCCGGAGATGAGCACCGTGGAGTCCGTGGGGGCAATCTTTTCCACGAGGGCCATGAGCTCGACGAAGGGCTCCGAGCCCCCGACCATCTCGGAGGGCAGCTCCTTCCTTATGAGCTCCTGCCGGAAGGCGCCGCTCTGGCGGTTGAGCTTACCGAACTCGTAGGCCCTCCGTATAATTATCTCCAGCTCGTCGAGCTTGTAGGGCTTGGTGAGGTAGTCGTAGGCCCCGTACTTCATGGCCTCCACGGCCGTCTCTATGGTGGCCTTGCCCGTGAGCACCACGATGGCCGGCGCAGCCGGGTCTCCCATGAGCTTCTTCATGAAGGATATGCCGTCGATGCCCGGCATGATTATGTCCAAGAGTATCACGTCGTAGGACTTCTGCTTGAGCGCCCGGAGGGCGCTTTCGCCGTCGGGGGAGGCCTCGA
>JARRNG010000028.1:0-15273 GCA_037385265.1 Nitrospirota bacterium
CCACAGCAGCGACGGCTCCTCCCCCGTGGTAAGTGTTGCATTCAGAAACACACCCATTGTCAACAACCTCTCGGAGCCCCTGGGAACGCTCGCGGGGGGGAACTTCTATTACCTCAGCGGCGGCGACACCTTAGGCCACAACGTCTTTTCCTCAAACCCGGACGAAGTGCTGGGCGACGCCCCACCTGGGGGCGACTTCCCCGAGGGTGGAACCTACGCTGGGCAGATGAGGTGCGCGGGAACGAGGGGTTGCCATGGGTCTAACGGCGGCCATGGCGAGGCGCCGGCGGACGACCAGCTCTACGCGGTCTACGGCGCGCACCACGGCAACGCCTCCAGCACGGACGGCTCCACAGTGGGCAATAGCTACCGCTTCCTTTACGGAATACAGGGCCTGGAGGACGACGACTGGGAGCAGGACAACGTCAATACGAGCCACAATGAGTACATGGGCTCTGTGGGCTTCTCCGACACCACGAGCATCAACTTCTTCTGCGGGGAGTGCCATGGGGACTACCACGACTCCTCGGGGGTGGGCAGCGCCTCGCCCTGGCTCAGGCATCCCACGGACGTGGCCCTGCCGGCAGGGACGATGGAGTACGCCCAGTACACGACTTACAGCATGCTGGCCCCCGTGGCCCGGGCCGACCCCTTCAACGTGCAGGATACCACTGAGGTGACGCCCGGCGCGGACATCGTGATGTGCCTTTCGTGCCACAGGGCTCACGCATCCCCGTATTACAAGCTGATGAGGTGGGACTTCAGGAGCTCCGACCTCGACACGGCCCTCTCGGGGTGCGCCGTATGCCACACGAACAAGAACTGAGCGGCGAAACGCGCGATTATAAGGACTGGATGGTGAAAGATATGTGGAGGATAGGCAGCGATGGGAGGTCCTTGCTGTTGACGGCGGTGGCCCTTTTGGCGGCCACTCTGTTTATGGCGCTATTCTATGCCGGGGATACCTGGAGTGGCACTTACACGTTCACCAAGCACGGCACCGAGGCCGACCGCAACATCCTGGGGGTCGTGGGGTTCCCCTATACCACGAAGGGCCACTGCGGCCAGTGCCACGAAGAGCACGCGAGCATAGACGGAGCGGAGCCCACCCCGCCCGCCGCGGAGGGCCCCACCGCCTACGCCCTCTTCCGTTCCAACTACGGGACCGACAGGAACGAGCTCTGCCATGCCTGCCACGAGACCATCATCCTCGGCTCGATGCCGCAGGGGTTCGGTAGTTTCGGCATCTACCAGGGCAAGACGAGGTTCGACGAATCGCTCCACTCCGCGAGCAGCGACATGCTTTGGAGTCCCGACCCCTCGCCGCCGGGCCCCGCCTTCTCCGATGCGGGCAATTGCAATAACTGCCACAACCCCCACGGCTACGAGGACGCCTCAGGCCTCATTCCCAGCATGCTCTTTGCCCGCGAGGAGGCGGGCTGCGAGCCCTGCCACGACGGCACGCAGGCGGGCGCCTCCAAGGACGTAAAGGCTCAGTTCGACAAGACCTACGCCCATCCCGTCCGCCTCTACAACGACCGCCACAACCTGCCCGAACAGGGCCAGCCCGGCGGCCAGAGCTTCGGCCCCGCCAACAGGCATTCCGAATGCGTGGACTGCCACAACCCCCATGGCGTGGGCCCCGTGGGGACGGCCCATACGCCTCCCGGAAACGCGGTGTCGGATGCCCTCAGGGAAGTGTGGGGGGTCGAGCCCTCTTGGCCCTCCCTCTGGTCCCAGCCCAACTCGTTTGTCGAGCTGAAGCCCCCCCTCTATCCTGACGGGAGCGATTATGAGTACCAGATATGCTTTAAGTGCCATTCCTATTACGGGCTCGGCTACCTTACGGAAGGCGTATCCCTGATAATAGGGCCCTCGGGCACCCCCATTACGGACCAGGCCATGGAGTTCAACCCCGGCAACAAATCCGCCCACCCCGTCGTGGTCGGGCTCGACAGCCAGACGGGCTCTTACCCGCCCACGGGCCTGGACGCTTCGCAAACGATGATCGCGCCATGGGCTCCGGGAATGGGGCAGACCATGTACTGCTCCGACTGCCACGGCCAGGAGGATGAGATACTGGAACCCGCGGGCCCCCACGGCTCGAACAAGAAATACATGCTCAAGGGGCAGGGCAAGTACTGGCCCACGAAAGCCGACGGCACCCTGTGGAGGCTGAATGCGGCCGACGCGGGCTCCCCGGATCTTTTTTGCAATAACTGCCACGTGGTCTACGACGGCAGCTGGAGGAATAACGTCCACGCGGTAACGCAGCACCAACAGGCCGGAGGGGGCGTGGCTTGTGTCGGGTGCCACGTGGCCGTCCCCCATGGCTCGAAGCGGTCCCGCCTGATAGGATATGACTCGGACCCCGCCCCTTACAACTACGGCGGAAGTACGATCCTCATCCTGGGCTTCAAGAAGGCGGCGACTCCCTTGAGCTACACAACAGAGAACTGCCAGACTTCCTGCCATCACAACTCCCCGGTGGCAGGGGCGGACCCTTAAGGGAAAGTGGCGCGTCTTGCGCGACGTTTGTTCACCACCCGCTCTCTGCTTTGCGGGCGAGGGGCGGTTGCTTTCCCATCGCCCCGCAAGCGGCCGCCGGGAGGGGGCGGGGCTGAAAAGGCACAGGAGAAGAAGACGACGGGAGGTTTGACTCGCCCTTGGCTGATAAAGGAACCAGAAGAAAGCTGATACTTAGTGTCGCGGGCCTGCTCCTGGCGCTGTCGTTCTTCGTGTACATCTTCGGGCTGACCATGAATTATTCCTTCGAGGACCCCGACCTGTGGTGGCACCTGAGGACCGGCGAGTACATTGTGAACCACTGGCAAGTGCCCGACGAGGACCCCTTCGCCTACACCACGCCGAGGCCTCTGGACGAAGTGAAGAAGAGGGGGTTGCGGGCTCATTGGCTTGGCCAGGTGCTCCTTTACCTGCCTTACAAACTGGCCGGCCTCACGGGGGTGGGCGTGCTTCGGAACGTACTAATCCTCTTGCCCGTGCTGGTTCTCTTCTTCTGGCTCCTCGCCGGAAGGGCGGGGCCGTGGGTGGCCCTGGCGGTCGCGGGCTTCCCGGCCCTCGTGCTGAGCACGAAGCTCTCCTACACCTTCGAGAGGCCGCAGGGGTTTTCCTTCACGCTGGCCCTGGTTCTGGTAATCCTCCTTGAGAGGCTGAGGGCCAGGACGGGGAAGGAAAGCGAGAAGTCCTTCGACTTCTCCTACTGGCTTATCCCCCTGACGATGGCGTTGTGGGCGAACATCCACGCCGGCTTCATAGTGGGCAACGTCACCATCATCATCTTCCTCTTTGCCGAGGCCCTGAGGTCGGGGTTTCATCTGGCCAGGGGCTCGAGGGACAAGGGCCTCCGCCCCGCTTTCTTCGTCGTCTGCATGGTTGCCATCGGGGCTTCGTTCATTAATCCCAATGGATACCATCTCTTCTACAACTATCTGTCTGGCCTCATCATGAAATTCTTCAGGGAATTGTTTGCGGCCCCGGGCGCGGGAGGGCAGGCCGGCTGGGTGGGGACGACGGTGCTCGAGTACAGGCCCCTCAGCTATTTCTACGAGGAGCTTCGCTATAAATGGCTCATATTGTACTGGGCCTTTACGGTGCTGATATACCTCGTGCTGTTCGTCAAATACTGGATAAGGCGGTCGGTCGACATCGCCGAGCTCCTGGTGGTGAGCTTCTTCGTGTTCTTCGCGAACTACTATGTGAGAGGCCTGATGTTCTCGCTCACGGTGCTCCCCTTCTACGCGGGGAAGAGCCTGCTCGAGATCAAGCTCCTCAGGCCGAGATACAAGATGCTCTTCAGGGGAATAGTGGCATCCCTGCTGGTGGTCTCCCTGGGCTTTTTCGGTTACGAGTACAGGCGGCAGCCCATAAATTTCGTGCCCGGCATCACCCCTAAATGGGTCTCGCCCTTCTACCCGGCGGGGCTCGTGGCCTTCGTGAAGGGCACCAAGCCCGAAGGGCCCATATACAATTACTACACCTGGGGGGGATACCTGATATGGACCCTCTACCCTGAGTACCAGGTCTTCGTCGACGGCAGGGCCCTTCACAATCCCGTCAACGAGCAGGCTGACGCCATTCTTAAGGCGAAGCGGGGATGGCAGTCCCTGCTGGACGCCTACAACATAAACACCATCATCATCCCCGTCATCTACAGGGAGACGGGCCGCATCGTCCCCCTTGCGGACGCCCTCGTGGACTATAAAGAGTGGCAGCTCGTCTATCGCGGCCTCAACAGCGTCCTTTTCCTGAGAGACGTCCCTGGCAACAGGGCCATCATCGAGCAGTACAGGAAGGACAAGAGACTGGTCTTCGAGGAGATAATAAGGTCCACGGACATACTTCTTTCTTTCGACCCCGGAAACCCCATCTACAACATAAGCAAGGCCGACGCCCTCTTCGCCCTGGGGAGGTTCAGAGAGGCCAGGGCCATCTACGAGCGGTTCCCGAGCCAGTCCGCCGAAAGGCTCTACAGGCTCAGGCAGTTGGGCTACTGACGGGCGCGAGTGCCCTAAACGCACTGCCCGCGTTTTGATGCGCGGGCTTCTCAAGCCGTCCTCCCTTTGCGTCCTTTCCTGGCAGCCCAGGGTATTCTCGAGTCCCTTCCCCCGTGCAGTCGACCGAATGTCCTGGGGGCGTCTTATTCATCGGCCTCCGGGCGGGAGCATTTGGTGAAATCACCGCGCGCATGGTCATATGGCCAAATTTTTCCATCCAGGAACCCGCGTCACGCGGAGCTACGATTTTTATCCGGCTCAGTGCCCTTTCGCGGGCGGTTGGGAAGCGTCGCTCAAATGACGGGTGGGCTGTTTATTTGTTATACTAAATAACTGCTTCTTGCGAGGAGTTTTCTTATCGTCGGCTACAATGTGAATAGGGAACGTTTCGATACTTCTTTGCCCACGACCCGTTCTAATGCAAGGAGAAAGGGGCTTGGCATCCATGCGGCGCTGGCCAGCCCCGGCCTCAGGTGCTCTTCGAGGGATGACGGCGCTGAAGTGTGGAGGGTTGACCAATGACCTCCAGGCTCCGGTCGTGGATTTTTCTCGCCTCCGTCTATCTCGCCTTCTTTGTCTCCGGCGCGGGCTGCCTCATAGCCGAGGTCACCTGGAACCGCATGCTCATCGTGGTGGTCGGCAACTCGCTGACCTCGGCCGCCATAATCGTGGTCGTCTTCATGGGGGGCCTGGGGTTAGGGAGCTATGTCGGGGGGAGGGTCCTCTCCAAACGCCAAGTCTCCCTCGTCCCCTATCTTCTTCTGGAGGTTTGCGTCGGCATATACGTCCTGGCCTCTCCGCATCTGTTTGATCTGCTTGCCGACGTCTTCAATTCATTGTCCGGGGTCGTGCAGAACAGGGACCTCCTCACGGCTGTGCGAATGGTTGTCACCATAGCAGCGCTCTTCCTGCCGGCAACCCTCATGGGGGCCACGTTCCCGGCGATGATAGCTGGCGCGGCGACCGACTCGCCGCTTAAGCGGACGGCGCGCACCGGGTATCTCTACAGCATAAACACCCTGGGCGCCGCCCTGGGCACCTACGTGGCGGGATGGATACTGCTTCTGGAGTTCGGGGTCCACTTTACCGTGGCCTGCGCCTTCGGCCTCTACGTGTTTGCGGCCCTTTCCGCCCTGGTGGGCAACACGGCCCTGAAGGCCAGCGCCCGCGAGGCTGCCCCCCAGCCTGAATCCGAGGAGGCTCCGGGCGCTGCGGTCGTGGACGTCGGTCTGTGGCGTTTCCTTGCCGTTGCTACTTTCGGGATAGGGTTCGCCTCGCTCGCATACGAGATTCTCCTTACGAGGCTCATCATCCTCTACCTCGGCAACACCATAAGGGTCTTCCCGCTGGTGCTGGCGGCCTTCCTCCTGGGAATCGGGATAAGCGCCGTGGCGGGGACCTGGCTCTACGGCTTCCTCGATAGAAAGACAAGCAAGGCCAACAGCCTCTTCGGAGTGGTCGCCCTCGGGGCGGGGGCCTTTATCTTCCTTACTCCCTATGTCCTGCTTTCTGACCTGATAATCGGCTCCGAACATTTCGTCAAGCTGGTCGATGCGGGCCCCGTGAATCCGCTTCCCATCCTTCTCATAATCGTCGCCCCGACCATCCTGATAGGCTCCCTGCTTCCTATAGCCATAAGGATGCTCCGGCCCGGGGGCCGCGGCGAGGCCACGAAGGAGGCAGCCACCCTCTACGCGCTCAACACCGCCGGGGGCCTCCTGGGCGCCGGCCTGGCTAACCGTTACCTTGTGCCCCTCATCGGCATCCAGGGAGTCATCGTAATTCTGGCCCTCGTATGCGCCGCCGTGGGCGTCTCCAGCCTGCTCTCGCCGGGCCGGAATGCCTTGCGCCGGGCCGTCGCCGTCGTCTCCATCTTTGCGCTTGCGGTGGGCCTCATCGCCTTCCCCCCCAGGCTGATGGACCTCTACGCGGGGAAGATAGCGGAATCCAAGCTCGCGAAGTCGGTGGACGTCATATATACCTACGAGGGACGGGCCGCTACGGTCTCCGTCCTCGACCAGGCCGACCCCCAGCGGGGCACCTACCGCGACATGTACCTAAACGGCGTCGAGGAGGCCTCCACGCGCTTCTGGCATACCCAGCTCTTCAAGCTCCTCGGGATATTCCCCGTGCTGATGCACGAGTCCGACGGGCCCAAGGACGTCCTGGTCATAGCCTTCGGCGCGGGCATCACGGCGGGCTCCGTCCTGGCCTCCGACGAGGTAGCCTCCCTCGACGTAGTGGACCTCAACCCCGACGTGGAGGGCATAAACGACCTCTTCACCGATGTTAACGGGGACGTCTTCCACAAGCCCCGCTTCCATTTTCATGAGGACGACGGCCGGAACTACCTGGTGACGAGCCACAAGAAGTACGACCTCATCATCAGCGACTCGACCCACCCGCGTTCCTACGACAGCTGGATACTCTATACGAAGAACTTCTACGAGCGGGTCCGGGAGCAGCTCCGCCCGGGCGGGATATTCGCCCAGTGGGTCCCGGTCTCCGAATCCATGAGGGGGCCGCTGTTCAGGATACATCTGAACACCTTCCGGAGCGTCTTCCCCAACTCGACCTTCTGGTACATCTACGGCTCCGACCAGGCTTTCCTCCTGGCCACGCCCGAGCCCTTCTCCCTGGACGTCCCGAGGCTGCAGCGGAAGCTCGACAAGCTGCCCGACTGGTTCCGCGCCAAACATTACCAGATAGACACCGTCGCCCGCATTGCCGGCTTCTTCTGGCTTGACGGCCCGGCGATGGCGAAGATGATCGGCAGCGAGACAAGGGTAAACGAGGACGACAGGCACTACTTCGACAAGCAGTCCGCCGTCTGGGCCCTGCCGCCCGACATGCAGCTGCCCCTCTACCAGGCGAGCATCGTCCCGTACCTGAAGCACGCGGGGCGCAAGCTCATCGCCGACATCCACGAAGAGGCGGCCGTGGGCCGGCAGGTGGCCAATTTCAAGTTCTTCCGGAGGCAGAGTGACCTTTTCAACGCCTACTGCATCGATGCCGAAAACGGCAACGTGCAGTATTACATGAGCCTGGTCTTCTCCGGCGAGGTGCCTGATCAGCGCCCGTTTTGCCGCCAGGCTGAGATCAGGCACTTCCGCAGGGTCTATGCCGAGCAGCCTGGCAATTACCCGGCCATGGCCATGCTCGCTGACCTGCTCTACGAGGACGGCCAGGTGGACGAGGCCGTGTCTTTGGCCCAGCGAGCCCTTAGCCTTGCGCCGCAGAACGGCGCGGTCCTCGACTCCTACGGGTGGATAATGTTCCAGGAGGGGAAATACGCCGAAGCCCTCAAGGCCCTCGAGAAGGCCGCATCGCTCCTGCCAGGCAACCCCGTCGTGAGCTACCACCTGGGCGCCGCCTATCTGGCCGCGGGAAAGCACGACCGGGGGAGGGCTCATCTTGAGAAGGCCCTGAGCATCTCGGACGATTTCGACGGGGCGGACCACGCCCGGGAGCTTCTTGGGAAGCGTGAATGAGCGCGCCCCTTAGTGCGGTTTCTTGACAAGCTCTCCCTCGCCGGGCAACTGGCGGCGTAGGATATCCACTCTCTAAGTCCCGGCGAAAGCCTGGCATGGTCCGGGGGACGCGGCGAAAGGCACCCCAATCTCCTATCTTAATGACCGCGGGAAAAGACCTGCGAATATTTTGGCTTGAACGATTGCTCATTTGCTAAAATAGATAGCAAATATCCCATTCCCAAACTCGTTTAAGGAGACAAACAATACTGGCGCCGGCGGACGGACGTGCATCAACCCAACTTATTAGCCGGGGCGTCTTCCTCCCGGAGCTTATTGCTGCATCGGCCGCACCGCCGGATGTGTGGGGCCTGCTTCTCTCAAAGGGAATGCGCCGCCGCTGAGCGGGGATATTCACCCAGCCGGTTTCGGCGAGGCGATAAACGTGATGGAAGAAAAGAAGAAGAGCCTACTATTTATCATTTTCCATCTTTCTGCGTTATTCTTCTCCGTCTACCTCCTGACCGCCTCGGTCGCCAAAGTCTATGATAATGACGCCGGCAAGCTGAGGCTCGAGGTGGTGAGGGGGATTGTGGAGAGGCACGACCTGTCGGTGTCGGAAGAAATGGGCATAGAGGGGGCCGACGGGAGGTATTATTCCTGGCTCGGGATCGGCTCGGCCCTGCTGGCCGTTCCCTTCTACATGGCGGCGGAATACATGGGCGCACCGCCCGAAAATGTCGTTCTGGCAATGAGCCTGCTCTTCGTTGTCGCCACGGGCGTGCTGGTCTTCCTGTTTTGTCTTTCCCTTGGCTACTCGAGGCGCGCCTCTGTCCTCACGGCGGTCTTCTTCGGCCTTGGCACCATGGCGTGGCCCTACGCCAAGCATCCCTTTAATCGCCCCGTGGAGACATTCTTCGTGCTCCTCTCGGTCTATCTTCTCTACCTGTATACGGTTGACAGGAGGGTCACGCTCCTTCTGTCCTCGGCCTTCTCCTTTGGAATCGCCTTCGCAACGCGGACTACGTCGATACTGGTTCTGCCCCCCCTCGTTATCATGATGCTTTTCAGCTACTCCCGGGAATCCGGCCTTTGGGCCAACGCGCGCGCGATGGCGAGGGATAGCGCTCTATTCGCCCTGGCGTTCCTGCCTTTCCTGGGCCTGTGCCTCTGGTATAACCACTACCGTTTCGGCTCAGTGCTCGAAACGGGATATTCACTCATAGCCGCGCGCAACGGAGTCGACTTATTTAAGGGGACATCGCTCCTGAGAGGTCTCGGTGGGCTACTCGTAAGTCCGGGGAAGGGTTTCTTCTATTATTCTCCCGTGGCCGTGCTTTTCTTCTTTTCGATAAGGTCCTTCTACAAGAGGCAGCCCGGCCTCGCCCTCGGCCTCGTCTGCCTGGTGCTTTCCTATCTCCTCTTTCATTCCAAATACGTCTACTGGCATGGCGACTGGGCCTGGGGGCCGCGCCATATCTTCGTGATAACGCCTTTTCTGATTATGCCCGCTGCCGGAATCTTCGACTCCCCTCTCTGGTTAAGGAAGACCTTCCCGAGGGTTATGGTATACTCGGTCTTCGCCGTGAGTTTCCTCGTTCAGCTTGTGGCGGTATCGGTCAATTACCAAAAATATTTCCTTAATTTAAGGTATGTGGAAAAACTGCCCTTCACCGTAACCTACGGGGAGGGGATACAGCCTACCATAGAGCCTCCTCCGGAGGTATACTTTAATTGGCGCAGGTCGCCCATATTGGCGCATATCGGGTCCATCCGCGAAATGGCCGGCGGGATTAGGGACTACAGGTATTCCGAGCTTCCGGAGGGCGCGGCGCACGAGGAAAAAATAAGGAAGAGCATTTATATGAACGTTTTTGACTTCTGGTGGCTGTACAGGTATTTCTCCGGCGGCGGCTATTCGGGATTCTACGCGGCCCTGGCGCTTTTCCTCTTGGCCTCTTACAGCGCCTCGAGGTTAATCGTCATGACAAGACGGCCTCTTCCGGGTCGAGACGCCAAGGATGAACAGGACATCTACGAGGGATAAAAGCTGAAGGGAATTTAAAAGATGAACGAGACGGTTTCGATAATTATTCCCGTGTATAACGAAAAAGATCACATCATGAAACTTGTGCACGATATCCATGAGCGGATGGACAGTAGCGGCTTCAACTTCGAGCTCATATTGGTCGATGACGGCTCTACCGACGGCGGCAGTGAAGTCGTCAATCAGCTTGCCCTGCCTGACGTCAAGAAGGTCGTTCATTCTCACAATAAGGGGTATGGCGCCGCCCTGAAGTCGGGCATCCTCGCCGCGGAAAACGACATCATTGTGATCACCGACGCCGACGGCACCTACCCCAGCGAGATGATCCCCGAGCTGATAAGGGAAATAGACGGCTGTGAGATGGTGGTGGGCGCCAGGACGGGCCGGGAGGTGAGGGTCCCCTTCCCGAGGAGGCCGGCGAAGTGGTTCATCGGCAAGCTCGCCAATTACCTCAGTGGCATGAAGATACCGGATCTGAATTCCGGTCTGAGGGTAATGAGAAAGGATGTCGTCAGCAGGTTCATCCGCCTGCTTCCCGACGGGTTCTCGTTCACCACCACTATTACCATAGCGATGCTGACCAACGGCTATTCGGTGAAATATGTGCCGATTAATTACTATAGGCGGGAGGGGAAGTCAAAGATAAGGCCCATAGAGGATACGCTTAATTTCATCCAACTGATTATCAGGACTTCCCTGTACTTCAACCCCCTGAGGGTCTTCGTCCCCCTGAGCTTCCTGCTGGTGGTGTTCGCGTTCATTGTGGTGGTGGGAAGCTGGCTCATCACGGGGAGGGTTATGGATATGACCTTTGGAATCATAATGATGACCGCCGTCATAGTGATGACGGTAGGAATGCTCGCCGACGTGATAGACAAGAAGAGCTCGCTGAAATGAAAGTTCTTCTAATCAACCCGCCCCGGGAAAACGAAATCATAGGGAACAACCCTTCCATCATCGAGGAGGAGAGGGGATTCAACCCTCCCCTGGGGCTCCTATCCATAGCTGGTTATCTGGAGAAATACGGCGGCCACGACATAGCGGTCATAGATTCGCAAGTCGAAAGGCTGGGCTACGACTCGCTGGCGGAGCGGGTCCGCGCAGCAAGGCCCGATGTGGTGGGCGTCACGGCCATGACGATGACGTTAATCGATGTCATGAAGACCGTCGCCCTCGTAAAGAAAGCCGGCGGGGGCGCCCGGGTCGTGGTCGGCGGGCCGCACGTCCATCTATTTCCGAGAGAAACGATCAATCTGGGGAATATTGACTGCCTGGTGTTGGGGGAAGGCGAAGAGGCGTTTAAAGAACTCTTGGACTTTCTCGGCGACAGGCAGGCGTTAAGGAGGACCCCAGGGCTGGTCTTCAAGGACGGCGACGAGATAGTCAACACGGGCGTTCGCCCGCCCATCGAGAATCTGGACGCGCTTCCCTTTCCGGCCCGCCACCTGGTGCCGTACAGGAAATACACCTCGCTCTTGACCAAGGGAAAGACGGTCACGACGACGTTCACGAGCCGCGGATGCCCCTATCGGTGCTCTTTTTGCGATCGCCCCCATCTGGGGCGGGCCTTCCGGGCGCGGTCCGCCCGGAACGTGGTGGATGAACTGGAAGAGTGCGCCAGGATGGGGATTCACGATTTCCTCTTCTACGACGACACCTTCGCCGTAAACAAGAAGAGGGTGATTGATATCTGTAACGAAATCGTAAGAAGAAGGTTGGACGTCGCCTGGGATATCCGGACCAGGGTCGATACCATCGACGAGGAGGCGATAAGGCACCTCAAGAAGGCCGGATGCCGGGGCATACACTATGGCATCGAGGCCGGCACCGAAAAGGTTCTGGAGGTGCTCAACAAGAGGATCACGATAGAGCAGGCGAGGGACGTCTTCCGCCTGACGAGAAAGCACGGGATTCCCATACTGGCTTATTTCATGATAGGGAATCCGGGCGAAACGAGGGAGGATATTTACGCGACCTTCGAGGTCATGAAGGCCCTGAACCCGGATTACGTCCACATGACTATCCTCACGCCTTTTCCCGGCACGAAGATCTATTCCGATGGCTTGAAGGCAGGGATCATCGAGAGGGATGTCTGGAGGGAGTTTGCCGAGAACCCCACCCCCGGTTTCGTGCCTCCCCACTGGGGCGAGATATTCACCAGGGAAGAGCTGAACCAGCTGCTGGTCGAAGGATACAGGTCCTTTTATCTGCGGCCTTCGTATGTCTTCAAGAGAGTTTGGGGCCTGAGGTCGCTGGACGAGCTTCGGAAGAAGGCGTCTGCCGGCCTCAAGGTTCTAACCATGAAATAGGGCCGGGGGCTGGATGACTGGCAGGCTCGGAGATTTAGAGTACGCGCGGGGCAGGGAGAGGAAGAGGTACCTGCGTTATCGCCTCCTTCGGCGCGCCCATGAGGTGGACAAGGCCATAGAGGAGTTCTCCGAGCTGCCTGTCAGGGATATAATCGACCTCGGTACGGCGGACGCGAGGATGCTGGAGATCATAAACCGCAAGTATCCGGGGGCGAGATGCGTGGGTGTCGAGCTCAGCGGAGACCTCGTCGAATTCGGAAAGGCCATGTTCCCGCATCTGAGGATTATCGAGGGTGACGTCCAGTCGCTTGACTTCCCGGATGGTTCATTTGATGTCGCCGTTGCCACGGCTTTAATCGAGCATCTGCCCGACCCCGGCTTGTTCATGCGGGAAGTAAAGAGGGTTCTCCGCCGGGGCGGCATCTTCGTGCTTACATCGCCCGACCCGTTCTGGGAATCCATCGCCACCAGGGTGGGGCACCTCAGCAAAGGGCAGCATCACAAGGTCATGGACCTGCCTCAGCTCGGACGCCTAGCCGAGGGTGCCGGGTTTGCCGTCGTCAAGGCGCAGAAGTTCATGTTATCGCCTGTGGGTATGCCTTTCGAGTCGGCAGTGGAACGGGTGCTCAGGCGTTTGCGTCTGGACTTCATGCTGGCTAATCAGCTCCTGGTATGCAGGTCCTGATCAATGGCGGTTAACCTGGCCTGCGGACAAGCCCTTGCTTTCATTGGCGGGGGGGCGGCATCGAAACGGCGGCTTCTAATCGCAGAGCGCTTCCTACCTTCTATTAGTAACATATAACCCATTGACAACTTGGATAAATGCAACTATCCTCTATCTAATATGTTTCCAAGCGAATGCCCTCGAAGCCAGAACAGCACGGATCGAAACAACGACGGGGGCGCTGCCGGACGCCGGGGGTTTCTGAAGATTGCTATAGGGTTCCTCGCCGCTCTGAACGGGGCGCTCTTGGGACTTCCCTTCCTGAAGACTCTCGTAACGCCGCCGGCGGCCCGCAAGTCGGAGTTTGCGAAGGCCAAGGATTTAAGCGGCGTGCCGGTGGGCGAACCCATAGACATCAAGTTCGAGGCCCTGGTGCAGGACGCTTTCTACCGCAAGAAGGTCCTGCACATGGCCTGGATTATCAAGCACGCCGACGGCTCGGTGACGGTCTACTCGCCCGTCTGTCCGCATCTGGGCTGCTACTACAAGTGGAACCCGGCGGCGGGGGAGTTCGAGTGCCCCTGCCATGGCAGCACCTTTGCAAAGGACGGCAGGGTCCTTGGCGGGCCCGCCCCGCGTTCGCTCGACCCCTTGCCGCACAAGATAGAGAACAACGCACTTTATATCAGTTGGGTCAATTACAGGCCCGGCACGCCGAAGAGAGAGGTGGTCTGAGCGGTGATCGGACTCGTAAAAGAGTGGCTCTCTGCCCGGTGGCCGTTCTCGGCCCTATACAAAATCGCCCTGGAGGAGGAGATCCCGGGCGGAGCGAGCTTTTTCTATAGTTTCGGAAGCGTCATCCTGATAGTCTTTTCCATACAGGCCGCCACGGGCATCATGCAGCTTTTCTACTATGTCCCGAGCGTGGAGGACGCGTACAAGAGCTTGGGCTATCTTCACGCGAAGGTGCCCTTCGGATGGCTCATTCACGGCCTCCACTACTGGGGGGCCCAGGTCATTATCATCCTGATGTTCCTGCACGTAGCCCGCGTGTTTCTCTGGGGCGCCTACAAGCGGCCGAGGGAGCTCACCTGGATTGCGGGCGTGGTTCTGCTCCTTGTGCTCATGGCTTTCAGTCTTACTGGGGCGACGCTGCCCTGGGACCAGAAGGGATACTGGGCCGGGCAGGTCAGCACGAGCGTCTCCGGGGTCATACCGGTGGTGGGGAATGTGCAGAAGATATTACTCCGCGGCGGCGAGGGCATGGGGCAGCTCACGATAACCCGTTTCTTCGGCATACACGTGGCGCTCCTGCCCCTTGCCCTGATGGCGCTGTTCGGGTTTCATATCGTGGCCATGCGCAGGTTCGGAAACGCCGGGCCATGGGAGGAGGAAAAGAGAACGCCCCCGGGTCCCTTCTGGCCGGACCAGGTCCTGAAGGATGCCATAGTAGGTACAATCGTATTATTTATCCTCATCACTCTGGTCGTCTTCGTGCCCTACGAGTTCTCCGGCCCCGCCGACAGGCTCGACACTACATACGTGCCCAAGCCCGAGTGGAACTTTCTCTTCCTGTACGAATCGCTCAAGTATTTCCAGGGGCCGCTTGAGCCCCTTGGGGCCGCCGGGGTGCCGGGCCTCCTGGTGACGCTGCTTGTACTTCTGCCCTTTATCGACCGCAGTCCCGAGCGCAATCCCTTCAGGCGGCCGCTGGTGGTCCTATCCGGCTTCGCCCTGGCCGGAGTGCTGGTGGGTTTTTCCGTTGCCGGCTACCTGAGCCCGGGCTACGGGGCGGCGGCGGGGGCCAAGGAGAAGAAGGCCGAGGCGTCCGGTTCCATGAAGTGGGATATGACGGCGCCGGCGGAAGCCGCAACGACGACTTCGCCGCCCCTGCCCACCCCTCGCGGGGGGGCGGACGCACGGGCCACGGGAGAAGCCGTAACCATCGCTGGCGATCCGGAGCATGGCGAAGAACTCTTTGAAAGGGCCTGTGCGCGCTGCCATGGCCAAAGGGGAGAGAACGGCGCGCCCAACCCGGGCTCGGCCCTCGGCCACGTGCCGTTTCTTCATCCCATAGCGCCGGGACTGAAAAGCAAGGACCCCCGAACCTTTGCGGAAAACATCGACAGGTTCATACGTCATGGCTCGATACCCGCGGGCCCCTCGCCATCCATGAGCATGCCGTCGTTCAAAGAGATATTTTCAGAAAGGCAGATGGCCGATATCATCGCCTATGTCATGGAGCTAAACGGCGTGAAGGTGGGTG
>JARRNG010000029.1:0-910 GCA_037385265.1 Nitrospirota bacterium
CTCAAGGAAAACGGAGTCCACTGGCTTTCCGCTTTCGTCGGTTATCACCCGGTTATAGGCGAAGCCGTTGAGCATTTCCGTAAAGAGTGATTGGTATTTCTCCTCGCTTAGCTTGAGGTCCCTGAAAAGAAGGTTGTAGGGCTCCCGGAGCCCCGTCATGATTACGGCCCGGTATATCAGCACGAAAGAGAGGATCTTCAGGTAATGCCCCACGAGGTTCGAAAGCCCGTAGGCGCTGACATAGAACGTGAAGGCCATCTCCGCGGCGATGGTAACGGCGATGGAGGCGTATATGAGCCTCAGCACCCCCGGGTCGAAATGACGCCGCCTCCGGTACAGGGTATAGAGGGAGCCCACGAGTATCCCCGATATGACGTACTCGCTTGCCTTCTTAAAAGGCGTTAGGCCCGAGCCCTCGACGAAGCAGGCGGGGAAATGGCCCGAAAAGATGGCCCACAGGAGCACGGCGGAGACCGCCGCGTAAACCGCGAGGGCCCTGCCTGCGCTCAGGCGCCTGCCGATGAAAAGCGGGGCCGCAAGGAGCGAAAGGGCCTCCATGTAGCGGGCCGAAATCCAGAGCTGAGTGGGCAAGTTGGCATCGTAGCCCGGGAACACGTTCATCCCCTTGTAGGCCAGGGTATGGACCAGGTCCAGGCCGCCCACGAAGAGGTAGGCCACCCCGAGGAAGAGGACGTAGTTGTTCTGGAGGAAGCGCCTGGAGTTCCAGGCCACCATGAAGATGCCGCAGGCCACTACTATCGAGAACCCCTCGGCGAGGGTGTGGAAGAGCAGGTAGTTATACTCGCTCGCCCAATAGAGCCCCGCGAGCACAGCCACTCCGCCAAGTAAGGCTAGGAGCTTTCGTCCGGGATCTTCCATTAGGAAGTTATATTTTACATAAAACAATCAA
>JARRNG010000029.1:934-31475 GCA_037385265.1 Nitrospirota bacterium
GGCAGACGGCGGCCCCAAGACCCCGGACTCCCTTCTTTAACGGCGCTTTTTGTGATAAATTATGGCATGCCCACGTATAAGTACGAAGCGGCCGACAGGCAGGGCAAGAAGGTCACCGCCACCGCCGAGGCCGGGGGCGAGGCCGACCTCCTGGACAGGCTCAATAAGGAGGGGCTGGTCCCAATCAAGATAAAGCGCCTGAAGCGCAAGGAGAGTTTCACCTTCTCGAAGATATCGAGCAAGGACCTCCTGGTGTTCACGCAGGAGCTCGGCAATCTTCTGGAGTCGGGGCTCCCCATAGACCGGGCCATCTACGTCCTTTCCCAGCATTCCGGAAAACCCTCCCTGAGGGCCATACTCGAGGAAGTATACGTGGATGTCCAAAGGGGGCAGTCGCTCTCGCAGGCCATGGCCAAGCACAAGATATTCCCCCGGGTCTATGTAAATATGGTGAGGGCCGGCGAACTGGGGGGCATACTGGAGGCCGTCATAAGGAGGCTGGCCTCGTTCATGGAGACCAGCGTGGCCTTCAAGGAGGAGCTTACGTCGGCCCTGATATATCCGCTTCTGCTGACCTGCGTGGGCGGCCTGGCCGTTGCGGTCCTGATGATATACGTTATTCCCCAATTCGCCAAGATATTCGAGGATATGGGCCAGTCGCTCCCCACGCCTACCCTCGTACTCCTGGCCATAAGCCATTGGTTCGTCAACTACTGGTGGGCCCTGGCGGTCGGGGCGGTGGGGGCCTTCTTCGTCGTCAAGAGCTACGCCCGGACCTCCGAGGGGAGGCTGTTCATCGACGGGCTGAAGCTCAGGACGCCGGTGGTCAGAAACATCCACATGAAGCTCGTCATCGCGAGGTTCTCTAGGACCCTGGGCACCCTTCTCCAGAGCGGCGTACCCGTGTTGGAGGCCATCCGGGTCTCGCGGGAGGTCGTCGGAAACGAGGTGGTCTCGGAAAAGCTCGCTTCCCTGGAGGAGGGGGTGAGCAGGGGCCGGGGCATCTATGCCCCCCTCAGGGACTCAGGGGTCTTCCCGCCCATAGTGTCCGAGATGATCGCCGTGGGCGAGGAGGCGGGGAGGCTCGAGGAGACCTTCCTGGTCGTGGCCGACAGGTTCGAGGCCGAGAGCACCTTCACCATCAAGAGGGCGGCAAGCCTCCTGGAGCCGCTCATGATACTCTTCATGGGCCTCCTCGTGGGCTTCATAGTGATATCCATGCTCATCGCGGTCTTCAGCATAAATGACATACCCATCTGATAAGGGCTTCACCCTCCTTGAGCTCATCGTGGTCCTCTTCGTGGTAGCCGTGGCCGCGGCGGTGACGACGGTTTCGATAAACAGGGCATACGAAAAAGGGGTGTTGAAGGAGCAGGCGCTGAGGGTGCACGCCCTGCTTAGAGGCGCCCGGGAAAGGGCCATCATGGACAGGATGCCCGTCACCTTCGTGACCGACGGCGAGGACCGGAGCTACTGGCTCGAGGGGCGGAAGGGGCTTTTGGGCGCGAAGCGGCACCTTCCCCCGGGCATCAAGATAGGCGGCGAGCCCATAGTGTTTTTCAGCAAGGGGAATTCCACGGGCGGCCTGATAACCGTGGAGCAGGAGGGCGGCAAGACATATGTCATCGAAGTGGACGAGATCACAGGCAGGGCCAGGATCGAGAGGATTTAGCCTCTTAGAGGTCATCGTCGCCCTGGCCATTCTGGGCATAGCGCTGGTGAGCCTCGTGCAACTTTTCTCCGTCTCCCTGCGCTCGACCAAGAAGAGCTCCGACTACGCCACGGCGCTCATATACGCGCGTTCCATCATGGAGGAGGCATACGCCGCCCCCTCCCTAGAGGACATGAGCGGTACCTTCGACCTGGAAGGAGGGTACACCGGCAAGAGGGAAATACGCGAGGTCCCCTTCCCCTGGGGCGAAGGAGAGGGCGGCGAGGGGGGCAGCCATGGGGGCGGAGGTGGAGAGGAGCTCTTCAGGCTCTTTGAGATAACCGTCACCGTAACCTGGCCGCCGGGGGGCCAGGTGGTCCTGACCGGAAGGAGGGCTCAATATGAGCAGGCGTCCTGACGGCGGCCTCACTCTCATCGAGATAGTGATAGCCCTCACGATAGCGGCCGTGCTCTTTTCGATACTCCTGTGGTCCATGAGGCTGGGGAGCCGCTCGGTGGACAAGGGCATGGAGAGAGAGGAGATCTCCCAGAGGATGCGCATCCTAACCGACAGGCTCTCGTGGCTCCTCCGCGGGGCCTACCCCTACGTCGTCACCAAGCCGGAGGGAAAAGTGCTCTACTTCTCCGGCACGAAGGAGAGCGTGGGCTTCGTAACGACGAGCGTGGACCCCTACGCCGACACCCTCCAGGACTCCGCCGGCCTCAAGTGGGTAACACTCCATTCCGATTACGAGGGTCTGAAGATACAGGAGGACATCTTCTTCACCGACGTCTTCGAGGAAGAGCCCAGGGACGAGTATCTCTTCGACCCCACCGTCACGAACCTCGAATTCGAGTACTTCGACACCGGGGGGGAGGAGGACGAGGGCGAGTGGGTGGAGGAATGGGACCCGGAGGAGAAGGACTACCTGCCCTCGGCGGTAAGGATAACACTCACTTTCGAAAACGGGGGCCGCGAGATAGAGATGCCGCCCCTGGTGGTGGCCCTGATGGCGGGGCAGGTCTTCGGAGAGCGGTCCCCGCAGGAAAAGCAGCGGTAGTAACAGGCGGGGGAGTGGTAATAATCCCGTTTACGCCGAGGCGGGTTCATTTGGCAAGTCTCGTTGGCGCCAACCCTATTGACGTCCGGTAGGGCCGGCACGCTCGACGGGGTCTGCCGGCTTTTCGATGGCCTGCTACTTGATCCTCGAGCCGGGAGGGGTGTCCCTTTCGGGCATGAGGATGACGGGCTCGCCGTCGGGCCCGGTGGCCGCGAGGAGCATGCCCTGGGATTCCACGCCCATGAGCTTGGCGGGCTTGAGGTTGGTGACCACGACGATGCTCTTCCCCTCCAGGTCCTCGGCCCTGTAGGCCTTGCCTATGCCGGCCACTATCTGCCGGGGCTCGCCCGTGTCCACCTGGAGCCTAACGAGCTTGTTTGAGCCCTTTACGGCCTCGGCTTTAAGCACCCTTCCCGTCTTTAGCTCCACCCTGGCGAATTCCTCTATCCCTATGAGGTTGTCCGTCGAGACCTTCGCTTCCACCTTGGTCCCCCTTTCCGCCTTCTCCCTGGCCTTCCCCGTCTCTATGCGCGGGAAGAGCGGGCCCTCGTCCATGAGCCCCGTCCCCGGCACGAGGCCGCCCCACCGGGCAGCCTCGTCGAGGGTGAGGGCGTGGATGTCCTCGCCCTGGTCGAGGGAGCGCCAGAGCCTCGCCGTGGAGCCCGGCATGAAGGGATGCAGGTAGAGGGCCGCGAACCTCAGGGCCTCCGCCGATGAGTAAAGCACCGTGGCGAGCCTGCCGGCCTTCGCGGGGTCCTTGGCCAGGGCCCAGGGCGCGTTCGTGTCGATGTACTTGTTTACGTGCGAGACGAGCTTCCATATCTCCTCGAGGGCCCTGTGGAACTGAAGGGTCCCCAGGTGCCCCTCCATGGCCTCGAGTATCCCCTCGGCGAGGGCCCTGAGCTCCCCCTCCTCCTCTTCGGGCTCGGGCACCCGGGAGGCGAAATACCTGGCCACCATCTTGAACACCCTGCTCTGGAGGTTGCCGAGGTCGTTGGCGAGGTCTGTGTTTATCCTGTTTACGAGGGCCTCCTCGGAGAAATCCCCGTCGGCTCCGAAGGGCACCTCGCGGAGGAGAAAATACCTGAAGGCGTCGACGCCGTACCTCTCGGCCATCTCGAAGGGGTCGACCATGTTGCCCAGGCTCTTGGACATCTTCCTTCCCTCGACGGTCCACCAGCCGTGGGCGAAGATGTTCCCGGGAAGCTCAAGCCCCAGGGCCATGAGCATCGTGGACCAGTAGACGGCATGGGTGGTCAGTATGTCCTTGCCGATTATGTGGTGGCTCGGGGGCCAAAGGCTCTCGTCCAGGGCGAGGTACCTCAGGCCGGAGTAGTAGTTCACCAGGGCGTCGAACCACACGTAGGTGACGAAGTCCTCGTCGAAGGGAAGCGGCACGCCCCAGGCCAGCCGGGTCCTGGGCCTCGATATGCAGAGGTCGCCCAGGGGCTGGCTCCTCAGAAAGCCCAGCACCTCGTTGCGCCGGCTCTCGGGAAGTATGTAGCCGGGGTTCTGCTCGATGTGCCTTATGAGGTCTGCCCCGTACTCCGACATGAGGAAGAAGTAGTTCTCCTCCTCTATCCTTTCCACCTCCCGGCCGCAGTCGGGGCAGCGCCCCTCCACGAGGTCCTTCTCGGTCCAGAACCGCTCGTCGGGGGTGCAGTACCACCCGGAGTACGACCGCTTCACTATCTTCTTCTCTTCCCAGAGCCTCCCCAGGAGCTCCTGGACCACCCTGATGTGCTCCGGGTCCGTGGTCCTTATGAAGGCGTCGTGGGAGATGTCCAGCGCGGACCAGAGGTTCTTGAAATTCTCCACCATGCCGTCGGCGTGGGTCTTGGCGTCGAGTCCCCTCTGGGCGGCGGCGGCCTGGACCTTCTGCCCGTGCTCGTCCGTGCCGGTCTGGAAGTAGGCCTTCCGTCCTCTCATCCTGTTGTAGCGAGCCAGCGCGTCGGCGGCCACGGTGGTGTAGGCGTGGCCGATGTGCGGGAGGTCGTTTACGTAGTATATCGGGGTCGTGACGTAGAAGCTCATTCCTTCTTCTTGCCCCTCATGCGGCGCCTGCGCTTCTTCTTGAAGGGCTTCCTGGACGGCCTCTCTTCGCCTTGCCTCTCCCGGACCTGTCCTCCCTCGGCCTTCTCGGGGGGCCGGCCTTCCCGGGGCGCCGACGGCTCGGCCGTCCGCTCGGCCCGCCGGGCCTGGGGTAAAGCGTCGCCGCCAGCCGCCTCCACCTGGCCCTCGGCGCGGGGCTTACGCCTCCGGCCCCTGGGCCTGCGCCTCCGGCGCTTTGTCTTTTCCTCGGGCCGGGGGGCCTCCACTGGCGGAGGCTCCACGACAACGGTCGCCGCCTCCTCTACCTGCTCGGCGGGGACTGCCTCCACCTGGGGCTCTTTCGCCCTGGGCTTTTCCCCGGCCCCTTCCCTGTCCCTTCCTCTCGGCCTGCGCTCCGAGCGCTTTTCGTCGTACTCGTAGCCCAGGCAGCACATGAGCCTCCCGCACACGCCCGAGAGCTTGCTGGTGTTGAGGGTGAGGTCCTGCTTCTTGGCCATCTTTATCGAGATGGGGTCGAAGGAGGTCAGGAAGCGCCTGCAGCAGAGCTCCCTCCCGCAGATGCCGATGCCCCCAGTTATCCTCGCGGCGTCCCTCACGCCCACCTGGCGGAGCTCTATCCTCGTCCGGAACTTCGCCGCCAGGTCCTTGACGAGCTCCCTGAAGTCGATGCGCGTCTCGGCGGAGAAGAAGAAGATTATGCGCCTCCGGTCCAGGGTGACGTCGGTGCTCAGGAGCTTCATGGCCAGGCCCCGGGCCATAATGCGCTCGTTGCAGAAGTCTAAGGCCTCCCTCTTGAGGGCGAAGTTCTCCCGCTCCTTTTCGAGGTCCTCCTCGGTGACCCTCCTTAGGACGGGCTTCAGTTCTTTTTCCGCGTCCCCCGGGGTGTAGTCCTCTATAACGACCCGGCCGATGCTCATCCCCAGGTCCGACTCCACAACAACGCGCTCCCCCAGCTTGAGCCTCAGGCCGTCGGCCCTGAAGCAGTAGACCTTGCCGCAGGGCTCGAACCTGATGCCCACTATGCCGTACCCGACGCCCGCGCGAACCCCTACGGAGGCGGCCTCCGCGCCCTCGGCCTCCGCGCCGGTGGGTTCGGCTTCCTGAGGATATTCTTCCGTATCTTCTTCGTTATGCTACTATTCCCGCCGATTCCAGGGCGCTTCCCGCGTAATTCCAGGTAATCGCCTTATTGGGGTTGAACCTGAGGCCGGAGACGAGCCCGAGCATCTTGCCGTAGCACTCGACCACGGAGTCCAGGGTGACGCCCCCCGCCAAGCGGCCGATTTCCGCCGCCATGTCGCTGTTTATGAGCTCTCCGCGGCGGCCAT
The DNA here is from genome assembly GCA_037385265.1 of Nitrospirota bacterium. Taxonomy (GTDB): domain Bacteria; phylum Nitrospirota; class Thermodesulfovibrionia; order Thermodesulfovibrionales; family JdFR-86; genus JARRNG01. The sequence goes on from JARRNG010000029.1 coordinate 7,027, forward strand.
CGCCTCCCCCGGCGGCGCAGACCGCCAGGTCCCGAAGGAATACGAGCGACATCTCGAGCCACCTCTGCATGTCCGAGCGCTCCCTCCAGGCGGGCCTGCCCTCCCTCCTGACCATCTTCTGGAGGGTGGCGAAGAACCTGTCCCTTTCAGCCACCGGGTCCTCCCTGAGCACCAGGCCCGGCCTCCCCATGGAGAGCTTGACCATGGCCTCTATCTTCTCAGGCTTCGCCGGGCCGAGCCCCTTACTGACCACCGCCTCGCAGTCCGCCGGGGATAGGGGAGTGAAGTTCACCCTCGAGCACCTGGACCTTATCGTCAGGGGGAGCCAGTCGGGGTTCGATGTGACCAGCACTATGAGCGTCTGCGGCGAGGGCTCCTCCAGGGTCTTCAGGAAAGCGTTGGCGGCGTAGGTGTTCATCCGCTCCGCGTCGTCGACCACCACGGTCTTGGCGCCGCCCTCGTAGGGCTTTAGCGAAAGCATCTCCTCTACTTCCCTTATCTGTTCGACCTTTATCTGGTCCCCGTCGGGCTCCACCACCCTGAAGTCGAGGTGGGTGCCCGCCTCCATCTTCCTGCACGAGGGACAGCGGCCGCAGGCGTCCGCCCCGACCGGCTCAAGGCAGTTGAGCGCCTTGGCGAGGTTGAAGGCCGCGAAGCGCTTTCCGATGCCCGCCTCGCCGGCAAAGAGATAGGAGGAGGCCAGCCTGCCCCTTTCCATGGCCCCGCGCAGAATGCGCAGGGCGCTTTCCTGCCCTATTACGTCAGCCAGTGACACCGCACATTGATTATAACTATACGTAAAAGGGCATTTCCAGCACGATTCCGGGGAATTTCCCCGAAGAACAGGAATATAGAGGGGCCTTGGAACCGGCAGATTACTTCTGGCGGCCCTCCAGAAACTCCCTGACCACCTTGACCACGCGGCCGTGGACCTCCTCGACCGTTCCGGTGGCGTCCACGAGCTTGACCCTCTCGGGCTCGGCCCGCTGGATGTCCAGAAAGGCCTTTCTCACCTTCTCGTGAAAGGATATCTCCTCGAGCTCGAGCCTGTCGGACTTGTTTGCGCTGCGGTTCCTCGAAAGGCCCTCGAAGACGTCCATGTCCAGGAGTATTGTGAGGTCGGGCTTCAAGCCCCCCGTGGCCAACTTGTCGATTTTCTCCAGGACCCTGGGGCCGATTCCGCGGGCCCGGCCCTGGTAGGCCCTCGTGGAATCCGAAAACCTGTCGGTTATCACCACCAGGCCCTTCCCGGTGGAGGGCAGTATCTCCTCGGTCATGTGCTGCCTGCGGTCGGCGGCGTAGAGGAGAAGTTCCGTCAGGGGGTCCATGCCACCGTGGTTGGCGTCCAGGAGCACCTGCCTTATCTTCTTCCCTATTCCGGTGCCGCCGGGCTCCCTGGTAAGGACGGCCTCCATCCCCTGGGCCTCGAGCCAGTCCCTGAGGAGCCGGGCCTGGGTGGATTTCCCCGTGCCCTCTATCCCCTCGAAGGATATGAAGAGGCCGCCCTTTCGCTTCACCCGGCCACCGATTCCTTGAGCTCCCCGAGGATCTCGAATATCTTCAGGGTCTCCTCCACGGTCCGCGAGCCCGTGCCGCAGGAGGGGGTAAGCATAATGTTTCGAAGGAGGAGGTCTTCGGGGATCCTCTCCGAGAGGCCGTCGATGGCCTCACCGAACCGCTCGGCTATCGACTCCCCCGTCTCCTGGCCGATGTCGTCGGTCGTGGGCACTATGCCCCAGGCGATGATGCCCCCCCTTTCGAGGAAGGAGGTGACCTCGGCGGGATAGATGCCGAGGGTCTGGGCGAACTCGTAGGCGTCGAAGTTCAGGATGTCCACGCCGGAGTCCAGGACCAGGGGCCAGTCGGCCCGGCCGCAGCAGTGGATGCCGGGGATGCCGCCGGCCTCCCTTATCGCCCCGGCTGTCTGCGTGAGGAGCCTCAGGGCCTCGTCGTCGCTCACCCCCACGTAGCTCGTGGAGCCGAGGGCCGAAAGTATCGGCTCGTCTATGAATATTATGACTTCCTCCGCGCTCTTTCCGAGGACGTCTATCTGCCAGCGCGCCTTGGCCGCAAGGAGCATCAGGGCTATCTCCCGGAGCTCCTCGTCGAAGTAGGCCGGCTTTCCGTCCCCGTCCTGAAGCCCGAGGGTGTAAGTGAGCGGCCCCGTGATGTGCCCCTTAAGGAGGTCGAAGCTTCTCCCCTCTATCCTTTTCAGGAACGCGTGTAGCCCCCTGGCGTAGTCTTCGGATATCGACACCCTGAACCCTTCGCCCGAGGCCTCGTAGAACCTGCGGATCTCCTCCTCGTCCCTCACGACCGAGACGTCTCCCCTGGCCTCGTCCACCCTCAGGCCGGGCATGCCCTCGGAGTACTGGGGTATCATGAGCTCCCTGAACCCAAGCCTCGGAAGCTGCGGCCAGAAGGGGATGTCGAAGGACCCGAGGACGAGCTCCACGGCAGCCTCCACGTCCGTGTGGGGCAGGCTCCCGATCCCGGTGGTGGAGAAGGGCTCTATAGTGGTCAACCAATCCTCCCGGCCGCCCCCGCCCAGGCGGGCGGAAACAGCATAAAAAAATTGATTTTCTGCCTCGCCGGCCGCCGTCCTAACATGATACAGAAAACCGGGGCGCGATTCAAACCGCGCCGGAACCAGGCGAGGCCCGTTGCGAAGCGGACCTTCCCGCTCTTCATCGAAATATTCCCCAAGCCGCCCTCCAAAGGACCGCGTTCCCCGGCCTTTTCCACAATTGCGTTGACAACCGCGCGCAATAATTGCTAATTTAATTTAATAATAAAGATAAAATATATAAATAACTTCATGCTCGTAGCTTTAGGGGGGGAGAGCCGAACGTCGCCTATGCGCCTTCGGCAAAGGACCATACCAGGAGGAAAGCTATGGAGAACATCAAGGGTATTTCGGAGGAGGGCATCTCAAGGAGGCAGCTCCTCACGGGGGCGGGCAAGGCGGCCGCGGGGCTTGCGATAGTTTCGGCCGGGGCCCTGAGCCTGGCCTCGGGAGCCAGCGCCAAGGAGGCGCCCTATCCCTTCGGCTACAAGAAGCTCGACCCCAAGAAGGTTGCCGACCTCGCCTACGAGAACTGGTACAAGAACTTCTGCTGCTACGCCACCTCGAGCGCCATACTCCTTCCCCTTCGCGAGAAGGTGGGCGGGCCCTACAACACGCTTCCCGTCGAGGCCTTTATATTCGGCCACGGCGGCACCGTGGGCTGGGGCACCCTCTGCGGCACGCTGATGGGCGCGGGGCTTGCTGCCTCCTTCGCGGCGGGCAAGGAGGGAGAGAACATCCTCAACGACGTGATGCACTACTACGCGGAGACCGAGCTGCCGATCTACAAGCCCGCCAGCCCGAAGGCCACCTTCAAGAGCGTGAACAAGAGCGACTCGCCCCTCTGCCACGTCTCCGTGGGAAGGTGGATGAAGAAGGAGGGAGTGAAGTTCCTGAGCCCCCAGAGGAAGGACCGCTGCGCCAGGCTCTCGGCCGACGTGGCCGCCAAGACCGTGGAGCTCCTTAACCTCTGGGCCGACGGAAAGTACAAGTCCGGCCACGGAAACCAGATCGGCATCTACGGCTTCACCACCCAGAACAACTGCTCCGACTGCCACACCGACAAGTAGATAGATAGACCTCAGCCACCTGATAACACACCGGGGGGAGGGCCTCAAGGCCCTCCCCTTCCTGCCTCTCCAAACCTAAAGCCACAGCTTTAAGTTGACGCGGCCTTTCCACACCTGATAGATTTAATCATGCTCCGGAGGGCAATCGCACTGGCCGTAGTGCTTGCGTTTTCGGCGACGCTTCCTTTTGTAGGCGTGTGCTTCGCCGGCGTACAGGAAGACACCATCGCCATGCTCGACCTCTGCACGCCCGACGCCCCTGGAACCACGTCCGACACCATGACCATCGTGGAGCCTGTCTTCACCGTCCCGTCGGTTTTGCCCGTGGCATACCTGCCGGCGGAGAAGACCTCCATACCTGATTTTGTATTTTTCTCCCCAATAGACAAACCGCCTGTCGTCTAAGACTTCCCGCACCTATGCCGTAGAGTCCCGCCGGAGGCCGGTCTGCGCAAAGCGTTTGACCGCAAGCAGGCTTCCTGCCGGGGGACATATCGATTAATCCAAATAGGGAGGTATCAAATTGATGTCAGGCATTATAAAGTGTATTAACGACAAGCAAATCTCAAGAAGACAGCTCCTTACGGGGGCGGGAAAGGCGGCGGCGGGCCTCGCCATTATGTCTGCCGGCGGAATAGGCATCGCCAGAGACGCCAACGCCTACGGCTACAAGTCGACTTTCAAGTACGCCAAGCTCGACCCCGACGAAGTGGGCCGCATAGCCTACGAGAACTACTTCACGCGCTGGTGCACCTCCACCGTGATAGCCGGCCTGGCGCTGCCGCTCCAGAAGCAGGTGGGCGGAAGCTGGAAGGATTTCCCCATAGACGCCTACAGGTGGGCCCACGGCGGCCTCGCCGGCTGGGGAGCCCTTTGCGGCACCATGCCCGGCGCCGGGGTCGTCATCGGCCTGGTCACCGACGACACGGACACCGCCGAGGCGATGGTAAACGACCTGGCCTTCTACTACTCGAACACCCAGCTTCCGACTTTCAAGCCCAAGAAGGCGCTCAAGGCCGAGATACACCATAGCACGACGAGCAATACGCCGGTCTGCCACATCTCCGTGGGCAAGTGGATGAAGGCCGAGAACAAGGCTTTCCTCACCGACGAGAGGGCAGAAAGGTGCGCCAGGCTTTCTGCGAACGTGGCGATGTACGCGGCGAACATGCTCAACGACTGGGCGGATGGAAAATACAAGCCTAAGCATCCGGCGCTGGGCAACGTCCTGAACAACGGCATCACGTCTCAGAACAACTGCACCGATTGCCACGGGAGCAACATCCCCAAGGTGCCCGGCTCGTAGGAGGACGCATGAAGCCTATTGGCTGATACGATGTTTCTCCCCGTTCCCGGAGGCGAGGCCAAGTCTCGCCTCCGGGACAATATAACCATAAAGGAGGCTGTATGAATAGGAATCTGACTTGGACATTCGTGCTCTTGCTCCTCGCTGCGGTGATTATGCTTCCGGGGGTTGCCTTCTCGGAGCCCAGGGATATTGCCGAGGGGGCGAAGTGCCACTTATGCGGCATGAAGGTCGACCCGGGCTCGGCGTTTTCGGCCCAGATAGTCGACGGTGGCAAGATGCTCCCTTTCTGCGACATAGGCGACATGCTCTACCACTACAACAAGCAGGAGGAAAAGCCCTCTGAGATGTACGTGAGAGACAAGCAAAGCCTTAAATGGATAGATGCCCGGGAAGCCGCCTACGTAAAGAGCGATAGTTTCTCCACCCCCATGGGCTGGGGAATCGCGGCGTTCTCGGACAAGGCCGAGGCCGCCGCGTTCGGCAAGCCCATGACTTTCGACGAGGCCCTTAGTGCGGTCAAGTAGTCTCTGGCTCATTGCTTCTATACTTGCTCTCGCGGCCGCCTCAATATTGGTGTTTTCCTGCTCCGGGAAACCCACTTACACCGAGGCCCGGCCTTCGGGCGAAGAGCTAAGGTTCGCCCTCGAATCTCTCAGGGACGGGGAGCCGGTGTTCCATTCCCTCATGCACGAGGGCAAGCGCATAGACTTCTTCGTCCTGAAGATAAACGGCCGCGTGGAGTCGTACTTCGACGCTTGCGCTAAGTGCTACCCGAAGAAGCTTGGCTACAGGAAGGACGGGGACTACCTCAAGTGCGTGGCCTGCGGCCAGAGATATCCTCTGGAGGACCTGCGGGGCACAGGGAGCTGCTATCCCCTGAAGCTCCCGGGAAGGGTAGTGGGCGACAGCTATGTGATAGACAAGGCCGACATCGCAAAGGGTTTTAGATATTTTTAACTGAGGGCTAAGGCATCCTCAGATGATGTCGGCCCATATCTTGATGGCGGCCCCGGCTATCACGGCGGCAAGGAGCCACCTGAGATACCGCGTGTCCGTCCCCCTGCCGACCATCCCCCCCACCCTGGCCATGGGCACCGTCCCGAGGAGCATTGCCCCGGCCATCAGGGGAGGCACCTGGGCCGTGGCGGCCTTCCCCACGAGGCCCGCCGCCGCGGAGATGACCCCTATGGCAAGCGTGCTTCCTATGGCGGCCCTCAAGGGGATCTTGAGGACGTAGAGGAGTACGGGAATCGTTATGAAGGCGCCGCCCTGGCCCACCATGCCCAGGAAGAAGCCGAGCCCCAGCCCGATGGACGCCGCCAGGGGCCTGTTGAACTCCACCCGGTCGCCGGCGAGGTCGTCACGGCGGCCGCTTCGGGGGATGAACATCATGACCGCCGCCAGGAGGGCCAGCAGCCCGAAGATAAAGAGGAGCGGACCCTCGGGCACAAACTTAGAGGCCACCGAGCCGGCCAGGGAAGAGGCGGCAAGCGAAAGGCCGAAAAGTAGGACCAGAGGGCGGTTGATGAGCCTCTCGCTTCTATAGAATAGGGCCGCCGAGAAGGAGGCGAAAAACCCCTGGGCCATCGTAAGGCCGGTTATGCTCCTTACGTCTATGGCTTCGAAGCCCAGGGCCGGGGTGAGGTAGTAAAGAAGGGGGAACATGATTATCCCCCCGCCCAGGCCCAGGAGGCCCGAGAGAAATCCCACCCCCGCGCCGGCGGCGAAAAGGTATAGGTAGACCCCCATTGTCAGGGCTCTACGGTTATCCTGCCCGCCCCGGGCTCTCCCTGGGCGGTGTCTCCTATATGGGCGGCCAGGAAGCCCTCGCCCTCAAGGGCCGAGACCAGGGCGTCCTTCTTATCCGGCTGGACGAATATGAGAAGCCCCCCCGAGGTCTGCGCGTCATTGAGGAGTATCTTCTCGGCCTCCGATACGCCCTCGGTGAAGACCACGTGGCGGCTGAAGGAACGGAAATTGGCCAGGGTGCCGCCCGGGACCACGTTCTTTTTGGTGAACTCCACGGCCCCCGTGAAGTAAGGCACCCGCTTGGAGTGTATCAGGGCCTCGAGGCCGCTGGCGCTCAGGACCTCCCACATGTGCCCGATGAGGCCGAAGCCCGTCACGTCGGTGGCGGTGCTCGCGCCGCGCTCGACCATTATCTCGCTCGGCCGCTTGTTAAGGGCGGCCATGGCCCGGGTTATCTCTTCCTCGGCCCCGGTTCCGGCTATGCCCCTCCGTATGGCCGTGGATATGATGCCCGTGCCTATGGGCTTGGTCAGGACAATGGCGTCCCCGGCCCTGGCCATGGAGTTGTCGAGAATCTTCTCCGGGTGAACAAGCCCCAGAACGGCGTATCCGAACTTGGGCTCCTTGTCCTTTATCGTGTGGCCCCCTATCACGGAGACACCGGCCTCGGCCATCTTCTCGCTCCCTCCCCTTACGACCTCGGCCAGGGAGTTCCGGAACTCCGCCTCCCCGGGGAAGCCCGCGAGGTTGAGGGCGCAGACCGCCCTCGCGCCCATGGCCCAGACATCGGAGAGGGCGTTGGCCGCGGCTATGACCCCGAAGAAGTACGGGGAGTCCACAATCGGCGTGAAGTAGTCTGCGGTAAGGACCGCGGCCAGGTCTTCGGTCAGCCTGTAGACCCCGGCATCGTCGGCATAGTCCCTGCCAACGAGCACGTTGGGATCCACTATCGGCGGCAGCTGCCCCAGCACGTGGGACAGGTCCTCTGGACTGAACTTAGCCGCTCAACCCGCGCACGAGGACATCTGAGTAAGCTTGATATCCATCTCGGCTCTCCTTCCTCGACCTCAGCTCCTGAAATAGGGGCACCTCGGGCCCCTGCAGCCATGAGGGTGCTTGTGAGAGTGTTCGCAAACTATGCCTGTTCTTACGGGGAGCTCGAGACCCAGGCCCTCGCGCAGATACTCCAGGGCCGCCTCCAGGGAGGCCCAGACGTAAGCCTTGCAGCAGCTCGGCCCCGTGAGGTCGGCGATGGCCCTCGTGACCCTCGTCACCGCCTCCATGGTTGTCCTCTGCGCCTCGTCCGTGCCGCACCTGGAGCCGGTGAGCACCGCAAAGCAGGCGCCCAGGGCCGGCGCTATGCCGCAGACCCCGGTAAGCCCGCAGTAGCCCCCGTGGGCCTGCTTCTCCGTCCGCTTGAAGACCTCGCTTATGTCGGCGTCGGTAACCCCCCTCGAGCCCTCGTTCCTTATGGCCGCCATCAGCGAGCCCCCGGCGATGTAGGCGTGGTGGCAGCCCAGCATTGGGAGGCCCGGCGCGCTCATCGTCAGCCCCGCAATATCCATGGCGTTAATGGATTCGGCCCGGTAGACCACGTCTCCGATGACCGCCATGGCGTCACGGTTATGGCAGACCTCGCAGATATAATGTCCCTCCGGGCAGATTATGTGGCCTTGCTCGGCCCTGCCGCAGTAGACGCACGAAAGTTCCTCAGCCCTCTCAGCGTAGGAAAGGGCGCTCCCGCAGACCATGCAGTGCTCTCCCCTTCCGATGTTCCACCCGGCGCCCGCCTGGGCGCCTCCGGTTGTGGGTCAACAGGCCTGGCTGTTTCCTTCCTCGTCGTTCATCTTCGCGCCTTATATCCCGCCCCCGCCCCCAGACCTTCATCCACTTCGCCCACACGGCCTTCCTGAGCGTAAGGCTCTGCCTCGGCGGGAGGATGGGCCTGGCGCTCATGTAGGCGGCCGTGTCGCCCATGTCCATCAGGCAGATGGCGTTCATCTCGTAGGGGCTTGGAGGGGCCTTGCCGTTTATCTCCGCCGCTATGGTCCTTGCCGCCGTGAGGGCCATCCTGACGGCCATGAAACCCACCTTGGGAACCCCCGTGGGCACGGGCGTGGGCTCGGGCGGGGCTATGGCGATGGCGACGCCCACGGTGAAGATGTTCTTCTGGCTCTTGTTCCGCATCTGCCCGTCCACGGGTATGAACCCCCTGGGGTTCCCCAGATGCGCCACGGCGGAAACCCCCTTCATGGCCGGGGCGAACATGGCGAGCTTGAAAGTGACCCTGGCGCCGTCTTTAAGCCTTGCCTCGCCGGGCGCGAACTCTTCCACCGCCTGGTTCGCCAGCACCTTTATGTCCCTCCGGGCGAACTCGTCCTCGAGCCACCTCCTCGATGCGCCGAAGCCGCCGATGCCGAAGTGGCCGATATAGGGCTCGGAGGTTATGAAGTGCATCGGCACCCGGTGCCTGATCTTGAGCTTTCTCAGCTCGTAATCGGCTTCGAAGGCATACTCATACAGCTCACGCCCTGCACGGAGCCCACGGCCATGGGCCCGGGCTCTTCAAGGAACCTCTCCCACGCCTGCCTCGCCCTCTGGGCCTCCGCGAGGGTGAAGATGCACTCCGTGTGACCGCCCTCCGGGCCGAAACCCCGCACCTCGTCGAAGGCCAGGGCCGGGCCGGTGGCTATCACAAGATAGTCGTAGGGAAGCTCGGCCGTGCCGGTCAGAACCTTAGAGGCGTCGGCGTCCACGCCCTTGGCCTCCTCGTGCCTGAAGGCTATCCCCTTCGGCTCGAGTATGTCCTTAAGCGGCAGGGTTATGTCACGGGCGCTACGCCAGCCCATGGAGAGCCATGGGAGCGAGGGGACGAAGACGAACCTGTCGAGGTCGGATACTACCGTTATGTCGGCCTTCCCGCCGAGGAGCCTCTTTAGCTCCAAGGCGGCGGTGAGGCCCCCGAAAGAGCCGCCAATTACTACTATCTTCGCCATGTCCTCTCCCCTGTCTTTGTGTCTTTATCTTCTGCCGAAGCCGCTCAGAAAAGCCCTATGACCTTGTCCTCCCCGTCCATGAGGTCTACGAGCTCGCCGTAGTCTATGGCCTTTACGCCCGCCTCAAGGTCCTCGACGCCCCTGAGCCCCAGGTCCTCCGAGAGGGCGTAGGCGGTGCCGCAGAAACCCTCGAGCCTCTCCGGCCGGGATAGGTAGACCGCGTCCTGAAGGAGCACGATATCGGCGGCCATGTCCCTGGCGAGCTTGACGGCACGCCTCGCCTCCTGGGTGTCGGGGGCGCTCTTTATGATGACCAGCATGGGGCCTCCCCTCTAACAGCTAAAATATCATCACCTTGTCGGACTTCATCACGATGTCCGAGGCCTCGGAGCTGCTTATGACCTTCACGCCCTCCAGGATGTCGCCCTCCTCCAGGTGCGTCGCCCTGAGCGAAGACTTATCGGCGTAGACTTTCACGTCCATGTCCACGCAGTCGCCGATTCCCCCGCCTATGCTGTCGTACTCGGTGCCCGAGGGGTCCTGGGCCTTGAGGGCGGCGTAGACCCCCGAGTCGAAGAGGACCAGCCTCGTGTCCATTTCCTCGCTAACCCCGCCCAGGGCGTGGCGCACCGCTTCGGCGGCGTCAACGCTGCCGTAAGGCGCCCTCCTGAGAATTATGCATATGCTCTCCGCCATGCTCCGCACCTCGCTAAGCGCCGAAGTTAAGGAAAATCCCCTCGGACTTGATGACGTCATAGAGCCCCTTGAGGGAGCTCATCTCGCCCCCCGCCATGGCGTCCTGGGCCGCAAGACCGCGGCTCTGCATGCAGCCCGTTCATATGTCCACCTTCATTCCCTTCCCCACAAGGTCCTCCAGGGCCTTCAGGGACTGCGGAACCTGCCCCTTTACCACCGTGAAAACGCCGTCGCCCGAGGCGATGAGGCGCACCCCGTGACCCGCGGCGAGGGCGGCCTCGGCGAGCTTGATTATCGTATGGGTGTTTTCGTAGCTATAGGGCGTGGTGGAGAGGAATAGGGCTATCTCCCTTTTCATCGCGTCTCCCTCCTGCCCGGGTACTTGCCCTTCTTGGTCACGGGGCAGCAGGCTGGGGCGGGCAGGTCCCCGGGGTAGTCCTTCCCCAGGAGCTCAAGCAGCTCCGGGACTAGGGGGTCCCGGAGGAAGTAGCACCTGAGCCTCCCGTCCATGTAGTAGTCTATCAGGCCCTGCCTCCTCAGAACCCCCAAGTGCTGGGAGACGTTGGGCTGGCTTATGTCGAGAAAGTCCTCCAGGTCGCTCACACACTTGACCCCTTTTACGAGCTCCCCGAGGATTCTCAGCCTCACCGGGTGGGCTATGACCCTGAGGGTCTCTGTCCTGCCGAAATATTCAACCTTTTCCTTGACTTCCGCCATGCATGCAAATATTACGATATTTGCATGTTTTTGTCAAGGAGAATTTGTGGGAAATTTAATTGAGTGAATTGAGGCCCTTAACGGAAGCGCAAGAAACGTCCGGGCGGCATGGCGTGAAAAAGCGGCCCGGGTGCATCAGACAATCCTCCCCACCGATAGGCCAGGCGAAAGGCGTGCCGCGCATCAGGGCGCTCCCGGAGATCGGTCTACTCCAGGATCTTCTCAATGCCCTCGGAGAGCTCCTCGAAGTTCGTCTCGCCGAAGTGCTTTATCCGCACCACTCCGCCGGGCGCGACGAAAGCCGCCGCGGGAAAGGGCTTCCAGCCGAATAAGTCGTTTAGGTCGCCCTCGGACGTGCCCACGGGAAAGGTGAGGCCGTACTTTTCAGAAAACTTCTCTATGGAGCCCTTCGAGCTCGCCACGAAGACCCCCAGGAACTGGACGCCCCTGTCCTTGTAGGCGAGGTAGGCCTTCTCGAGCTCCGGCGCCTCCCTCTTGCAGGGCGGGCACCAGGAGGCCATCATCACGACCACCAGGGGGGTTGCCTTCAACTCCTCGCTCTGGATCGTCTGGCCGCCCACGGCTGTGAAGGTGAATGCCGGGAGAGTCTCCTCCTTCTCCTCGGCGCCCGCCGAGGCGGCGAAAATCAGGCAGAGGGCCAGAAGCGCGGTGAAGGCCGCCATCTTGCCTTTCATTTTCATAGGCGCGGTCCCTCCTTCGGTTTTGGAAAATGACGCGGCCGGGACACGGGGCCCCGGCCGCCTTTCTTTATTATACTACTTCAGCCTTTACAGTAAACGCGGCTTCCGTTAGAACCTCCAGGTCATGCCGAAATCCAGGCTGTCCTCCACCAGAGTCGACTCCAGTGTGGTGGGCGAAGGTACGTTCGTAGACGTGGTCTCAGTTATGGTTTCCTCAAACGCGTGCATGTAGGCAAGGTTCACGGCAAAGGCGTCGGAGAACTCATATCCAATGCCTGCCGTCAGATGGTGCTGCACTATGGCCGGGAAGCCGACGATCCTCAAAAACTCGTAATTCAGGGTAGAGGTGGGTACGCCCTGTACATAAGTAAGTGTGGCGCCGTCGAAATTATTATGTTCTTTTACCGGGTTCGCTCCGTAATTGTAGCCAACCCTGAGGACAAGCTGCTGAGTGGGCTTGAACTGGGCTCCCACGGCCACGACCCACTGGTCGTCCCAGTCGAAGTCCTCGTAGCCCTCTGCATCGCTCCAGTTGACCCACTTGCCGTCCACCTCGATGAGGAGCTTGCCGGGCACGGGCTCTACCGCAATACCAACGCCAATCTCCTGAGGTGATTCCAACTTCAGGTCGTCGGCAGTGGTGTCTTCAAGCGGGTCGAGAGAATCGCCATCGCCATTGAGGTCCGCGTTGAAGTTGGAAACGTTTTCGTGTTTCACGCTCTGAGGCGTCTTGTAGGTGGCGCCTACGGAGACGTAGTCGTTGACCTTGTAGATGGCCCCCACCTGGGCGCCCCAGCCGTAGTTGAAAGAGGTGCCCGAGCCGAGATCCAGGGCCGAGTAGTCCACATGCAGGCCCAGGCCAACCGAGAGTTTGTCGTTGACCAGGTAGGCGATGTTCGGGGAGAATTTCATTATCTGCAGCTGGGTGTTAAGGTTCGTAGCCTGGCCGAAGAAGGTCTGGTTGGTGTCCCTGTAGTCCACCCCGAGGCCCGAGACGCCGAAGGCAGAAAGGCCGAACCTCAATTTGGGGTTGATGGGAATGGAAAGGCCGAAGGCCGGTATGGCGTAGACCTTCTTGTCGCTATCGGTAGTAGTGGTTCCCGTAAAATCAACGATCCGGGATTTTGGCCTGGGCATGAACAGCGTCCCAGCGAAGTTGACCTCCGAGCCCGGGCAGTAAGGGCCGAAGCACATGCCCGCCGGGTTGGCGAAGGTCGCGCTGATGGCGTCCTGCGGAGCCGCGATGCCGACCCCTCCCATGGCCCTTGAGATGGGACCGATTCCTATCAGGTTATCGCCGTTCGTTGCCGCCGCCGTGCCCGCCATCCCCACGACCAGGGCAAGCACTGCCAGTAAAACAAGAATCTTTCTCATAGCCCCTCCAAGTAACAGTTTATTGGGTTGCAAACTGCCCCCCGACAGCATATTATGTAATTAAACGGAATTTCAAGGCTTAACAAGTATACATAGCGGGTTTGATTATGTCAACGAGTTTCAATATTTTGAATCTTATTGACATCTCATATTTAAAAATATTAATATAAACGGATTCTGGAGACGGCATTTAGCGTAACATTCCGATATAAGGAGGGATACAATGGCAGCGACGAAACTCGATTTCAAGGGGATGGCGTGTCCCATGCCCATCATGAAGACCGCCATGGCCTTCAAGAAGGCCCAGGCCGGAGACGTCTTCGAGGTCGTCTGCGACGACCCCGGCTTCGAGCCGGACATCACCGCCTGGTGCAACGAAACGGGCAACACCCTCGGCAGCATCACCAAAGAGGGCAAGGATATCACCGCGGTGATAACCAAGAAATAAGGGGGGAGTGGTTCCATGAGCAACGAGATAACTGAGAAGGCAAAGGAAATGCCGGGAGTTTCCGAAAAGGTCGCCGAGCTCGAAGCGCGCGTAGCGAAAATCGAGAAGAAGAACAACAACCTCACCATGGTGCTGATGAGCGGCGAGATGGACAAGGCCATGGCGGCCTTCATAATCGCCAACGGCGCCCTCGCCATGGGCAAGGAGGTCACCATATTCGTGACCTTCTGGGGAATGGACGTCATCAAGAAGCCTAGCTTTTCCACGGCCGGCAGGGGCTTCCTCGAGAAGATGGTCCTGTGGATGAGGCCCAAGGGCCCCATGAAGCTGCCCACCTCGAAGATGAACTTCGCGGGCATAGGCCCCAAGCTCTTCAGGTACATGATGGGCAAGAAGAACGTCGAGGGCCTGAACTCCCTCATGGATATGGCCATGGAGTTCGGCCTTAAGATAATCGCCTGCCAGATGTCAATGGACGTGATGGGCATAAAGAAGGAAGACCTCCTCGACGGCATCGAGGTCGGCGGCGTCGCCGCGTTCCTAAACAACTCGTATCAGTCAAACACCACACTATTTATTTAAAGGAGAAAGGTTCAGCATGGCAAAAATCGTTTACGTCATATCGCGCGACCCCTTCAAGGACACCGAAAACGTCTCGGCCGTCCTGGCCCAGGCGCTGACGGCTCTTTCCTTCGACTACGAGTGCGAGATATTCCTCATGGACGAGGCGGTGAACATCGCAAAGAAGGGGGCCATCAACGACACGCTTAAGTTCGCCACCTTCGAGCCGATCAACATGATGCTCGAGAACTACCTCGACATGGACGGCGTGCTCTACGTCTGCCACCCCTCTTCCGACGCCCGCGGCTTCCACGAGAAGGACGCCATAGAGGGCGCGAAGTTCGTCAACGCATCGAAGATACTCGAAAGCGGAAAGAACGCCGACGTGGTCTTCACATTCTAAAGCACCCCCGCCCGGGGAGGCGCTTAAGCGCATCCCCGGGCTGCCCCAAAATAAAACCGGATTATTAGACAGTCGGATTGTAAGCGAACGGCACCGGGGACGCCGGGGCTCTCTCAGCCCACGAGGCGGCGGTAGATCTCTCCCTTTTCCTGCATCTGCTCGGCCAGGACCTCCCGCATGAGCACGCAGGCCTTGATGACCTTGGGGCTGGCGATGGAGTAGTAGACGTTAACGCCGTTCTTGCGGGATTTCAGGACCCCCTTGTGCCTCATCACCGACAGGTGCTGAGATACGTTGGCCTTGGGTATGCCCAGGGTCTGGACGAGTTCGCTGACGCTCTTCTCGCCGGACTTGAGGGCGTGGATAATCTCGAGCCTCTTGGGGTTGGCAAGCGTCTTGCAAACCTCGGCCTGGTATTCGAAAATGGCCCTGTCGCCCTTTTCGGTCTCTTCCTTCTTGGGGCTCATAGCAAATCTATTTTAGGCATTTCGATGGAAACCGTCAAGCTACGAATACCATAAGACCTTAAAGGCAGGCTTTTGGCAGGCCGCGCTAGCCCTCCTCCGACTCGAAGGCATCAACTATGTGCTCGACCTCCTGGCGGCCCTCGCCCAGAAGGACGCTCACGATATCGAACCGTGCGGGGGGCTCGTCCCTCAGGCCGGCCATGTAGTGAAGGGCCGCCGACCTCATCCTCCGGCGCTTCCTCGGGCCCACGGCCTCGGCCGGCGCCCCGAACCTCTCGCCGGTCCTGGTCTTGACCTCCACGAAGACCAGGGTGCCGCCGTCCCGGGCGACGATGTCTATCTCGCCCGTGGGCACCGAGTAGTTTCGCTTGAGAACCCGGTAGCCCTTCTTCCTGAGGAAGGAGGCCGCCATCTCCTCGCCCTTATTTCCGAGGGCCTTCTTCACCTTCGAGCCTCCTGAGGAGCGCCGGGATTCCCTCGACGTCCTTTATGTCCTTCTGGCAGAGGGCCTTCAGGGCCTCCCTGAAGCAGGCGAACTCCTCCCAGTGGCCGCTGAGGTTCCTGCCCAGCCTCCTGAAGAAGCCCTCGCCCTCCCTGTCCCAGTCCAGGAGCAGTATGACCCTGTCGTGGTGGGCGTCCATGTGCTGGCAGAACTCGTAGATGCCCTTGCCCCGGTGAAGGGTGATTATCTCGCCCACGAGGCCGAGCCTCCGGAGGGCGCTTGCGTCCCTCCTGCCCTCAACGAGCACCGGCACCGACTTGTTGGCCTCGTGGAGGGCCTCCAGCACCTCCCTGAGCCTCTCGGCCCTCAGCGCATCCAATGCCGTGGAAGCCATGGTCCTCCGAGATGCGATTTCTTATTCCATGCACGCAGGCGAGGAGGAGGCAGCCCCATAGGCCGAGCCGGGCAATCCCCTCCCTTATGAGGCCGTCCTCGTTTCGCTCGCTACCGCCTTACGCCGAGATGAGACAGCCGCGGGCGCTACTCCACGGAAACGAAGGTCTCGGTCCTCGTAATCCCCTTGATCTTGCGCACGTCCTTAAGTATCTTGTTGAAGATGGTGTTTGTGTCCTCGGCCTCAAGGACGGCGGCGATGTCGTACTGGCCGGTGACGATGTCGGCCCTCGCCACCCCCTTGGTGCCCCTGAGGGTGTCGCGGATGCTCTTTTCCTTGCCGGGCAGGGTGTTTGCGAGCAGATAGACGCTTGCCATGGGAAACCTCCTTGGGTTGAGGTTAAGGTGGTGCCGAAGGGGGGATTCGAACCCCCACGGAGTTTCCTCCACTGGACCCTGAACCCAGCGCGTCTGCCAGTTCCACCACTTCGGCTGAATATATATTAAAGTTCTAAAGGCCCTGGGGTCAAGAAAGGCCCCAGCGCCCCGCGACCCGCTTTCGCCACGCGGTTGAAGCGGAAGGGGCTGCGGCCCTCACCCCTCTATCATTCTTATGCGCCTTGCGTGGCGGCCCCCCTGGAACTCCGCCGAGAGCCACGCGTCCACTATCTCGCGGGCCGTCTCGGCGCTCACGAGGCGCTGGCCCAGGGATATCACGTTTGCGTCGTTGTGCTCCCGGGCGAGGCGGGCGCTCTGGACGTTCCAGCAGACGGCGCACCTTATCCCCCGGACCTTGTTCGCCGTGATGGCCTCGCCGTTTCCCGAGCCCCCGAGCACAACGCCCAGGTCGCACTCCCCCCTGGCCACGGCCTCGGCCGCTGGCCTGATGAAAAGGGGGTAGTCCACGGGCTCCTCCGAATTAGTGCCGAAGTCCACCACCTCGTGGCCCCCGGAGGCCAGGTGCTCCTTGAGCATCTCCTTATAGCGGTACCCCGCGTGGTCCGACCCCATGGCTATCTTCATCGCTGCGCCCCCTGTCTCGTTTTCCCTAAATGCTACCTCAGATGCCCCGGACAGTCCAGTAGTGAGGCGCCAGCCTTAGTGCTAATTCTTCTCGCCCCGGTTCCCCGTGTCCTTGACTTTTGACGGGCCTGTGGTAGACTTCAAGCGTCGTGATGGAAAGACAGGCAACCGCAATCTTCTCGCCCGGTCTGTTCAAGACCGCCTATGGCTGAGGCCGCGCGGAGAAAACCTGGTCGAGGTTTCCCGGCGCCGGGGCGTGGTTGCTTGCTCGCTGTTTCTCCCCCTCCGAGTAATCCGCTCCTGACAAGCCCACAAGTCCGGCGGGAAAACCCATAGCACACACTTTTTGCGCGGCTGCGCTCCATGCGCGCCGTACTAGGAAGAAGGAGGATGAAATGGGCTGCGAAAATCCGGCAGGGGCAGGTTCCGGCTACGCCGGGAAGGTTGAGACTGAGGGGCTCTTCATCGTGGTAACCTCGGACGTCATGGGCCGGGAGGCCGACATAGGGCGCGTGCTCATGAAGGGGTTTTTCGAGACCATGAAGGCCATGGGCGCGCTGCCCAAGGCGATATTCTTCATGAACTCCGCCGTTAGGCTGACCACGACGGACGAGGAGTTCGTCCCCCTCCTGAAAGGCATCCAGGAGGCGGGCGTGGAGATATATTCCTGCGGCACGTGCCTCAAGCACTACGGGCTCGAGGAAAGGCTCGGGGTTGGGCACCGCGGCAGCACGGGACAGGTCATAGAGGGGATAAGAGACTCCAGGGTCGTATGGATTTGAGGCGCCGGGGCGGCTACTAAAGGGAGGTTATCTCGTAGTTCTCCTGGTGGAGGTTGGGGTCCTCGGTGACGATTATCCGTACGCCGTGCTTCCGCTCTATATCCTCGAGGCCGTAGCGCTCCTCGTAGCTCAACAGCTCGGCCACGGCGGGATGGGCGGTGATCACTATCTTCTTGCCCCCGTGCTGGGCTATGCGGCCGGCCTTCCTGAATATCTCGTAGCACAGGGTGCGCGGGCTCTTGACGAAGCCCTTCCCCTCGCAGTAGGGGCAGGTCTCGCAGAGTATCCTCCCCATGCTCTCGCGCACGCGCTTCCGGGCCATCTGCACCAGGCCGAGCTCGGAGATGTGCGAGATGGTGCTCTTGGCGCGGTCCCTGCTCATGGCCTCGGTGAAGCTATGAAGTCCACTATGATTATCCCGCCGAGGTTGCGAAGCCGGACCTGGTAGGCGACCTCCTTCACCGCCTCGAGGTTCGTCTTCAAGATGGTGTCCTCGAGGTCCTCCTTGCCCACGAACTTGCCGGTGTTCACGTCTATCACCGTCATGGCCTCGGTCTGGTCTATGACGATGTAGCCCCCGCTCTTGAGCCACACCTTCCTGCCCAGGGCCCTCTGGATGTCGAGCTCGATTCCGTAGGCATCAAACAGGGGCTCGAGGCCGTCGTAGATCTCTATCTTGCCCAGGAGCTTCGGGAAGTAGGTGCCGACGAACTCGCGGACGTTTTCCAGCTCTTCCCGGGAATCCACGATGAGCCTGTCTATGTCCTGCCCCATGAGGTCGCGGACGCTCCTGAGGATTATGTCCAGGTCCGTATAAAGAAGCGCGGGGGCCGAGACGCGGTCCTTCTTGCTCTCGATGTTCCGCCAGACGCTGTTCAGGAACTCCAGGTCGCTCTTTATCTCCTCCTCGCTGGCGTCCTCGCTGGCCGTCCTTATGATGAGCCCCATGCCTTCGGGCCTCATGGACTCCACGATGGCGCGGAGTCGCTCGCGCTCGGCCTCGTTCTCTATTCTCCGAGAGATGCCCACGTGGTTTACGTTGGGCATGAGGACCAGGTAGCGGCCGGGTATGGTGATGTAGGAGGTGATGCGGGCGCCCTTGGTGCCCAGGGGGTCCTTGGAGACCTGCACCACCAGCTCCTGCCCCTCCATTATGAGGTCGTCTATGAGGAGGTCGTGCTTCCTCCGGTGGGTGACGAACTCTATGCCGTCTGGCTTTTCCTCCTCGAAGAGGTGGGCGTAGTCGTCGATGATGTCGGTCCTTATGTCGCCCACGTAGAGGAAGGCCGCCTTCTCGAGGCCTATGTCTACGAAGGCGCTCTGCATGCCGGGCAGTATCTTCACGACCTTCCCCTTGTAGATGTTGCCCACCTGCGAGGCGTCGCGCTTGCGCTCGACGTAGAACTCCGTGACCTGCCCGCCCTCGAAGAGGGCGACCCTTATCTCGTCGCCCGTGACGTTTATGAGGATGCTGCCTGCCAAGACCTCCCCTCCCCCTCCAGGGGCTCCACCCACCCGCCCCTGTAGCCGAACACTCCGGTCCTGGTGATCTCGAGGTCGGCGGAGGGCCTTCCGAACACCGCCTGCACAATCTCATCGAGCCTCACCTTCTTGTCCTCACGGTCCCTGAGCAAGAGCCTGACCCTGCCGGGGCCGATAGCCGAGGCCTCCTCGACCATGGGCCTTATGTCCACCGTGCCCTTCTTCCTCACCACCGTCACATGATCGCGTCCCATGAACTCCTCCAGCACTCCGTGGTCGGGGCAGGACATGACCTCGTAGGCGTAGCGCGTCACGAACTCCTGGAGGGAGGGCTCCTTCATCCCCACCGGGGCGACCTCGTCTATGCGGACTTCCTCGGCCAGGGCGGCGTTGAGCCTCTCCATGATCGTCCTGAGCGGCATGCCCGGGAAGACCTCCATGTCGAAGTACTCCCTTAGACCCGCCACCCCCACGCCCAGGGGCGGGCCGAAGGCTATCTTCGGCGAGGGGTTGAAGCCCTTTGAGTAGTCCACGTCCACGCCGGCCCTCCTTATCGCCCTGGTGATGTGGGTGATGAGCTCGCGGTGAGAGAGATACCTGAGCATCCCGGTCTTGGAAAACCTCGCCCTCACGCGTATGGGCCTCTTCGCCTTCGCCTCGGCCCTGAGGGGCCTGAGCACAGGCGGCTCGGGGTGGGCCTCAGCGGGCTTCGGGGGCTCGCAGCCGAGGCCGCAGGCCGTGCAGTGCTCCCTGCAGTCGGCGGTGCATCTGCCGGCCGCCGCCTTCTCGTACTCCCGCCTCAGGTACTCCTTCTTCACGCCCGTGTCCACGACGTCCCAGGGCAGGGCCTCGTCGGCTCCGAACTCGCGCCTTGCGTACGCGAAGGCGTCCAGGCCGCTTGCGCCCATGGCCCTGAGCCAGGCCTCGAAATCGAAGGCCTCTGTCCAGCCGTCGAGCCTCGCCCCTTCCCGCCATGCCGCCTCCACGAGCGCGCCGAGCCTTTCGTCTCCCCTGGCGAAGGCGGCCTCGAGCATGCTCATGCGCTCGTCGTGCCCCTTTATCGATATCTTCTTGAGGGCGCCCCTGAGGTAGTCCTTCTTGTCCCTGATGCGCTCCACGTCCTCCTGCCCGTGCCACTGGAAGGGGGTGTGGGATTTCGGCACGAAGGGCGAGACCGAGACGTTTATGTTCACGAACCTCCTGGTGTGGCGCTTTGCGGCCTTCAGAGCGTCTTTCACCATGCCGGCGATGGCCTCGATGTCCTCGTCGCGCTCGGTGGGCAGGCCTATCATGAAATAGAGCTTGAGGTTCTGCCATCCCTCGCGGAAAAGGGCCTCCACCGCCCTTTCGTAGTCCTCCTCGGAGAAGTCCTTGTTGATGACGGCCCTCAGGCGCGGGGTGGCGGCCTCGGGGGCTATGGTGAACCCCGATTTCCTGACGGCCCTTATCTCCCTTAGCAAGTCCTCGCTCACGGCCCCCACCCGAAGAGACGGCAGCGAGACCGAGAGCATCTTCTCCGAGAACTTCCGGTTGAACCTCTTAAGGAGCGGCAGAAGCTGGCTGTAGTCCCCGGCGCTCAGGGAGGTGAAGGCCACCTCCTCGTGGCCGGTGCAGGCGAGGCTGCGCTGGGCAATCTCCAGCACCCTCTCGGGGGATCTCTCGCGGAGGGGGCGGTATATCATCCCCGCCTGGCAGAAACGGCAGCCCCTGGTGCAGCCCCTGGAAACTTCGATGTTTATCCTGTCGTGGACTATCTCGGTGTAGGGCACCACGGGGCACTCCGGGAAGGGCGAGTCCTCAAGCGAAGGGATGAAGCGCCTCCTTACCGGTGCGCCCTTTGTAAGGGCGGGGACATAGACCCCCTCTATCGCCGCGAGCGCCTCGATCACCGAGTGCCTTCCCGCCGGCCCGTGGCGGTGCACCGCCTCGAGCATCTCGGGCACGGCCTCCTCGCCGTCGCCCACAAGGAAGGCGTCTATGAAGGGCGACATCGGTGCCGGGTTCACCGTGCAGGGCCCCCCGGCCAGGACCACCGGGTGAGCCCCCGTCCTGTCCTCGCTCCTAAGGGGTATGCCCCCGAGAGAGAGCATGTTAAGGACCGAGGTGTACGATAGCTCGTACTGGAGGCTGAAGCCCACGACGTCGAAGGCCACAAGCGGGCTGCCCGACTCCAGCGAGCGGAGCGGCACGCCCTCGCGCTTCATGGCCTCTTCCATGTCGAGCCAGGGGTGGAAGGCCCGCTCGGCGGAGGCGAAGGGAAGCCTGTTTACGATGTCGTAGAGCACCTTGAGGCCCAGGTGCGACATGCCCACGTCGTAGATGTCCGGAAACGCCAGGGCGACCTTCAGCGCCCCTTCCTTCCTCAGGACGTTTATCTCACGGTCTATGTACCTGCTGGGCTTCTGAAAATGTAAGAGATTCACGTAGTTAGAATATCATCACAGGGCCATCTTTCGCAAGGTGCGAAATTGACGCCCTCTTGCCCGACTCTTTTATCCCGGCGGGATTCTTTTACTCCCGGTGCCTGACCAGGCGCCAGAGGCGAGCCGCGAGGCCCCCGGCAACCAGCCCGACGGCGGTGAAGATGAAAAGGACGGAGACGTTAACGCAGACGATGTTTACGCCCTGGTGGCCCAGGTTGCAGATGGATTCCAGGAGCGGCTCGGAGCCAAAGGTGAGGAGGCGGTTCAGGGCGTCGGTCAAGGAAGTGTGCGGCACTCCCCCCAAAAGGAGGTGGCGGTAGTCGAAGAACCAGACTAACACCCCTATGCCCCCGCCGACGATGGTGCCGTCCCTGGTATCTGCCCTCATGGCCATGCATAAGGTTAGGACACCTAACCCGAAAAATCAAGTTTTTTTGTGGGTGCGCATTCTCGCCGACTGCCCCATCATTAGACGGCGCCGCCCGGGCCCGCGCTTTTACTTTTCCCCGCCGGATTAAATATCATAAAGTCAGGTAACATGAAGATTTCCGCCGTGGAAGAAAGACTCCAGAGGCTCACGGGTCTTCTGAGGGAGATGGATAGCGCCGTCCTTGCCTACTCGGGGGGGCTCGACAGCACCTTCCTCCTCATGGCCCTGAAGCTTTCGGGGATAAGGGCCCTGGCCGTAACGGGGCTATCGCCGACCACCCCCGCCCCCGACCTCGAGGACGCCCGGCGCATGGCCCGCTCGATAGGCGTCGAGCACAGGGTCATCCCCACGGGCGAGATGGAGGAGCCGGGCTTCGTCGAAAACTCCCCCGAGAGGTGCTACCACTGCAAGGACGTGCTCTTCGGAACGCTCCGGGCCATCGCCGAGGAGGAGGGCCTGGCCTTCGTCCTCGACGGCACGAACCTCGATGACGTCTCGGACATAAGGCCGGGTTCGAGGGCCGCGCGGAAGCACTCCGTGAGGAGCCCCCTCCTTGAGGCGGGGTACTCGAAGGACGACATAAGGGAGGCCTCGCGGGAACTGGGCCTCGACACCTGGCTCAAGCCCGCCTCGGCGTGCCTTTCGTCGAGAATTCCCTTCGGCACCCCCATAACTTCGGAGGCCCTGGCCACGGTGCGGGAAGCCGAGGGGGCGCTGAGGGAGATGGGCTTTGCGGCCCTCAGGGTGCGGGCCCACGGCCCTGTGGCCCTCATAGAGGTGCCAAAGGAGAGGATGGCCGAAGCGCTCGAGGCGAAGGAGGCCATAGTCGAGAGGCTCAGGCGGGCGGGCTTTAAGTTCGTGGGGCTCGACCTCGAGGGGCTCCGGAGCGGCAGCATGAACAGGCTCCTGGAATGAGTGGCATGAAGGAGATGAAGGACAAGGCCCTCAAGGACATGGAAAAGTGCGTGAGGTGCGGCACCTGCAAGGCCGTCTGCCCCACCCACGAGTGCACGGGCGTGGAACCCCTGAGCGCCAGGGGGAGGATGGTGCTCCTCAGCAAGCTCTGCTCGGGCGAGATTGGGGCGTCCGCTCTCCTCAGCGACAGGCTCTATAGCTGCACCCTCTGCGGCCTTTGCGAGGAGGCCTGCCCGGCGGGGGTCGCCGTCACGGAGGCGATATACGAGGCCAGGCGCGAGCTCAGGCCCTCGGACAAGAAGCGTAGGTTCCTGCGCAGGGCGGCGGGGATGTCCGTGAAGAACCTCAACCTCGGCTTCCGCACCCTCAAGCTCGCCTTCGCCCTCACGGGAAGGCTCATCCCCAACCTCCTTGAGCGCGCCGAGTTCCCCTTCGAGATAGAGCTCCCCGAGCGGCCGCTTAGAAGCGGCGAGAAGGTCTTCAAGCCCCGCGGGAGAAAGAAGGGGCGCGTGGCCGTCTTCACGGGCTGTAGCGTCAACTACCTCCACCCGCGCCTCGGCAGGTCTCTGATAAACGTGCTCCTGGCCGCGGGCTACGAGGTCGTCCTTCCCCCCGGCGAGGTCTGCTGCGGAGAGCCCCTCCGCGCCCTGGGGCTCGAAGAAGACGCCCGGAGGCTCGCCCAGAAAAACCTCGATGTCTTCGGGAAGCTCAGGGCCGAGGCCGTGGTTAGCCCCTGCCCCACCTGCACCCTCGCCCTGAAGCTTCACTACCCCGGTCTCGTCGGAGAGGGCCTGGGAAACGCCATGGACGTGACCGAGCTCCTCCATGGGAGCGGCGCGAAACCCCTCGCCCCGCCGGCCGAGGAGCGGGTGGCCTTCCATAACCCCTGCCACCTGGGCTCGGCCCTGGGCGTAAGGAAGGAGCCCGGCGCGCTTCTCCGCTCGCTCGGCTGCGACGTGGAGGAGCCCGAGACGGGGGCCTCGTGCTGCGGCTTCAGCGTAAGCCTCTGGGACCAGGAGATGTCGAGGAAACTTCTTGAGGAGACGCTTTCCCATTTCAAGGACGCCCGCACCCTCGTCACCGCCTGCCCCGGCTGCATGATGCAGCTTGGGCGTGCCCATCCAAACGTGAGGCACATAATCGAGCTCATCGAAGCCGCCACGGTCGAAAAGTCCGAGGACGGCACCGGCGAGAAGGCGGCGTAGCGGCGTGGAGAAGACCCTGACGATAAAGGTGGAGGGAATGACCTGCCTGGGCTGCGCCGAGGACATGGAGATACTCCTTAGGAACACCCCGGGGATAAGCGACGCCAGGGTGGCATACGCCGACGACCTCGTTACGGTGACCTTCGACCCCGAGGTTATTGACGCCCGCGAGGCCTTCATGAAGGTCGCCAGGCTGGGGTTCAGGGCAAGCGTGGTCAAATAGGGCTCGTAAGCCCTTCCCGGCCTCATGAAGCGCTCGTGGGCCTTCGCGTCCATGAGGCAATTATAGGAGCCCCC
>JARRNG010000030.1:0-14638 GCA_037385265.1 Nitrospirota bacterium
CGGACGCTGTCGAAGTAGACGTGGTTCTCTATGAGCTGGGCGGTTTCGTTCAGGGGCTCCCGGGAGCCGCTTATGCCGATCCTGCCGCGGGGCACGTCGAGATCGACACGGACGTTCCAGGTGCCGATGCTTGTGGAGTCGCCGTTTTCGAAGCGTGCGTAGCCCGCTTCACCGCCCGCGCCAAGGCGCTCCGTGAGCCTAGCGTAGATGCCAGCCGAGGCCTCGTCGGAGTCGTTCGACCGCGAGGGGTCCTTGGCGTCGGTGTGGCGGTACCTCACGTCGGCCCTCACGTCGCCGGCCGGTATGCTGAGGGACGCCTCGTACCTGTTGTACTGGTTGTCGTCTGTGTCGTCGTAGAAATGGTAGGACGCCTCGAGCCTCGGCCTCGATGCCTGCCTCAGCGAGTCCTCGAACCTACCGTAGGCCAGCTTCTGGTAGGGATAGCCCGGCTCAAGGAGGGCGAAGTCGCTCCTTGCCCGCCTGATGTTTCCGGCGGTGAGCTGCGTCTGGGCGAGGCCGAGGCGGGCGTCGAAGTCCTCCTCTTCCGCGAGAATCCTCCTATAGAGTGGCCTGGCCGAGACGTGGTCGCCCTTCCAGCTAAGCGCATTGGCCTTGACGAGGAGGGCCTCGGGGTCATCAGGCCGGACGGCAAGGACCTTGTCTGCCTCCCTGATGGCCTCGCCGTAGCGGCCGTCCCACGAGAGGGTCCGGGCCATGTGCACCCGGGCTTTCAGGTTGTCGGGGTCCTCAGCGAGTATGCCCTCAAGGACGGCGATGGCGTCCCGGTACTTTCGGGCCCAGGACATGCTCCTTGCCATCCCGAGCCTCTCCTCCGCGGAGAATCCCCCCGGATTGAGCTCGAGGGCGGCCATGTACTCCCGGGCCGCGCTCTCGTGGTCGTCCCTGAGGACGTAAAGGTCGCCGAGCTCCTTGTGGAGGGCCGCCCGCTCCTCGTCCGTGGCGGCGCTTTCCAGGGACTCCCTGTATCCCTCGAGCGTAATATCGAACCTCTCGTCGCTTGCCAGCTCCTCGGGGGTGGGCTCCGACGCCCGCCCCAGGGCGTCCCGGAGCTTCATGAGCTCCATATCCTGGTAGGGAAGCACGGGGCTAAGAAGCTCCATCTGTCTCCGCGCGGCGTGCGTGTCGCCCTGGGCCAGCAGCACGTAGGCCATGCCCAGCCGGGCCTCGAAGTCCTCCCTCTCGGCGAGGACCGCCCCGTAGGCCTTGCGCGCCTCGTCGTACTGGCCGCTCCAGTTGAGGGCGTCGCCCTTGGCGACCAGGGCGTCCAGATCTCCGGGCCTCAGGTTAAGGGCGGCATCGGCCTCCTCGATGGCCTCGTCGTACTGCCCCTTGAGGGCCAGGGTCTTCGCAAGGTATATCCGCGCCTCCACGTACTCTGGCTTTTCGGCCACCACGCCTCTCATGACCCTCAGGGCGTCCTCGTATCTCTCGGCCCAAGCTATCTGTACGGCCATGCTCAGCCTCTCCCTGGGCGAGAAGCCGTCGTAGAGCGAAAGCGCCTCAAGGAACTCCCGGGCCGCGCCCTCCTGGTCGTTAAGCTCGACGAAGAGCTCGCCGAGTTCCTTGTGGAGAAGCGCCCGGTCCCCGTCCGTCTTGGCCGCCTCTATCTCCTGCCGGAGTTCGGACACCCCGGGGTCCGCCGCCGCCGCGCTCTGGGCCAGGCAGGTCCCCGCCAGGGCCAGAACGAAGATCAACGAAAGTAATAGTGTCTTTTTCATATGCCCTCGATGTACTGCTGAAATGATATCATATCGAGCCTGTTACTGATGTTTATCCTCGGTATGCTTTCGAGCGACCCCGGCTCGAAGCGACCCTCCTCCGAGGTCAGTAGGTACCTGAACCCGGCCTCCCTGGCCACCTCTACGCTCTCCCTGTCGTATACTCCGAAGGGCCAGGCCAGTATGTCGGTGGACCTTCCCATCTGGCGCCGGAACTCCTCCTGGAACCTGGCAAGGTCCTCCCGGAGGGCCTCCTTCGAGCGGGCGGCGAGCCTGCCCCGGGAGTGGAGGTCGTAGGTGTGGCAGCCGAACTCCGCCGTGCCGCTTTCGTCCAGGTAGCGGCATTCGTCCCAGCTTAGGACCGGCCTCGCGCCGTCGCGGGAGATATACCTGCCGACGTAGCGGCCTATGATGTTTATGGTGCACTTGAAGCCGTATTCCTCCAGGGCCGGAAAGGCATAGTCCATGAACGAGACGTACCCGTCGTCGAAGGTGATGACCACCTTCTTTTCAAGGTTCCCGCCGCGCCGCGCCGCCTCTGCGAGGGAGACGGCCTCGAAGCCCTGCCAGTAGAGCCACTCCATCTGGGCGCTGAAGACCGAGGGAGAAACCGTGTATACGTCGTCGAACTGGTCGGAGATGTCGTGGTAAAGGAGGACCGGCAGGCGCGGCCCGGAGGCGAAGGCCCCCGAAGGCCCGGCCAGGCAGAGCGCGGCCGCCGCGGCCCCCGCCTTAAGGAACTCTCTCCTTGTCACGTTCATCTCAGGGCTCCCTCCCCCGGCAGGGAGGCCAGGGCCTCCTTAAGCTGGTAGTAGCTGTCCTTGAGGTGCGTGTGGTAGACGGGCGTCTCCCATCCCTTCCACGAGTACACGGCCACGTCCCCGGGCATGACGAGCCTCTCCGGGAGGTGGTCCGTCACGTTCGTCCCGGCGCCGGTGGCCTCCGCATAAAGGCGTCCCTTCACGGGCTTGTAGGTGGCCGCTACGACCTTTATGCCCTCGGTCTTTATCGCGCTCCTGTCCCCTTCCTTCCAGAGGACCGCCCGCGAGCTCGGGTCCGTGAAATTCATCAGGTTCCAGGGAAGCCGCACCTCTATCATGTTTCCCGACTGATAGAAGTCCGCAAGTGAGTCGTACCCGGGGCTCTCCCTCCGGAGGCTCCCGTGCCTCAGGGGGCTTACGGGGAAGACGCGGGAGGGGAAGAACCTCGTCCCGTCCTTGCTTATCCTCCGCGTGTTGGTCTTGTTCCTCATGGGCACCCAGGCCCCCTGGTCGGAGTGCCCCGGCGTTATCACGCCCTTTTCGGAGTTCAGGTATCTGTCGTAGGCCGCGCAGGCGAGGACCCTGCTTCTTTCCCTGCCGGCGATGTGCACGAGGTACTTGAGGCCCACGGGGCTCCGGAGCCCTGTGCCGAAGGGCATCAGCGTCTCGCCGCTTTCGGAGCGGCAGGTGTCGAGCCCAATGAGGTAGTGGGCCTCCTCGAGGCTCGCCTCGGCCGCCGTCTCAAGGAGTATGTAGAGGAACCCCTCGTCGTGCCGGACCCTCACCCTTCTCAATGAGCGGGCGCCGTCGAAGCCGTCCCCGAAGCGGTGGACCATTTTAGCGACCGGCCCCCCGCCCCCTTTCTCGTAGAGGGTCGAGGCCCCGTCCCACTCGCTTGCGCTACCCGAGAGGCTCACCCCCGGGGCCGGGTAGCCCGGCCTCACGGCCATGAGGCCGTAGTTCTGCTCCGGGTCCTGGTGGTTGAACCAGAGTCTGTTCCTCTCCCCGGGGAGCTCGTAGGGGAGAAAGAGCCAGTTCCTCTTGTACCACTCGTCGAACCAGCTGAAAAGCGCGCTCCCGGCGAGCCCGGCGCCGTGGATGGTCCTGAGGAGCGCCGAGTTTATCCGTCCCTGGGCGTCCTCGTCGTGGCCCCCCTGGTGCCAGCCCAGCCTCTGCCAGTGGGCCACGTCGCGGCTGCTGGGCACGCCGAACTCGCCGATGAGCACGGGCTGTCCGGCGTGGTGAGCCTTCAGGGCCGCGAGGTAGGCCCCGTAGGGGTCTTCCGCATCCATGTAGTCGTTGTTCATGAAGTCAGGGTAGTAGGGGTAGACGTGGTAGGTGGCGAAGAACCCCCCGCCCCCGCGGGCCGATATCTTAGCCACGTCGAGGGTCTCCATGTCCTCGTTCTGGTTGCAGGCCCTGGTCCGTGGCCTGAGCCCCTGGAAGGCGAGCTGCTCTTCGTAATCCGACTCCGTGGGGTGCGAAAGAGGGTCGAGGGTGGGCCAGTTCGTGAGCGACACCGGCCGCGAGACGCCGTAGTTATCGTGCTCGTAGGCCTGGAGGTAGTCGCACATCCCCGCGGCCCAGAGCTCGAAGGGCTCCCCGCCTCTCATGTCGAGGAAGCGGCCCCCGTAGTACCCTTTCGTCCTGCCCCTGGAGTCGTTGAAGCCCTTGACGGCGCAGCTCTCCCACTCCCTGCCGAAGATGAACCCTGCCGCGAGGTCCGAGACGTCGTAGGCGTAGCCGCCGCTTGCCCGGCCCGGCCTCTCCGGCACTTCGGCGTTTCCGTAGACGGCGTCCACGGCGTGCCCGATGTCTTCCCTTAAGGAGGCGGTGTATCCGGCCCCCCCGAAATCGCCGTCCGGCGGAAGCTCCGCCCATATGCCCTGGAGGAGGTAGAGCCTCCTCTGCCCGGAGCCGTTGAACTCGAAGAGGGCCTCGTAGAAGTGGGGCGGAAGGAGCGTGTAGACCCTGACGGTGTTTATGCCCGCCTCGGCCATGAGGCCGAACCACTTGAGATAGGTGCCCTTCTTGACGGCGAACTCGCCAGGCGAATAGCCCGGGAGGCCGAGCCCCAGGTTAACTCCTTTGACGATAAAGGGCTCCCAGGAGGAGACATTATCCATCTCCAGGCGGGTCTTTCCCGCCCTGAAGGGAGCCTTGCGCTTCCGAGGCGGGGCAGGGGGCTCCAGGCCCCTGATCTTCTCGATGTAGCTATTGGCGTCCACGCCTTCGGGGTCGAGCTCCAGCGATTTATTGAAAGCCCACAGCGCGCTCCCGCGGTCCCCCAGCTCGTAGTACGCCCTTCCGAGGCCGACGAAGCCCTCCGGGTCCCTGCGCTCCTCGAGGGACCTCCTGAAGATGTTCACCGCCTCCTGGAAATCACCGTTTTCGATGGCCAGCCTTCCGATTTCCCCGTAGTCCATGCGCGCTGCCTAATGGTTCTTGCTCCTCATCACGTACTCCCACTGCCTCTTGCCCATGAAGTAGTTGGCCGCCGCCTGGACGCGCCAGAAGGAGTTGAGCTGCCTGTAGCCGAAGTTCTCGAAGATCCCGAACAGGAGGAGCTTGGCCAGATGGCCCCACTTGGGGTACCGCTTGTAGGTGAGCTCCTCGAGGAAGACCCCGGCGGTGGAGAGGAATATCCCGTAGAAGACGGCGAGCACGAGGAACAGAAGGAAGAACTCGGCGCTTATGATGTGGAGGAAGAAGGACATCACGACCACGATGTAGCCGAAGACTTCCACGAAGGGGCTCAGCATCTCCACGAGGAGGTAGTAGGGCATGACTATCAGGCCGAGCTTGCCGTAGGCGGGGTTGAAGAGGACAGACCTGTGCTGGATGATGCTCTGCATGAGGCCCAGGTGCCAGCGCCTCCTCTGCCTGCCGAGCATCCTGAGGTTCTCGGGAACCTCGGTCCAGCAGATGGGGTCGGAGATGAACTTTATCTTGTAAGGGCGCTTCTTCTTTTTGAAATGCTTGCGGAGCTTCACCACGAGCTCCATGTCCTCGGAAACGTTCTTCCGGCTGTAGCCGCCCACCTCGATTATGGCGGCCCTGGAAAACAGGGAGAAGGCGCCCGAGAGGATGAGCACGGCGTTCATCACGTCGAGGCCCACGCGGCCGAAGAGGAAGGCTCGCAGGTATTCCACTATCTGGAACATCGCCAGGTCGTTTTCGGGGAGGTCCACCTTCTTCACCTCGCCGTGCTCCATGGTGCAGCCGTTTATGGCCCTTATGACGCCGCCGCTGGCTATGACCGGCACGGTGCTCTCGAGCATCGGCGCCACTAGCCTCAGGAGGGAGTCCCTCTCGAGCACCGAGTCGGCGTCGACGGAGCAGAAATAGGGGCTCCGGGCGATGTTCACTCCGCAGTTGAGGGAGTCGGACTTCCCGCCCCGCTCCTTGTCCACGACGATGAGGTTGGGGAAGTCCACGCTATAGTGAAACCCCCTTACCTTCTCGGTCTTTATCACGTCCCTGTAGACGAGGTCTATCCTCCTGAGCCCGAAGGAGTCCACGAGCCTCCGGAGGGTGCCGTCGCTTGAGCCGTCGTTGACGACGATGACCTCGAAATAGGGGTAGTTGAGCGAGAGGGCGCTCTTTACCGACTCCACGATGTCGCCCTCCTCGTTGTAGGCCGGTATGACGACGGAGACGGGGGGCGTCTCGGGCGAGGAGCTGAAGTCGTACCGCGAGGAGTACTTGATGCGCTTGACGTGCTTGAGTATGGCGACGAGGGCCAGGGCGAGGAGGACGGAGTAGACCACGTTTACGAGGCCGTAGTAGAACCCCACGAAGACGTTGAACCCAACGGCCAGGGCTACGAGGAAGGATATCATGCCCTGCCTCCTTCGACGAGCATGTCACGTAGCTGTTTCTTTATCTCCGGCTCCGTCCCCCGCTCCAGGTAGTTTTCGAAGGGCGCGCAGAAACCCATGAAGCACATCAACTCCAGGATATCCCGGGATTTGGCGTAGACCTCGCCTTCCGCGCTCCGGAGGTTGTTTATCAGGACGCCGTCGTAGCCCGTCCGCTGGATTTCCTCGCAGATGCTCCCCTTCACGTAGGGGTCGTTAAGGGAGAGGGCCGAAAGCAGGGCGTCGAGGGAGGCGTTGCCCATCTTCGCCAGGGCCACGGCGGCGGCGTTGCGGACGTGCCAGCATCCGTCAAGGAGCAGCATGGACAGTTCGCCTATGGCCTTCTCGTACCTCTTGTTTCCCAGGGCCCGGGCCGCGTGCATCTTAACCACCCACGAAGGGTGCTCGAGGCGTTCCATTATCCTGTCCCAGTCGAAGCCGTCTACGCCCGGGGCCGTGGTCTCCACCACCTTCATGGCCTTCACCATTACCTCGGTGTTTTCGTCCCCCAGGTGGCGGAGGGCCGCGGGGACCGCCTCCGCGCTCCGTATCTGGGCGAGGACCTCGAGGAGGAGGGACTTCGTCCTCGGGGAGTCCGTGGCCTCCAGGCAGTTTATGAGGTCCCGTGCCACCGTGGGACCGAATTTCACCAGGAAGGCGGCCAGGGCCTTTTCCGTGATGAGGGACCTGTCGAGAAGCCTGGGCATCCTCTCGAGGATGCCCCTTATGGCGCCGCGGGAGCCCAGCTTGCTCAGCGCCCTGACGGTCACGCCTATTATCTCGGGCTCGCGGGCCTCGAGCATGGGGACGAGCTTTTCCGTGGAGCCGGCGCTCCCCATCCTGCCGAGCTTGTCTATGGCCGAGGCGCGGGTGATGGTGCTTTCGCCCTTAAGCATCCTTTCGTAGTGGGAGACGAAGCCCAGCTCGACGAAGAGCTTCCTGGCCGTTTCCCTGTAACGGCCGTCGGCCTCGATCTGGAAGAGAACATCCTCCAGGGCCAGGCGGTCCACTTCGTACCTGGCGTGCCGGCGGAGGTCTTTGAGCTTATTGAAAACCTGCCCGGAATCTATGAACCTTACGACGGTGTTATGGAAGAGGTTTCGCTTGGAGTCGAGCCTTTTGTACCGGCTTCCGTGGATGAGCCTCCTTAAGGCGGTGAATATCAGGAGGACGGCGATAAATGTAAGGACGGAGGCTATGAGCCATCCGATAATGGGCCTTAGCGCCTCATGCATACGACGCGGCCCTCCCGTTGATTATCCAAATGGGCGGTTCCATATGCTAATATTGCTCTTTTGCGCCAATAGCGCACTCCTAACAAAGTGTAGCATATAAGTCAAGAAAAACAAAGTGTTATTAGCTCAAAATTTAATATGCTAATACTGCTCCGAGGCGGAGTCTGCATTGCCAGGAGGGTGGATTATGCCGGGGCGTTGCGCACGTTTTCTACCTTGTGCTGTGGCCCTGTGGCGGGATGTGTCACTCGCGACTTTCCCACGACCTGTCGAAATCAATGGAGCCGGGGAGGAGGGTCGAACTCCCGACCTGCTGATTACGAAGTATTAAAAGAGCGCATGTGTTTACTGCATAATACTTGATATTGGTTGATTTTATTTGAAATATTCCGATTTGTCGGTGTCGGATTTATACCTTGTTAGCCCTTGTTATACGGTGTTAGGTGCACATTTAGTGCACAATGGTTTTTTAGAAAAGTGAAAACGTTTTCACTAACACTGAAATGATTTCGGAATTTGAATCTAAGCGAAGTATATAGTAAGACGTCCCTTGGCATAGGGCCAGAGAGAAATGGAGTGACTAATATAGCCACCCCATTTCTCTCGTCATAGCCCGTTATTGGATAGTGAAAGTCACCGTTGTCTGACCAGCTGCTGAATTGTACTGGTAGCCACTTTTGATGATGTCTGTCACCTCAGCTGAGTAAGTACCCGAAGGTTCCCTCCTAGAGGTCTTCCAGTTCAGGTCAGTGTTGCCTGTGGCATCCGTGAATCCTTGGAGTGATGTAACCACTGTTCCACCAGAGTCAAGGATGTCCATGAATACCTGAGCACCCTCCACAGGCAGCTGGTCGCTAGGCTCCATGGCATGAGCCCTGATAGTAACGGTGTCTCTAGCTGAGAAAGTATCCGTAAGAGTATCATTGCCCTTTCTGTCTATCAAGACCGTGGTCAGACTGTCCGCGTAGATGTCCTTGACCTGCGGTAACGGCTCCGTGCCCCATACGGTGGAGGCCATTACGTATGGTTCAGCCATGCCCGTGTTCAGCCAGGCCTCGAGCATATTGATTCCTTCGTTGGCTAGGAAGGCGTTCTGCCCAGTATTGGCCAGGTCGAGGAACTGGATGTATTCCCAGCTAGTGGGCTGGTACATGAGTTCCACGTCAGCGTACGTCGCGCCTGATGGAGGTTTCAGGTCAAAGAGGTCATAGTGGTTATATGCCCCGCCTGGTGAGTCGCCATACTGGTTGTTCGGCACCGGGAGAGCGTTTCGTGCCTCTGCAATATCGTAGCTCATGCCGTAGGGAGGGATGCGATTGTCCTTGACTACCACGTTGTTTAGGGCGAAGTGAAACGTCTCGTGCTCCGTGCCCACGGGAGTGCATGCCAATTCACCAAGGGTAAAGTCGGGAAGCCCGGTGTAACGGTTGTAGCTCAAGGGGAGAGCTGATGCACACTGAGGGTCAAGCACCGCAGCCCATGATTGGTTTAATCCGTAATGTGCCTCATAGACCCTCGTATTAGGGTCATATGGGTTGATGAGGCTCTTTACCTGCACGGGCTGGCCAGTGGCAGGGTTGACGACAGTTACGGGCTGTCCCGTGACGGGGTTATAGAGTGGTCCGTACTCCCCGTCCACCCTGAGAACGTTGCCGCCAGAACCATACCATGTGGTCCGAAGCCACATCCTGCGCCCTTCCGGGTATCCCGTTATGAGCTTGTGCCCCGTGAGGTTGGTCACTTTCACGGTGTTGGTGGCGCCGATTATCTCGATAGTGGCCGCCTCGTTGAGTTGCTTTTTTGCCCGAATGGAACCCGCGTCGAGCGCTGCTATCTGAACGCCTGTGAGACTACCCCCGAGCCTGAGTTTGCCCACAGAGTCCAGATACTTGATGGCCTCAGGCATCCAGTAGTTACCGCCTGTCATGTCATGAAGCGGCAGGTCCTTCCTGCTGGGGACGCCCTGCTTGTTGCAGCCAGGGCCGTTCACCGCGCGGAGGTGGCAAGTCTGGCAGCTGAAGTACCTGGGCGTTCCGTCCGCGTAGTCGCCACCCTTGCCGGCGGCCAGGGCGCTTTCATACCCGGCCTTTACCGCCCCAGCCCGGAGCTCAGGAGGGAGGGTATTGTAATTGGATACGAGTGTCGTTGGCCACCGTCCGGCCTTGTACTCGCTAAACGTCCTCTCCACGATGCCGTAGCGGTAGGGTGGGTTGTTCAGACCAACGTAGGGGACTTGGTCCGCCGGGTGCGCTCTGAGACCGTTAGTTACTATGTCTTCCCCTCCGGGCTGTGCACCGTGGTTTGGTGCATACTCGCCAACTGCTGAGTTGGAAACATCGTGGCAGGTCCCGCAGAAGTCCACGTCGCGGTGAAATTTAGACTGCATGAACTGATGCCGCGCTTGTGCGTCCGAATAAGGTCCAAGCTTATCGCTCCCGCCCCAGAGGGAGCCCATCCCGCTGCCGTAAAAGCCTATCGTGGAGTTCTCTGGATCGTTAGCCGGGAAGAATAGATTCTGCTCGCCCAAGTGCTCGGTGTTGTCCGGGTTTGTCATCTTATGGCAATATTCGCACTCCACGCCGTCGGAGTCGCCGGCAGCCAGACCCGAGCCATCTGTTGGCGTTGAGCGTCCGGCTAGCCAGCCCCCGGTGCTGTGGCAGCGGATACATAGGTCGCCTGCACCGTCAAAGTCCTGTTCGGCTATGGCCAAGGTAGCCCAGAAGATGGGATCCCGGCCCGCGTTTGCCATCATGCTCCCCCGCCAGTTGTGGGCGGGCTCCACGGAGATGTTATACCCGCCGTGGCAGTTGTCGCACTTGTTGGGTGACTCCAGGTTGCCCACCTCATTTGGCTGCGTGCCGGGTAGGTCAATAACCGGCGGCACGATGTCGGCGGCGTTAAGTGTGCCACCCGATACCAGAATCGAGATGGTAACAAATACAATTATCATCATTAGACTTTTCATGTTATCCCCCCTTGCTATACTAGTTGACTAATGTATATTACTAAGTCAAGCATAATCATTGATGCCGTAGATTAAAATAGGTGCTCTCTTCCGTTTTATCCTAATGACCAGAGACAGAAGTCCGACCTGCCATTTGCAAACTGATAGGCCTTTATTCATAGTGAATACCATTCTACGTCCGTAGCCCATAAAGACCCATTGTTTAGGATTAATATGATATCTAAACCCCTAAGTTAAGATTACTAAACTATTTGCCATTGTCAAGAGCAATTTCTTAAGTAAAATATTATTTATAAATAGGTAAGACCTTTCAATGCTAGGAAGAACACGGATAATGGCCGAGAATGGATGAGCCCCAAGGACCCCAGAAGATAAACGCGATGGGCATAAACCCTGGACCTCCCTCAGATGTTCTCTCGCATCCGAGAAAAAAGCAAAAAACTGTGGTCCAGAAGTTCAAAATCTACAGGTATGACCTTGTAATAGACTCCTGCGTGTAATAATCTAAAAGCAAGAAGCTCTGTTGCAGATGGTGCTACCATGGGAAAGGTTGTGGCAGAAGCCCTTAAGTTTGTTGCAGTATTTTCTATAATAGTGGCTCTTGCGTCCTCTGTCTGGGCCCAAGCTCAGCCGGAGGAGTCTCTTGAGGGTCCCGCCTTCAGTGACCCGTCCAAGGTTTATGAAATGCCTAAGAAATGGCTTGAGGACCCCATCGAGTACGAGCCAGAAGCCGCGGGCTCCGACCTCGCGGTGACGTTGGACCAGCATCTCTTCCCTGCGATATTGCCTCTTATTAATAAGTTTGCCAGGGAGCGCAATGTGAAGATATCGGTTAGTGAAGGGACATGCGGCACATCTGCCGGCAGACTTTTGAGAAAAGCCGTTGATATTGCCGGTTTCTGCTGTCCACCCGGAGAACTCGACAGGCTTCCCGGGGTCGAGTTTCACACCCTGGGGGTCGAGCCAATCGCTCTTATCGTGCATCCCAATAACCCTGTTGACGACATAAAGTTGGAGGATGCGAGGCGCGTTTTCCGAGGCCTTGTATTCAGCTGGGCCGAGCTTGGAGGTGATGACGTCTCCATTCAGCCCGTTGGACGCCTTCACTGTAAGCTGAGGCCGGGCCACTGGCGTCTGCTTCTGGGCAACGAGGACCTTTTCAGTCCCAGACTCGAGGAAGTGGGTACAATCCCCGACATGATAACCCTCGTGGCTAACAATCCAAGGGCTATAGGATACGAGGCCATCCAGATGATAAGGAAGTATGGCGCAATAAGCGTAAAGATGCTCAAAGTGGACGGCGTCGACCCTGCGCACCCTTCCAGCGTTCAGTACGGGAGGTACCCCTTCTATCGCACCCTCGTCCTTACTACCTGGAAGGGGAAGAACGAGAATCGGCTGGCTGGCGAACTGGTGGACTACTTACTGGAGAACTCCGGCTTGCTAGAGAAAAGATTTGGAATCGTGCCAGCATCAAGTCTCAGGAAAACCGGATGGAAATTTGAGGGCGACGAGCTGGTGGGTGAGCCCGAATAGAGGCCTGAACATGACAAGCGGCCTGAAAGAGCGCATTTTTCATCGTATCCCTCTTACCACTAAGATAGTGCTGGTGACAATTAGCGTGGGTGCCGTCGTCTGGTTTGCTTCGGATTACTTTGGCACGAGGATGTTTACTCGTACCTTCGAAAACTACCTGATGGAGACAATGGGACTTGAGGCTGTCGAACAGCGAAAAGCCTTCGACAATTACGTCAAGTCCCATAGCCAAGCCGCAAAGCTCTTTATCTCACAGAAAGGGTTCGTCGATTATATCGAGAGTCCCAGTTGGTCTGGAGAAGTCTCAAAAATCGAATATCACAAGGTACTCCCTGGTTGGCTTCCGAGGGGTTCTGTGATGAGGCTAGTGGTCGAAGTTCGTTACGCCCTTTTACTCGATGGTGAGGGCAGGGTTAGAGAAGTCTATCTAGGAGAGCCCAAGCCACCTCCCGACGCTCTTCTCAATCCATCGGTTATCCTGCGTCAACTGAGTCACAATCAGAGCTTTATGACCGAGATAGATGGAAAGCCGTTCCTTGTAACCTCGGAGTCTGTGAGGAGCGGGGGTAGCACGATAGCCACGCTCATGCTAGCAAGCCCCCTGGATGAGGAGTTTCTCACCGACTCTCAGGGAATCCCCAAGCCCGGGCGATTCGTTGCTTTGGTAAGTGGCGAAGACCCACGCATAATCGCTTCCTCAGCCCCTGAACTCCTGCCTCCAGGTACCCTGCTTGAAGACCTTGAAGGTCGATACTATATAACCGGCAAGGGGTTCTTCGACTATGGCGCTTCGGACCTCGGGATTGGCTTTGCAGCTATCGTCTCCAAGGACCAGGTAGACGCATTGACACAGTCAATACTTCCTCGCGACAGGCTGCAAAACGCCATGATAGCGACGATGTTCATACTATCTTTCGCTCTGATAATGCTAATGATTACGAGGCGAATAGTCCGCCTCACGGGCCGGGTGAATGAGTTTTCGACGCGTGCCCTCG
The DNA here is from genome assembly GCA_037385265.1 of Nitrospirota bacterium. Classification (GTDB taxonomy): domain Bacteria; phylum Nitrospirota; class Thermodesulfovibrionia; order Thermodesulfovibrionales; family JdFR-86; genus JARRNG01. Next base: position 13,092 of record JARRNG010000030.1, read on the forward strand.
GCGGGAACCCCCAGGAGCACCAGAGAGGAGACGAAATGGACATCCTTGAGGAGAGATTCCAGATCCTTACCGAAGAGGTTGTCTCCTCAAGCGAAGCATTGAGAAAAGCTCGCGACGAGCTAGAAGTTCGCGTGGAGGAGCGCACTTCAGAACTTCGCAAACTTCTTACCACGCTTAATGCCCTCGTTGACCACATGCCCGAGGGTGTCGTTCTTCTGGATGTGGAAAACCGCGTGGTGCTTGCCAACCCTATCGGGAACAAGTACCTAAAAACTCTCTCGGGGGCTGAGACAGGGGATGTAATTAAGGAAATAAGGGGTCATCTACTTGAAGACCTGCTCGTTTCGCCACCCCATATTATATGGCATGAGATAGAGGTTCCCGGACAGAAGAAGAGTGTATTTCAGGCTGCCGCGAGACTCATCGGGCAGACTGATTCTCCAGGTGGGATAGTTCTTGTGCTAAAGGACGTTACCGAGGAGAGCGAGTTCAAAGAGCATATACATCAACAAGAAAGACTGGCTGCGGTGGGTAAGCTTGCCGCAGGAATAGCTCACGACTTCAATAACATCCTTACGATTATTATTGGATATATCGAGATGCTGAAGGACGCTGGGTTACCAGAGGAGGCAGGTAAGGCTGTTGAAATTATTCACGAGAGCGGACATAGGGCAGCCAACCTTATACGCCAGATGCTTGACTTCAGTCGTCTTTCGGCAAGCGAGCCCGAGGTAATCAATCTGATAATCTTCGTTTCGGAGTTCACAGAATTCATTAGAAGGACAATCCCCGAGAACATAAAGATTGCTGTTAATTATGAACCAGGCGAATACCTCGTGTCCGCTGACCCCACTAAGATGCAGCAGGTTCTGGCCAACTTGGCGGTGAACGCCCGTGACGCAATGCCACAGGGTGGCAAGCTGAGCTTCGGACTTTCAAGGCTGAGTCTCAAGCCCGGCGATAAACCGCCGCTTCTCGACATGCCCCCGGGCGACTGGGTAACGCTCTCAGTCGTGGACACCGGGGAAGGCATTCCTCCGGAAGTCCTGCCCAAGGTCTTCGAGCCCTTTTTTTCCACTAAAGGGATTGGTAGGGGAACCGGGCTTGGGCTCTCACAGGTCTACGGCATAGTCACTCAACATGGCGGATTTATTGATGTCAAGAGCAGCCCCGAAGTGGGCACTGCCTTTACGCTATACTTGTCTGCAGTACACGCTCCAGAGGAGACCAGTCCGGAAGAAGCGCCAGAATCGCCACTTGAAGGTCACGGCGAAACGATAATGATTGTAGAGGACGACGAAGCGGTACTGAATCTTTCCCGACGTATCCTCAGCGGACTGGGCTACAAGCTCATAACTGCAACGAACGGCACTGACGCACTTGAGCTCTTCCGCAGACGCAGAAACGAGATATCCTTGATTGTCACCGATATTGTGATGCCCGAGATGGGAGGGCTGGAACTTTGCCGTGAGGTCAAAAAGATAAATCCTCACGTGAAAGTTATCGCAATCAGCGGCTATCCCCTAGGCGAACAATTGGAAGAACTT
>JARRNG010000031.1:0-25164 GCA_037385265.1 Nitrospirota bacterium
GTGCTGAAGGAGGGGTACGACTTCTGTGCCCCCTACTACCTCAGGCACAAGTTCGACGGGACCATAACGAACTCGATAGTGTATCCCCTCACCAGGGCCCTCTACGGAAAGCGCATAAGGCAGCCCATAGGGGGGGACTTCGGATTCACCGGGGAGATGGCTAGGCGCTACCTGGAGGACGAAAGCGTCTGGGAGTCCGACATCGCCCGTTTCGGGGTGGACATATGGATGACCACCACCGCCGTGGCCAACGGCTTCAAGGTCTGCCAGTCCTTCCTGGGAGCGAAGATACACGCCCCCAAGGAGCCCTCCTCGGACCTCAGCGAGATGCTCAGCCAGGTGGTGGGAGTGCTCTTCGACCTGATGGAGAAGTACGAGGACAGCTGGAAGGAAGTGCGGGGCTCCGAGCCCACCGAGATGTTCGGCTTCCGCTACGACGTGGGCCTCGAGCCCCTGCACGTAGACATAAAACGCATGATAGACAAATTCATCCTCGGCAGGGAAGAGCTGGGCTCGATCTGGCAGTCGGCCCTTCCCGCCTCGCTCATATGGTTCCTCCATTCCCTGAAGGCCGAGCCCTGGCAGGAGTTCAGGCTCCCCCCCGACATATGGGCCGAGACCATCTACCACTTCGCTTTCGCATACCACAGGACGAACATAAACAAGACGCATCTTCTTAAGTCCCTGACACCGCTGTACCTCGCGCGGGTGGCCTCGTTCATAAACGAGGCCCTCAACGCCAACGCCACGGAGGTGGAGAAGATGCTCGAGGACCTGTGCCTGAAGTTCGAGGAAAAGAAGTCCGAACTCATAGAATTGTGGGAATAAGGAAAGGGAGGGCAGCACAATGGAAAATTTCATAAACAAGATAGTGGAGCCCTTCGAGAGCTTTTTCGACAACCTGCTCCATTACCTGACGAACATCCTGAGCTTCGCCCTGATAGTGGTCGTGGGCTTCGTGCTCGGGCACTTCGTCAAGGTCCTGGTCCACAAGCTCCTCGGGCTGGTTAGGCTCGACGTCCACTGCGAGAGGAGCGAGTTTTCGGAGATGCTCAGGAAGGGGGGCATCAAGGACCCCGTTTCGCTCCTTGTGGCCAAGGTGCTGGGTTGGCTCACGGTGCTGGTCTTCTTCATCATCGCCCTGGGCGCCCTCCAGGTGCCCCAGGTGGACGAGCTCACGAGGGAGTTCTTCCTCTACGTGCCGAACATACTCGTGGCGCTGGTCATAGTGTTCGTGGGCTACGTGCTGAGCAATTTCCTGGCCCGGGCCGTCCTCATAGCCTCTGTAAACGCCGGCATAAAGTCCTCGCACCTTATCGGGAGGCTAACGAGGATCTCGGTGCTGGCCCTTACGGTGTCGATGGCCCTGGAGCAGCTCGAGATAGGCAGGGAGACCGTGGTGGCCGCCTTCGCCATCGTCTTTGGCGGCGCGGTGCTCACGCTCGCCCTGGCCTTCGGCCTCGGGGCCAGGGACCTCGCCAGGGAATACCTGGAGTCCAGGCTCAAGAAGCCCGAGGAGGCTCCGAAGGAAGAAAAGGCCGACGAGGTCGAGCACCTGTAGCCTGCGAAAGGCCATAGGCCGCCCCCACCTCCCCGCCGGGGCGCGGGGAGGCCCCTCCCGTGCCGCGCCGGGATTTCCTCCGTAATCCGGCGTGTGTTAGAATAATGCCTTAGTTTCCTATTTACCTATGGAAGAGGTCGGTTCGGTAAAGAGCATCCAGGGCCCGCTGGCCACTGTCGTGGTCACGAAAAAGAGCGCCTGCGAGCACTGCACCGCCGGCACCTGCACGATAAAGGGAGGGGGGGCTGAGATCGAGGCCCTGAACGAGGCCGGCGCCAAGGTCGGCCAGAGAGTCAGGGTGGAGCTCCAGGCCTACTCCTACGTCAAGGGCTCGATAATGATCTACGGGCTTCCCGCCGTGGCCCTCATAGCGGGGGCGATAGCGGGGAAGGAGCTCGTGGGGGCCAGGTGGGGCCTGGACTCCGACCTGGTTTCGGCCATCTTCGCCTTCGGGGCCTTCGCGCTCTCCTTCATAGTGGTGAAGCTGTGGTCTAAGGGCGCCGAGAAGAGCACCGGCTACAGGCCGGTGGTCAAGGAGATACTCGAATGACAAATACTTCTACATAGGGGGACGTGATGGCTAAGGTCGAAACCGGAAAGATTCGCAATGTGGCTGTAATCGGTAACGGCGGCGGAGGCAAGACCACCCTGGTCGAGGCCATGCTCTTCGACGCCGGGGCCATAGACAGGATGGGCTCAGTGGCGGACGGCACCGCCACGACGGACTTCGAGCCCGAAGAGACGGCGAAACAGATAAGCATTTCCTCGTCCCTGGCCTACCTGGACTGGAACGGCCACCGCGTAAACATCATAGACACCCCCGGCTTCATAAACTTCCTCGAAGACTCAAAGGGCAGCCTGCGCGCCGCCGACGGCGCGGTTATGGTCACAGGCGCCGTAAGCGGCGTCAAGGGCGAGACCGAAAAGCTCTGGGGATACGCCTCGGAGCTCGGCATCCCGGTGCTGGCCTTCATAAACGAGATGGACCGCGAGGCCGCCGACTTCGGCGCCGCCGTGGAGGCGATAGCGACGACGACCCAGAAGGAGGCCATCCCGCTTCAAGTGCCCGTCGGCTCTGGCGAGGCCCTGAAGGGCGTTGTGGACCTCCTGAGGATGAAGGCCTACACGTTCGAGGAGGGAAAGCCCAAGGAGGGCGACGTTCCGGGCGACGTCTCGGCCACGGTGGAGGAGTTCCGGAAGAAGCTCGTCGAGAAGGTGGCCGAGTCCGACGACTCGCTGCTCGAAAAATACCTCGAGGGCGGCGAGCTCTCCGACGAGGAGGTAACCGGAGGCGTCCGCAAGGGGGTGCTCGAGCGGGCCTTCGTGCCGGTGCTCTGCGGCTCGGGCCAGAAGAACATCGGTGTGCAGCCCCTGCTTGACGCCGTGGCCGCCCTGCTTCCTTCGCCCGTGGAGATGGCGGAGATAAGCCCCATCAAGGGCGTAAACCCCAAGGACGGCTCCGAGGCGGAGCGCAAGCCCCTGGAGGGCGAGCCCCTGGCGGCCTACGTCTTCAAGACCGTGGCCGACCCCTTCGCCGGAAAGCTCACGATGTTCCGGGTATATTCAGGCAACCTGAAGGCGGACTCCAACGTCCTGAACGCCGCCACGGGGGCCAAGGAGCGCATCGGCCAGATATTCCACCTCCTGGGCAAGAAGCAGACGCCGGCCCAGGAGCTGGGCCCCGGCGAGATGGGCGTGGTGACGAAGCTCAAGGACACACACACGGGCGACACCCTCGCGGACGAGGGAAGCCCCATCGTACTTCCCAAGGTGGAGTTCGCCGAGCCCCTGATATCCTACGCCATCGAGCCCAAGAGCAAGGGAGACGAGGACAAGGTCTCCACGGGGCTTCAGCGGATACTGGACGAGGACCCGGTGCTGAGGTTCCACCGCGACGAGGAGGCGGGCGAGATGATACTCGCCGGCATGGGGCAGCAGCACCTGGAGGTTACCCTGGAGAAGCTCAAGCGTAAGTTCGGGGTAGAGGTGGCCATGAAGTCCCCGAAGATACCCTACCGCGAGACCATAGCCAAGACCGCCAAGGCCCAGGGCAGGTACAAGAAGCAGACCGGCGGAAGGGGCCAGTTCGGCGACTGCTTCATCGAGATCAAGCCCCTGCCGAGGGGGACGGGCTACGAGTTCGTCGACAAGATAGTGGGCGGGTCGATACCCAGGCAATACATCCCCGCCGTGGACAAGGGGATACAGGAGGCCATGAAGCAGGGGATCTACGCGGGCTACCCGATGGTGGACGTCCAGGTGACCCTCTACGACGGCTCCTACCATTCCGTGGACTCCTCTGAAATGGCCTTCAAGATAGCCGGCTCGCTTGCCATAAAGAAGGCCGTGGCCGAAGCCAGGCCGGTGATACTGGAGCCCATAATGAAGGTCCTCATAACGGTGCCCGACGAGACCCTGGGGACGATAATCGGAGACCTCAACTCCAAGAGGGGTAAGGTCCAGGGCATGGACCAGGAGGGCAACAACCAGAAGATCTCGGCCCTCGTGCCCATGGCCGAGTTGCTCATATACGCAAACCAGCTTCAGAGCATGACGGCCGGCAGGGGCGTATATACCATGGAGTTCTCGCACTACGAGGAGGTCCCCGCCCAGGCCACCCAGAAGCTCATGTCCGAAAAGGAGCAGAAGGAAGAAAAATAGCAGAGAGGCGGCATCCCGGTGGAACTCGCCTCCTTGAGAGGATCCCCGGAAACGCTGCTCACACCGCCCGGCGGCGGACCCGGAACTACCTTAATTCAGATAGAGACGGTAAATGGAAAGAGACCTAAAGGACACCCTGAATCTGCCTAAAACCGGCTTTCCCATGAAGGCGAGCCTCCCCCAGAAGGAGCCGGAGACTCTTGCGTTCTGGCAGTCCGTCGACGTATACCGGAAGGTGCAGGAAAAGAATGCTGGCGGCAGGGCCTACATCCTCCACGACGGCCCCCCCTACGCAAACGGCCGCATCCACATCGGCCACGCCCTGAACAAGATACTCAAGGACATAATCGTAAAGTACAAGTCCATGAGGGGCCACAGCGCCCCCTACGTGCCCGGCTGGGACTGCCACGGCCTTCCCATCGAGCTCGAGGTGGACAAGAAGCTCGGAAAGAAGAAGCACGAGATGGACGTCCTCGAAAAGAGGCGGCTCTGCCGGGAGTATGCCGAGAAGTTCCTCGACATCCAGCGCGAGGAGTTCAAGCGGCTGGGCGTCTTCGGCGACTGGGAAAACCCCTACCTCACGATGTCCTACGACTACGAGGCAACCATCGTCGGGGAGCTCTTCGAGTTCGTGAGGCGGGGGAGCCTCTACAGGGGAAAGAAGCCCGTTCACTGGTGTCCCTCCTGCGTCACGGCTCTGGCGGAGGCCGAGGTGGAGTACGCCGACAAGGAATCGCCGTCGGTGTTCGTCAAGTTTGAGCTAAGTGAAAAAGACGCTACTAACAGGTTAAAACTTGAGGCGGGCAAGAAATATTTTATTCTCATCTGGACAACCACACCCTGGACTCTGCCAGCGAATCTGGCGCTCGCAGTAAGGGGCAATATCAATTACGCTGCCGTACTGGATAAAGAACAGAAAGAATTTGTCATTGTTGCCGACGACTTGGTAAAAAGGCTTCATGAGCAGGGGATACTTCCAACGAATAATGTCTACAGAATCTTCCCCGGTAATGATTTGAAGGGCTTACAAGCGAAGCATCCATTTATTGATCGCAAGTCGAAGATAATAGAAGCCGATTTCGTGAGCACGGAAGAGGGCTCCGGGGTGGTGCACATCGCCCCTGGCCACGGCGAGGACGACTACGCAGCGGGCCTCAAGGAGGGCCTCGAGGTCTTCGCCCCCGTAGACGACCGCGGGAGGTTCGAGGGCACGGGGGTGGAGGAGCTAGAGGGAGAGTTCGTCTTCAAGGCCAACGAGCGCATAATAGACATGCTCAAGGAACGCGGCGCCCTCCTCCACAGGGAGAACATAAGCCATTCCTACCCCCACTGCTGGCGGTGCAAGAAGCCCGTCATATTCAGGGCCACGGAGCAGTGGTTCATCTCCATGAAGACAAACGGCCTGCGGGAGAAGTGCCTGGAGGAGATAAACAGGGTCCGGTGGATCCCCGCCTGGGGGAAGGAGAGGATATACGGCATGCTCCAGCGGAGGCCCGACTGGTGCATCTCGCGCCAGAGGGCCTGGGGGGTGCCCATCACGGTCCTCACCTGCCCGGGCTGCGGCGAGATTGTAGCCGACGAGGCCTTCTTCGAAAGGACCGCAGGCCTCGTCCGGGAGCACGGCGCGGACGTGTGGTTCACCAAGGAGGCCGGAGAGTTCCTCCCTGGGGGTTACAAGTGCAGGAAGTGCGGCGGAGCCTCCTTTAAGAAGGAGATGGACATCCTGGACGTCTGGTTCGACTCAGGCGTGAGCCACGCCGCCGTGCTCACGCCGGAGCGGGGCCTCGGCTGGCCCGCCGACCTCTACCTCGAGGGCTCCGACCAGCACAGGGGCTGGTTCCAGAGCTCCCTCCTTGAGTCCGTGGGCACCCGGGGCAAGGCCCCCTACGGGGTGGTCCTGACCCACGGCTTCACGGTGGACGGCCAGGGGAAGAAGATGTCCAAGAGCCTGGGAAACGTCGTAGCCCCCCAGGACGTCATCAAGCAGACGGGCGCGGAGATCCTGAGGCTCTGGGTATCGGCCGAGGACTACCGGGGCGACGTGAGGATATCCGGCGAGATAGTGGCCCGCCTCACGGAGGCCTACAGGAAGATAAGGAACACCGCCCGGTTCCTCCTTGGGAACCTCTACGACTACGACGGCAGCCCAGGCGAGCCCATGGAGATAGACCGCTGGGCCCTCTCGCGCCTCCACGGCCTCACCCGGAAGGTCACGCAGGCCTACGAGAGCTTCGACTTTCACGAGGTCTACCACAGGCTCTATAACTTCTGCATCGTCGACATGAGCTCCTTCTACCTCGACATCCTCAAGGACAGGCTCTACACCTTCAGGGCGGACTCCCCCGAGAGGCGGGCCGCCCAGCGCGTGCTTAGCGACGTGCTCACCACGATGACGAGGCTCATGGCCCCGGTGCTTTCCTTTACGGCCGAGGAGATCTGGCAGTCCCTGGGTGAGAAGCCCGCAGAGAGCGTCTTCCTCGCCGACTTCCCGGAGGCCGACGAGAGCCTCATGGACGAGGAGCTCGAAAAGAGGTGGGAAAAGCTCATCGGGATAAGAGATGAGGTGCTCAAGGCCCTTGAAATCAAGCGGGCGGAGAAATTCATAGGCAACTCGCTTGAAGCGAAAGTCGTACTTTATGCCGGAGGCGAAACGTCTGACCTTCTGGACGCATACAGAGAATTTCTGCCCGCCCTCTTCATAGTCTCACAGGCGGAGCTGATGCCCAAAGGTTCATCCCCGGCAGGTCGTGAAGTATATGCTCCTTCGGAAGTCTCTGAACTGTGGGTGCTTATCGAGAAGGCCGAGGGCGAAAAGTGCCAGCGCTGCTGGAACCGGAGCACCTCGGTGGGCTCCTTCGCCGACGCCCCCGAGGTCTGCGCCAAGTGCTACGGCCACATTAAATGAGCCGAAGGACTATCTTTCTGCTGGTATTCCCGCCGGTGGTCTTACTGGACCAGCTTAGCAAGTACCTCGCTGCCAAACACATAGACCCCTTCACCCCCCTGGTGGTGCTCCCCTTCCTGAACCTCGCCAACGTCAGGAACACGGGCGCCGCCTTCGGGCTATTCACCTCCATGGGAAACGCCTTCTTCATCGCCGTCTCACTCGTGGCCATCGTCCTCATAACCTTTCTCATTCTCAGGGAGAGGGACGGGACCGCGGGCCTCTCCCTGGTGCTCGCCGGGGCCGCGGGAAACCTCATAGACAGGCTCGCCCTCGGATACGTCCGGGACTTCCTGGACCTCCACGCGGGCTCCCACCACTGGCCGGCCTTCAATGTGGCAGACTCGGCCCTCACCGTGGGCATCGCCCTTCTCCTTGCCGGCCCCCTCCTGAGAAAACGGAGCGCGAAATAGGCCTCATAAGGGAGTAATCCTTCTCCCCGGCCCAAAGTATCCGCATTAGAGGTATTATTTCTCCGTATGACTCGCGTCATAGCCATCTTGCCGCTTAGATGATAAAATTCAGTTAACGAAAACCCCAAGAAAAGGAGTGTGCGGCATGTACAAGGTTCTGGACCTCAAGGAACTCATAAAGTTTTACCCCGACAAGATATCGAGGGAAATGCTGGCCGACACGCCGGAGATGAGGGTGGCCCTCATGTGCCTGGAGCCCGGCCAGGAGCTTAAGCCCCACAAGGCCCCCCTGAGGCTCCTGATGTACTGCGTGGAAGGAAGCGGCACCGTAATAGTGGGCGAGGAGGAGATAAAGGCCAGCGCGAAGACCGGCATCCTCTGCGACCCCATGGTGCCCCACGGCTTCCGGGCCGACGCGGGCGAAAGGCTAGTGGTGATGGCCGTGGTCACCCCCGCCGAGGTAGAGGAATAAGGGCCGCAGGGTAATAAAAGCGGGGCCCTGGAAGGGCCCCGCTTCACGCCGATTTTATCTGCGAGCGCTGAGTCTTACTTGGCCGAGCCCTCGCGCTGGATGGCCACCTTGCCGGTCCTGACCATCTCCTTGATGCCCATGGGCCTCATGAGGTTGATGAAGGCCCTTATCTTGTCCTCGTCCCCGGTTACCTCCATGGTGAAGGTCCTCTCCGAGGAGTCCACCACCCTGCCCCGGAATATCTCGCAGAGCCTGAGGGCCTCTACCTTCCTGTCGACCTTGGGGGTGACCTTTATCAGTATCATCTCGCGCTCCACGTGGTCGAACTCCACCATGTCGGTGACCTTCACCACGTCTATGAGCTTGTTGAGCTGCTTGGTGATCTGCTCGATTATCTGGTCGTCCCCGCTGGTGACTATGGTCATCTGGGCAAGCAGCGGATCCAGGGTCTCGCCCACCGAGAGGCTCTCTATGTTGTAGCCCCTCCCGCTGAAGAGACCGGATATCCTCGAGAGCACCCCGAACTTGTTCTCCACCAGAAGCGATATCGTATGCCTCATCCTATTTCACCGCCCTGAGCTTGGACTTCTTCTTCCCGGCCTTCTCCACCTCTTCGAAGAGCATCTGGTCAATGGCCGCCCCCGCCGGGACCATGGGGTAGACCTTCTCCTTCCAGTCCACCACGAAGTCCATGAACACGGGCTGCTTCGTCTTGAAGGCCTCCTTTAGCACGGGCTCCACCTCCGAGGGCTTCGTCGCCCTCAAGCCCACGGCGCCGTAGGCCTCGGCCACCTTCACGAAGTCCGGCGTCACGTCGAGGTTCGTGTGCGAGTAGCGCTCGCCGAAGAAGAGCTCCTGCCACTGCCTGACCATGCCGAGGTAGCGGTTGTTCAGTATGGCCACCTTCACGGGCAGCTTGTTTATCACCGCCGTGGCGAGCTCCTGGATGTTCATCTGGATGCTCCCGTCGCCCGCAATGTCGATGACGAGCGAGTCGGGGAAGGCGAACTGCGCCCCTATGGCGGCCGGGAAGCCGTAGCCCATGGTGCCCAGGCCGCCTGAGGTCAGGAGCCTCCTTGGCTTGTCGTACTTGTAGAACTGGGCCGCCCACATCTGGTTCTGGCCCACCTCGGTGGTTATGATGGCGTCGCCCTTCGTAAGCTCGTATATCTTCTCCACCACGAACTGGGGCTTTATCACCTCGTCGCTGGCGGTGTAGGAGAGGGGCCTCTCGCTCTTCCACGCCTCCACCTGCTTGAGCCATTTCTTCCTGACGGCGCTCCACTGCTTCTTGTCGGACTCCTTAAGAATCTGGTGCATGACGGCGAGTATCTTCCGCGCGTCGCCCACCACGGGGATGTCCACCCTCACGTTCTTCCTTATTGACGTGGGGTCAATGTCCACGTGGATAACCTTGGCGTGGGGGGCGAAGGCGTCGGTTCTCCCCGTGACCCTGTCGTCGAAGCGCATGCCCACGGCGATTATGAGGTCCGCCTCCTGGATGGCCTTGTTGGCGTAGTAGGTGCCGTGCATGCCCGGCATGCCCAGCGAAAGCTTGTGCGAGCCCGGGAAGGCCCCGAGGCCCATGAGCGTCATGGCCACGGGGATCTCGGAATAGGCGGCCAGGTCCTTGAGCTCCTTGTGGGCGCCGGATATGATGACGCCGCCGCCGGCTATTATGACCGGCCGGGTGGCCTTGGTGATGAGGTTTGCGGCCTTGGCTATCATCCACTTGTTGCCCTCGTAAGTGGGCCTGTAGCTGCGGATGTCCGCCTTGGGCCACTTGAACTCCCCCTTGCCGGAGGTTACGTCCTTGGGCAGGTCGATGAGCACGGGGCCCGGCCTGCCGGAGGTGGCGATGTAGAAGGCCTCCTTGATGGTCGCGGAAAGCTCGTCCACGTCCTTAATGAGGAAGTTGTATTTCGTGCAGGGCCTCGTTATCCCGACTATGTCCGCCTCCTGGAAGGCGTCGTTTCCTATGAGCATGGTGGGCACCTGCCCCGACATCACCACCAGGGGCACGGAGTCCATGGAGGCCGTGGCGATGCCGGTCACGGTGTTGGTCGCCCCGGGGCCCGAGGTCACCAGCACCACGCCGGGCTTTCCGCTCGAGCGGGAGTAGCCGTCGGCGGCGTGCACGGCACCCTGCTCGTGCCTGGTCAGTATGAGCTGAATGTCCTTTTCGTCGTACAGGAGGTCGAAGAGGTTGAGCACGACGCCGCCCGGGTAGCCGAAGATGTGCTTGACGCCCTCCCGCTTCAGGCTCTCTAAGACTATCTCTGCTCCGGTCATCTTCGTCAACTTCTCTCTCCTCTTAAGTGAGTTAGGGCATATTTTAACACAAAATCAGCCGGGGTTAAGCAACCGGGTCCATGTCGGGGGGGAAGGCGTCCGGGGAAATCGCTGTCAATCGGTGCAGGGGCGCATCACCGCCCCGGAGGCCGCGGAGCTGACCTGACAGGCGTATCGGGCGAGCCAGCCCTTCTTTATCTTCGGCGCCGGGGGACGCCAGCTCTTCCTCCTCGCTTCGAGCTCCGAGGCCGGGACGTCGAGGTCGAGCCTTCGGCGTGGGATGTCTATCCTGATGGTGTCGCCGTCCCTGACCAGGGCTATGGCTCCGCCCTCCATGGCCTCGGGCGATATGTGCCCTATGCAGGGGCCCCGGGTGCCACCCGAGAACCTGCCGTCGGTAATAAGGGCCACCGACTCGCTGAGCCCCATGCCGGCGATGGCCGCCGTGGGCGAGAGCATCTCCCTCATGCCCGGCCCCCCCTTTGGGCCCTCGTACCTTATCACCACCACCTGGCCGGACCTGACCTCGCGGGCCATTATTGCCTTCATGGCCCGCTCCTCGGACTCGAAGACCTTCGCCTTCCCCGCAAACCGCATCATGCCCGCCGACACGGCTGTCGCAAGGTCCGGGTCGGGCCGCGCCGGATCGCCGTCCCTGACCTCGGCGTTGGCGGCGATATGCTCGGTGGACATGCCGCTTACGGTGCGCATCTTCTTGAGCCTGCCCCTGAGCCTGTTCATAACCGCGGGGATTCCGCCCGCGACGTCAAGGTCCTCGAGGTAGTGCTCTCCGCCGGGGAGCATGTTGGCGATGTGCGGCGTGGTCTTGCTTAGCTTGTCGAAGGCCTCAAGCTCAAGGGGCACCTCCGCGGCGTGGGCGATGGCCGGTATGTGGAGGGCGGTGTTCGTCGAGCCCCCCAGGGCCAGGTCCACCATTATGGCGTTTTCGAAGGCGCCCTTCCTCATGATGGAGCGCGGGGTGATTCCCTTTTTCACGAGCTCCACCAGGCGCTTCCCGCTCTCGAAGGCGATCCTCCGCTTGGCGCTTGAGACGGCCAAGGCTGTGGCGCAGCCCGGGAGGCTCATCCCCAGGGCCTCGGTCACGCAGGCCATGGTGTTGGCCGTGTACATCCCCTGGCAGGAGCCCGCGCCGGGACAGGCGCACATCTCGATCTCCTCGACCTCCGGGGCCTTGAGCCTGCCCGCCTTTAGCTTCCCCACTGCCTCGAAGGTGTCGTTCACCAGGGAGAGCCTCTTTCCCCTCAGGCGGCCCGAGAGCATCGGCCCGGCGGTAACCACGATGGTGGGGACGTCCACCCTGGCGGCGGCCATGAGCATGCCGGGGGTTATCTTATCGCAGTTGGTGAGGAGCACCAGGCCGTCCAGCCTGTGGGCCTCCGCCACGGTCTCCACCATGTCGGCTATAAGCTCGCGCGAGGGCAGGGAGTAGTGCATGCCCTTGTGCCCCATGGCGATGCCGTCGCATATGCCCGGGACGCCGAAGAGGAAGGGGTAGCCCCCTCCGGTATGCACGCCCTTTTCGATGAAGCGCTCGAGGTCCCGCATCCCTATGTGCCCCGGGATTATGTCAGTGAAGCTCGAGGCTATGCCGACGAAGGGCTTGCCCATCTCGCTCCGCGGGATGCCCGTGGCGTAAAGAAGGGCCCTGTGGGGGACCCGCTCTATGCCCTTCTTTATGGCGCTGCTCCTCATCCTGGCCATTTGAGCCCTACTCCTCCTCCGCGGGCCCGCCCCCGGCGGGGAGGCGAGCCGCCTCTTGATGAGATTAAAGATGTCCTAAAAAAGCCTAGTTGTAATTCCCTCTTGCCTTGAAGTCCCTGATGATGGCGGCCATGCGGTCTTTCTTAAGAAGCTTGAGCTTCTGTATCCTCTTTCTTTCCATCTCCTCGTCGGGGGTGAGGTAGATCCTTCCGTTGAACTCCTCGAGAAGCTGCTCCAGCGTCTTGTGCTCCTCGCCGAGCTTGCGGTATTCCTCGTTCTCCGTCGAAAGGATCTTCACGATATCGTTCTCTTCCATCACAAAAGCCCTCCTTTCCCTGTTCCGGGGAGTCTCCCCCTGCCCCTACGGGCGCTCCTTCGCCCCGGCGGGGGGTTCTTCGGCCGGGTCGACAATCCTTACGTTTATCTCCACGCGCTCTATCGGGTTGTCCCGCGTGTCGCGGGGCTGGCTCACTATCCTGTCGGCGACGTCCATGCCGGAGACCAGCTCTCCGAAGACCGTGTACTTTCCGTCAAGCCAGGGGGCGTCGGCAACGCAGATGAAGAACTGCGAGCCCGCGCTGTCGGGGTCCTGCGAGCGGGCCATTGAGACGATGCCCCTCTTGTGCGATATGTCGTTGAACTCGGCCTTGAGCGTATAGCCCGGCCCTCCGGTGCCGTGGGCCGCGCGGTTGGCCGCGTCCTTCGACTTGGGGTCTCCCCCCTGTATCATGAAGCCGGGAATGACCCTGTGGAACGTTGTGCCGTTGTAAAAGCCCGTCTTGGCAAGAGAGATGAAGTTGTTCACGTGGTTGGGGGCCTTTTCGGGAAAGAACTTAATCTCCATCTCCCCCAGCGTTGTCTCGATTATCGCCCTAGTCTCGGCCATCTTCTGTATCTCCTCCTTCGAAAACTCCCTCGACCTGGGCTCCCCGGCCCGGACTCCTCCGGCCAGGATGGTGCAAAGAAGCGTCAGGGCGAGCGCGAAAGCGAGAGCCGCGCCTCCCCTCATGCGTTCTCCTCCAGTATCCTCATGGCAAGCTTGTACGAGTTTTCGATACAGTCGTTGAAACTCACGCCCCTGAGGGCGTTGCCGGTGACGTAGAGCCCCCGGTGCCTGGACATGCGCTCCTCGATATCCGCGAGCCTCCTCGGGTGCCCCAGCGCGTACTGGGGTATGGCCTGGTCATGTCTGAATATCTTCACGAACTCCGGATCTCCCTTCACCCCGGCGATTTCCTTGAGCTCCGAGAGCACGGTTTCAAGAAGTTTACCATCTTCGAGCATCGCAATGGAAGGGGCCCTCGCCCCGCCCGCCATGGTCCTCAGGAGCACTTGGCCCTCGGGGGCGCGGCCCGGATATATGGAGGAGTCGAAAAGCGTCCCCAGTATCCGCCTGCCCTCGCGAAAGGGCACGAGGAAGCCGAACTTATTGAGGGATGTTTCGACATTTTCCCTTTTAAATGCGGTACATACCACGGCCACGGGGGGATACCCTATCCCACCCAGGAGCTCCGCCGCCGCCGGCTCCAGCCCCCTCAGGACCTCCTGGGCCTGGTGGGCCGGCATGGCCAGCACCGCCACGTCGGCCTCTGCGTCCGTGCCATCGGAGAGGTGAAGCCTGTAGCCCGACTTCGCGGGCTCCACCGCCTGCACCCGGCTCCCCAGCCTCAGGCGCTCCCCGAGCATGCCCGCCAGGGCGTCGCTCATCGCCTGCATGCCTTCTCGGAAGGAGGTGAGCGTGCCCGCCGGGGCCGCTCCCACCTTCTTCTTCCTTTCGGCCGTTATCTTTATAAGGCCCTTTATGAGGCTCCCGTAGGTCTGCTCTATCTCCCGTATCCTGGGGAAGCAGCTCGCCAGGCTCATGTTTTCGGGGTTCCCGGCGTAAATGCCCGAGGCCATGGGGTCTATGAGCTTCTCGAAGGCCTCCCTGCCGAGCCTCCTTCTGGCGAAATCGGCGAGGGTCTCGTCCTCGGCCTTGCTCCTGGGGATGAAGGGCTCGAGCATTATCCTCAGCTTCCCCGGCACGCTCATAAGCCCCGAGGTGAGGAAGGCCGGGGGCGACTCGGGCAGCATGTTGAGCTTCCCGCCGAGGACTATGAACCGCTTCTTGGCGGCCTCGCTGCTCCGGAGGGGCTCAAGGGAAAGCAGCGAGGCGAGCTCCAGGGTGCGGGGCTTGTTGTCGAGGAAGCCGTTCAGGGCCGACTCGAGAAGGTAGCCCCCCTCGTGTTCGGTCCAGATCTTTCCGCCGGGCCGGTGCTCGGCCTCGAGCACCGTAACGTCGAGTTCGCGTTCAGCGCTCCGGGTGAGCCAGTAGGCGAGCGAAAGGCCGGAGATGCCGCCGCCCGCTATGACAATCCGCATTATCGGTTGAGCTCCTCTACCACATGAGCTTTTCCGCGCCCTTGAGCACCAGGTCCTTGAGGGCGCCTATGAAAAGCGGATGCTCGTTCAGGGAGCTGGCCCTGTGAAGCCTCAGGCCGAGCCTCGCCGCCTCTTCCTTATATAGTATATCAATCTCGTAGAGGGTCTCAATGTGGTCGGAGACGAAGCTTATCGGCACCACCACCACGTCCTTTACCCCCTCGGCGGCAAGCCGCCGAATCACATCGTCCGTGGAGGGCTCAAGCCACCTCACCGGTCCGCTCCTGGACTGGTATCCCAGGTGCCACCTGATGTCGAGCTTCGCCCCCACGGCCTTGATGGTCTCGATTATCTGGTCGGCGTAGGGGTCGCCCCCGGCTATGAGCTTGGCTGGAAGGCTGTGGGCGCTGAAAAGAACCTCCGCCCCCGGCGCCTCCTTGAGCGCCTCCGAGATGGTGTCGGCCAGGGCCTCGATGTAGAGGGGGTGGTCGTACCAGGGGAGGACGCAGCCGTACCTGATGGGGTAGCGCCTCATTATCTCCTTGAGGGTGTTTTCCGACGCGCCGGTGGTGGCCGCCGAGTACTGGGGATAGAGGCTCAGGGCTACCAGCTCCCTGACTCCGTCGGCCTGGGCCTGGGCCACGGCGTCCTCGATGAAGGGATGCCAGTACTTCATGCCCACGTACACCCGGAAGCTGCCGTGGGGGGCGAGCTCCTTCTCAAGGGCCCGGGCCTGCGCCTGCGTTATGCGGAGTATCGGCGAGGAGCCGCCTATGAGGGCGTAGGCCCTCCGCGTGGTGTCGGCCCTCAGGGAGGATATGAGCCATGCAAAAGGCTTCTGGAGGGCTGGCCAGGGGCCAAGCTTGATTATCTCCCTGTCGGAAAAGAGGTTGTAGAGAAAGGGCTTTACCGCCTCCTGCGAGTCGGGCCCGCCGAGGTTTAGGAGGAGTACTCCCGTCATGCCCTGGAACTGAGTTCGTGCACCGCCCTTACGAGGGCCTTCGCCGACTCGACCGGGGTCTGGGGGATTATGCCGTGGCCTAAATTGAATATGTGCCCCTTGGCCGATGCGGCCTTTTCGAGCACTGCCCTCGTCTTCTCCCTCAGCGCGTCCTCAGGCAAAAACAGCGCCAGGGGGTCGAGGTTCCCTTGTATCGCGTGGTCCTTCCCCAGGGCCTCGGCCGCCCTGCCGATGTCCACCCGCCAGTCCACGCCGATTACGTCGGCGCCGGTCTCGTTGAGCTCTTCAAGGAGCCCCGCTGCGCCGTTTGCGAAGTATATGACCGGGGCTTCGTCGGCCTCCTTCAGGGCGCGGACGATGCGCTTTATGCGGGGAAGCTCGAACTCCCTGAAGTCGTCGGGCGCCAGGGCGCCGGCCCAGGAGTCAAATATCTGGACGGCCTGCGCCCCGGCCCTCAACTGGGCCATGAGGTAGCTGACGACGGTGTCGGTTATCTTGTCCAGGAGGTAGCCGAAGAGCGCAGGGTCGCGGTACATCATGGTCTTGGTGTGAAGGAAGTTCTTCGAGCTCCCGCCCTCTATCATGTAGGTGGCCAGCGTGAAGGGCGCGCCCGAGAAGCCTATGAGGGGGACCCTGCCCTCGAGCTTGCGGCGGAGGAGCCTCACGGCCTCCATGACGTAGCCCAGGTCCCTGTCGCCGTCGGCCACCCTGAGGGCCTCGGCCCGCGGCCTGTCCCTCACGGGACCGTCTATCACCGGCCCCCTGCCCTCGACGAACTCCACGTTCTGCCCCATGGGCTCAAGCACCGTGAGGATGTCGGAAAAGAGTATGGCGGCGTCCACGCCCAGTATGTCTACCGGCTGAAGCGTCACCTCCGCGGCGAGCTCCGGCGTCTTGCACATGGTCCAGAAGTCGTGCTTTTTCCGGACCTCCTGGTACTCCTTCAGGTAGCGGCCCGCCTGCCTCATCAGCCAGACCGGCGTGTGCGATACGCTCTCGCCCCTGCACGCCTTGAGGAATGTGTCGTTCATCGGTCCTCCGTCAGGATTTTTTCTTAACGGCAGCCTTCTTCATCTTGAAGGGCACGTGGCCGCAGAAGGGTTCTTCCTCGAGATAGTCTCCGTGGATCGAGTACGCCCGGGCGCGGCATCCGCCGCAGACGTTTATGTACTCGCAGGAGCCGCAACGACCCTTGTAGCTCTTGAAGTCCCGGAGCGATTTGAAGAGCTCCGAGTCCTCCCATATCTCCTTGAAGGGGCGCTCGAAGACGTTCCCGGCGGACTTGGGGAAGTAGCTGCAGGGAAGGACGTTCCCGTCCACGTCTATGAGGCAGATGAGCTGCCCGGCGATGCAGCCCTTGGCCCCTCCCGTGGAGAACTTGAGGGTCCTGCGCTTGAGCTTGCCGCCCTTTTCCTTGGCCTTCTGGAGCTGTATCCTGTAGTAGTGGGGGGCGCAGGTGGGCCTCACCAGCATCTGGTCCTCCTCCTGCTCCATGTCGTAGTGCCATTCGAGGATGTCCTCGTAGTCCTCCTTGGAGATGAGCTCGCTCATTATCTCCTCGCCCCTGCCCGTGGGCACTATCATGAACATGTACCAGGCCGTGGCGCCTAGCTCCTTGGCCAGCTTGTAGACCCTGGGTATCTCCTCCTGGTTCCGCTTCGTGAATGAGGAGTTTATGATGAACTCTATGCCGTGCTTCCTGAAGAGCTCGGCGGCCCTCATCGTGCCGGCGAAGGCCCCCTCCTGCGAGCGGAAGTCATCGTGGACGGCCTCGGTGGAGCCGTCGAGGCTCATGGAGACAATGCGTATGCCGGAGTCCTTTATGTTCTTGCACACTTCCTCGTCCACCATGGTGCCGTTTGTGGCCAGGCACATCCTGAGCCCCAGGCCGTTTCCGTGCCTGGCGAGGTCGAAGACGTCCTTGCGGATGAGGGGCTCTCCGCCCGAGAGCACTATGACGGGCTTTGCGTAGCTCGCTATGTCCTCAAGCAGCCGGTAGCCCTTCTCGGTGGAGAAGTCGGGATGGCCCTTAACATCCTCCGTGGAGGAGGAGCGGCAGTGCACGCAGCGGAGGTTGCACCGCCTGGTGATCTCCCATGCTATCCATTTCGGCGCGAATTCCTTAATCAAGCCAGCACCTCATTTCTTCCCAGAATCGACAACCAAAGGGTTCCGGAAGGAACGCTTCTAGGGAGCCGGACGGAAATTCCAATTGAATCACCGCGCCTTCGGCCCCCCGCGGTCCCTATATTATACCTTCATGCCCGCGAACTTTTCATTCCACACCCGCTCCTCTATGGCCTTGAGCAGGGGGCCGAACGTCGAGGGGTCCAGGGCCGAGACAGAGACGGCCCCGTGCCTTTCGCAGACGTTCTTTAGCTCTTCGGGGTCGACCTTGTCGGCCTTGTTGAAGACCAGGAGCCGGTCCTTCCCAAGGAGGTCCAGTTCCTCGAGTATGTTTTCCACCGACTCGATGTGGGCCTCGAACCTCGGGTTCGAGGCGTCCACGACGTGCAGGAGGAGGTCTGCGTCCTCGAGCTCCTCGAGCGTGGCCTTGAAGGCCGCCATGAGGTCTTTGGGGAGGTCCCTGATGAAGCCGACCGTGTCGGTTATCACCACTTCCCTTTCCCGGGGGAAGCGGAGCCGACGGGTGGCGGTGTCGAGGGTGGCGAACATCTTCTTCTCCACGAAGGTCTCGCTCCGGGTGAGGGCGTTAAGCAGGGTGGACTTCCCCGCGTTTGTGTAGCCCACTATGGAGACGATGGGGAGGCCGCTCTGCACCCTGCGGTGCTTTCTCTGCCTCCGCGCCTCGCTCAGGGACTTGAGCTGCTTCTGGAGAAGCGCTATCCTGTCGCGCACGCGGCGGCGGTCCACCTCGAGCTTCATCTCGCCCGGCCCCCTTCCTCCTATGCCGCCCATTAGGCGCGACATGGCCGTTCCCCTTCCAGTAAGCCTGGGGAGCCTGTACTTGAGCTGCGCAAGCTCCACCTGCACCTTGCCGTCCCTGCTGTGGGCCCTCCGGGCGAATATGTCCAGGATGAGCTGGGAGCGGTCTATGACCTTGAGCTCCGTAATCTCGCTTATGGCCCTCGCCTGGGCAGGGCTGAGGTCCTGGTCGAAGACCAGGAGCGTGGCCCCCTTCTCCAGCGCCTCTATAACCAGGTCCTTGAGCCGGCCCTCGCCTATGAGGTATTTTGGATGGAGCTTCTTGGGGCGCTGTATTACGGTGTCCAGGACGAGCAGGTCGTTGGACTCCGCAAGCTCCTTTAGCTCCGCCATCGAGTCCTCGAGTTCGTACCTGGGGGCCGTGGAGACCCCAATGAGGATGGCCCTCTCGCGCGGGTCCGCCTGGTCCACCACCCTGCGGCGGTTCATCTCCTCCTCGGAGGCCCGGACGAACTCTGAGAAATCGAAATCCGTCCTGTGGAGGTCGTGCACGGCCTTTTCCGTACCGCCGGGCGCAAGGTAAGCGACCCTTACGTTCCGGAGCGCCTCGTCCCCCACGTCGATGGCCGCCACGAGGTCGAGCCTCAGGAGGGCGAGGTCGGTGAGGTCGTCCCTCGTGAGGTCCTCGCCGTCAAGATGGGTGTGGACGAGCCTGAGCCCCCTGAGGGCCTTCTTGCCGAGGGGATAGGTATCGAGGGAAGGGATGAGGATTCCCTTGGCGTCCCCCACTATCACGTGGGTCAGCGCTCCCTCCCGGGTGATGAGCACCCCTATCTGCCTGCCCGTCTGGCGCGAAAGCGAGGCGAGGTACCGGGCGAGCTCCGGGGTAACGATTTCCGCCGGTGGGACCCTCCTGCGATAAACTTTCTCCAGCGAGCTCAGCTCGCTGCGCTTGAGGCCGGCGGTGTTTCCGTAAATGGAGGGTATCTCTTGTAAGCTCCTTTTCCCTTTTCCTTAATTTTACCACAGCGGAAGCGGCGTTGACAGCCGGGGGGGCTCTTGGAATCGAGACGAAGCGCAGTCAGGCCGGTGCACCCCAGGCCCGGGCTACCACTCCTTGGAGAGCGAAACGAAGAGCAGGTGGGCCTGTCCGTCGGAGAAGGTCGGGTTCTGGGGGTTTTCCACCCGGTCGTCGAAGTCCGTGAACTCGTAGCTTGCCGCCACGTCCCACCCGCCAGAAATTTCGTAGTCGGCGGAGGCCGAGTATATGGTCTCCCAGACCTCGAGCCTGGAGAGCGAAGCCACCCCCGCGGGGTCGGGCGAGAAATCGCCCTTGCTCCTGGTGTGGCTGATGCCCGCGCCGAGCCTGAGCCGCTCCAGGGGAGAGTAGGACGAGCTTATGGAGACAGTGTGGGCCTGGTTTCTGTACCGGACGTCATCGACCGTGAGGGGGGCCGTCTCTCCGAATATCTCCCCCTGTTTCACCTTGTTTCTCATATACGCGTATGTTCCGGTCAGGGACAATTTTTCCCCGAAAAGATACGTCAGGCTCCCCATGACCTTGTCGTTATCTATGTCCCTGTCGACGGCGTGCCCGACCCCGAGGGAATCCATGATAGTTATGTCGTTTGACTCTCCCCTCGTGAGGTCATAGCTCAGGAAGGCCATGAGCCTTTCCAGGGGCGACCAGGTAATGGCCACCCTTCCCCGGTGGGAGTCTTCGGGCTGCGTGTTGTAGGCCGGGCTGTCCTCGTGCGTGTATTCGTACTTGCCGTCGAGCTTGAGTCTCTTGGCGAGCCTCGTCGCGGCGGACACGAACACCGAGTTCTGCGTGGTGGAGGGCGAGACCTGCCAGTCGACGGCCGTGGACCTGTCCGTGTCCCTGTGCTTGAAGCCGGCGCGGAGGTCGAGGTTCCTGATCGCCCTGTACCGGACGGTGGCCGAATACACGTCGGACCTCGAGGAAATGAGGGGGCGTATCTGAACCCCGCTTACCACAGGGGCCGTGTAAGAGGGGAAGCCCAGGTATCCCACGGGCAGGGTGGACCTGGCCTCGGCGTCCCGCTCCCTGTGGCGGTACTTGAAGAAGAAGGTCAGCTTGGTAAGGGGCATCCACCTCAGGTCTCCCGCCACCGCGAGGTAATCCGCCTGGGCGCCGCTTATTCGGTTGTCGCTGTCGGAGGAAGAAACCGTGAAGGAAGCCGTGATCTTCCCGGTGTAGGAAGTGTGGACCTTCAGGGTGTCGGTCGAGCTCTTGAAGTCCGGTGTGAGGCTGTGGGGAAAGACCCCCGCAGGGCGTTCGGTGCTGGCCTCGTAAGACTCGGTCATCAGCCTCTGGCCGTCGACGTCAAAGCGCTTTTCCCTGTGGGAGTAGTCCGCCTCTATCGGGCCGAGGTGGCTGTTGAGGCCTACGGTTAAGTCGGTGGTGGTCCAATCGATGTCCCTTCTCTGAGACGTGCGCACCAGGTTGTCGAAGGTGCCCGCTCCGCCGAGGAACCTCCTCTGCACCGACCCGTTCTTGTTCACAATCCTTCCATTCAGATAAACGTGAAAAGGATAATCGGGCGTCTTGAATCTGAGGAACAGCCTGTTTATGCCGGTCCTGATATGATACCTCTGGCCCGCGTCCCGCCTGAGGACGTCGGGCGAGCCAGCCCCGCCCAGGTCCAGGAGGGTGATGTTGTCGAGGTTGTGGTAGACGGTGCTGTTCAGCCACCGCGACAGCACAAGATCCCTGTATGCGTACCTCGCGTCCACGAAGTAGTCCTTGTCGTTCAGGTAATCGACCTCCAGATACACCCTGTGAGGGAAGGGGAAGTCCTCAAGATGGGCCTCGAAGGTCGGAGAGTCCTCAAGGTACCAGTACTTGCCCGCCCGCGGGGAGCCGCTGCTCCAGACCAGGCCGAAGCCGCCTTCCAGAATGAGCTTGGGCTCTATCTCGGGATACTTGTATGGTTGGATGTATTCTTCCTGGGCCACGGCCGGGGTGCAGAACACAAGCAGATGGGCCGCGCAAAGCCCCACGATGCAGATGATCGCCCTTTTCGTCATTGCGTGAACCTCCCGCTGCCGCTAACCGAAGGGATATCGGTCCCATGCATGGTTGAGTGGCAGTCGGTGCAGCGCGTGTAAAACGCGGCTTTTTGTTCCGCATCAAAGGTTATCGTCGAGTCGTGGGGATGTCCCGCGTGGCACTGCAGGCACAGGAACGGGTCGCTCTGCTTGAGCAGGAACGAGTTCACGGAGCCGTGCTGTTCGTGGCAGGCCGTGCACTCCTCGGTCAGGTCGGCGTGCTCGAAAAGGAAGGGGCCCTCCTTCTCCGCGTGGCACTGCGTGCAGGTGGCCTTCACGGAATCCTGCCTCAGCATCTTTTCCGCCGCCGCGCCGTGGGCGTCGTGGCAGTCGATGCAGGTGATCTTCCCCTCGGGCACGGGATGGTGGTTGGGCATTGAGAACTCCACCCTGATTTCCTGATGGCACCCGTAGCACATCTGGTATGTCTCCCTCGGCTTTACGATGAGGTCAGGGCCGGCGTGTATCTGGTGGCAGTCCGAGCAGGAGACGTCGTTTATGGCATGCTCGCTCGTGTTCCAGTTGTGCAGATTGAACGTGGCGTTGGCGGTGTGGCATTTCAGGCATATCAGGGACCGGGCTGGAGCCGGAAGGCTATTGATATCGATGAAAGTCTTGTAGTCGCAGGCCGTCTGGATGCCCTTTGCAGCGTCCTCCTGGACCTTCTCTTTGGTAATCCCCTCAATGGCGAGGCTTCCGGGGCCGTGGCAGCTCTCGCAGTCCACTATGGGCATGCCGGTCTTTCCGGACATCTGGGCGCCCATGGTGCTCGCCTCGAAGTCCTTCCTCAACTTGTCATGAAAGTGGCAGGCGCTCAGACAATTGTCGGTGCCGACATAGTTGGCGTCGAACCGGCCTACAATCATCTTTTCGTACTCTTTGATGGGGATAATGGGTTCCGCCCTTTTCAGGGATTCGCACCCGGCAAGGGCGACCATCAGGAGCGCCAGCGCAACTACAATAAGTATTAAGCACCTGTTCGCCATAAACAAACTCGCACTGAATTTCGAAATAATATACGACCTCTCCTAACAAAGTCAATTATTAATATAATTGTAATTTGGCCTTGCCTAAGAACTGTGCCCTTGAAAATCCCGATAACGAGGCGTTATAGTTTTTAAATGCAGGATCTTCTTAGCCCCCTGGTAATAAAGAACGATACCAAGATCGTGCTCCTGGTGATGGACGGCCTCGGAGGACTCCCCGCGGGCGACGGCGTGACGGAGCTCGAGTCCGCCCGCACCCCCATCCTCGACGAGCTGGCCAGAACCTCTGCCTGCGGCCTCCACACCCCGGTGGCCATGGGCATCACGCCGGGCAGCGGCCCCGGACACCTCGCCCTCTTCGGCTACGACCCCGTAAAGTACCAGATAGGCAGGGGCATCCTCGAGGCCCTGGGCCTGGGCATGAGCGTAAAGAGCACGGACGTGGCGATAAGGTGCAACTACTCGACCCTCAAGGACGGCCTGATCCAGGACCGGAGAGCAGGGCGTATACCCACCGAGGAGAGCAGGAAGCTCACCGAGATGCTCCAGGGCGAGATCGGCGAGCTGGACGACGCGGAGGTCATCTTCGCCCCGGGGATGGAGCACAGGTTCGCCGTGCTCCTTAGGTTCCCCTACCCTCTTGAGCAGGGCTCCGACGCCATTAACGACACCGACCCCCAGAGCACGGGCAAGCCCCCGATTCCCCTGGCGGCGGCCACCCCCGAGGCCGAGCGCGTGGCCAAGGTAGCCGAAAAGCTCGTGGCCAGGGCCGGCGAGCTTCTGAAGGACCAGGAGAGGGCCAATCACATTTTGCTGAGGGGCATATCGCAGAAGCCCGTCATGCCCTCCTTCGAGGAGGCCTACGGCCTTCGCGCCCTTGCCATAGCCGCCTATCCCATGTACCGCGGGGTGTCGAAGCTGGTGGGCATGGAGGCCCCCTCCATCGCCGGGGACATAAGAGAGGAATTGGACTTCCTCAAGGAGCACTACGAGAGCTACGATTTTTTCTTCGTCCACATAAAGAAGGTCGACTCCTACGGCGAGGACGGCGACTTCGAGGCCAAGGCCCAAAAGATCTCCGAGATTGACAGCGCCATACCCGAGATACTCGGCCTCAAGCCCGACGTCCTCATAGTCACCGGCGACCACTCCACGCCCGCGGTCCTGAAAAACCACAGCTGGCACCCCGTGCCGACGCTTCTCAAATCCCCCTATGTGCTGGGCGGCCTCTCGCAGGCCTTTTCCGAGAGGGAATGCTCGAAAGGAGAGCTTGGCATCTTTGCCACCACCAGCCTCATGCCCCTCGCCCTTGCCAATTCCCTCAGGCTGAAGAAATTCGGTGCTTAGCAGAATTCCCGGCCTCATAGACACCCACTGCCACCTCGAGATGCCCCAGTTCGGCGAGGACCTCGCGGAGGTAATCAGGCGGGCCTCGGATGCCGGGGTTGAGGCCCTGGTCACCGTGGGCTCGGACCTCGAAAGCGCGTCCCTGGCCGTGGGGCTTGCCGAGCGCTACTCACAGGTCTACTGCACCGTAGGCGTCCACCCCCACGAGGCGAAGGACTTCACGCCCGAGGCCCTCGGGAAGCTCAGAGAGTGGACGGGCCACAAGAAGGTCGTGGCGGTGGGCGAGACTGGGCTTGACTACCACTACGACCACTCCCCCCGCAAGGCCCAGCAGGAGGTATTCGAGCGCCACCTGGCCCTGGCCCTGGAGAAGGACCTGCCCGTGGTGGTGCACAGCCGAGAGGCGAGCGAAGACACCATGAGGATGCTCAGGGCTTCGGGTATCAACAAGGGGGTCATGCACTGCTTCTCCGGAAGCATGGAGACGGCCGAGGAAGCCATGGCCCTGGGCCTCTACATCTCCGTCGCCGGGCCGGTCACCTTCAAGAAGGCCGGGAAGCTCAGGGAGGTGGCCCGTGCAATTCCCGACGAATACCTGCTCATCGAGACCGACGCGCCCTACCTCGCCCCGGTCCCCATGAGGGGGAAGAGGAACGAGCCGGCCTACATCGTCCACACGGCCTCCGAGATAGCCTCCCTCCGCGGCGTGAGCCCCGAGGACGTGGCGAGAATCACCTCCCTCAACGCCAGGCGGCTCTTCGGCCTCCCGGGCATCTCCGAGGCGGACGCCATAGCCTACAAGATACGCGGCAGCCTTTACCTGAACATCACCAACCGCTGCACCAACCGCTGCTCCTTCTGCGTCAGGTTCCGCTCGGACTACGTAAAGGGCCACCGCCTCAGGCTGGCCGGAGAGCCGAGCGTCGAGGAGATAGAGGCGGCCATCGGAGAGCCCTCTTCGTACGACGAGGTGGTCTTCTGCGGCTACGGCGAGCCCCTCCTGAGGCTGGAAGAGGTGAAGGAGGTGGCATCGTGGGTGAAGCGGAGGGGAGGCCGCGTGCGGATAAATACAAACGGCCACGGCAACATCATCCACGGCAGGAACATCCTGCCGGAGCTCGAAGGCCTCGTGGACTCGGTCTCGGTGAGCCTCGACGCCCAGGACCCGAAGACCTACGAAAAGCTCTGCGCCCCGCAGTTCCCCAACGCCTTCGAGGAAGTGCTGGCCTTCATCAGGGAGGCGAAAGCGCATATCCCCGACGTCCAGGCCACGGTGGTGGACATGGAGGGCGTGGACCTGGAGAAATGCAGGAAGCTCGCCGAAGCTCTCGGCGTCAAGCTGAGGGTGAGAAGACTCCACGTGGTGGGCTGAGGGGGGCAGGACCCCCGGGCTACTTCCTCTTTGCCAGCTCCTCCTCGACTATCTCCAGGAGGGCCTTCGGGCTGAAGGGCTTGGTCAGGTACTTGGCCACACCCGATTCGAGGC
>JARRNG010000032.1:0-32091 GCA_037385265.1 Nitrospirota bacterium
GTAAGTTAGTGCAGGGCGCCGCAGCGCCCTGCACTATTAACCAACTTCCTTAGTTCTTGTCAGCGTGGCAGTTGAAGCAGCCGCCGCTTCCGCCCATGCCAGCGAGCATGGTGTCGTAGTCGAACCTCAGCATGTTGTCATACTGGGAGGCGTGCGTCCTGTGGCAGGATACGCAGGCCACCACCGCGCCGGAAGAAGAAGTACCGTTCACGATGGAGTAGGCAACAGGGGTCTCGGTGCTGTAGGTGTAGCCAGCGAACTCGCCCACCGTCGGCAGAGCCTGGTCAACGGGGTGCCTGAGCCAGGTGCTGCCCAGTACGTCGTTGGGGTCAGACGCGCCGGCGCCAGTGCCGTCCTGGCGGTGGAACTCCTCGTGGCAGTTCGAGCAGAACATGCTGATGGTGTGCTCCACGCGGGTCTCCTCCCAAGCGTCGTCGGAGTTAAGCGCTGCAGACTGGTCCCAGCCCTTGTACCAGTTGTGGTCCGTGGCGCTGGTCGTCATTTCCCAGTCGGAGTCTTCCTGACCCACGACGTAGCCGTTGCCGTCGCTGTAGCCGCCGGGGAAGTAGTGGTGACCCGTGAGGAACCTGTAGGTCGGGTCGGTGGCGGTGCTGGTGGCGTTGTACGGACCGGGATCGCCGTGGTGGAAGGTGGTCAGGTGGCAGCCCTGGCAACCCTCGAGGGTGACACCGCTACGAACGGGGTTGTGAAGCGTCGAATGGCAGCTTCCAGCGCAATGGCCACCGACCTCCGGAACCGCGTGGGTGTTCGGAGACGGCCCATACGGTAGCGTGGCGTCGGCGCTGCTGATGTTGTGGCCATAGTTGTCGACGTTGTCGGAGTAGTAGAAGTTACCGCCAGCCAGGTAAGTGCCGCCCGGATCGCTAAGGGTGCGGACTATCGGGATGGTGGTGGAGCCGATGGTTACCGAGTGGGTGGCGAATTCACCAACTTTGGGTTGTTTGGGGTTGCAATGGTTGCGGCCGCTGGGGGGGTATTTAGGGAGGTATTATAAAATGAATAACGGCACCCGAGAAGACGCGACTGGCGAGGCTGACTTGCGAATCAGATACGTATATTTGCCAGCATGTCAACCTCTCCTATTAGAAAGCAGCTTCCACTTCCCTCGCTCCGCCGCGAGGAGGCCCGCACCTCATCACCAGTCGTACTCGTAGGGGTCGGCGTCTTCACCCTTCCTAGGCTTCTTTGATTTCTCGGGCAGGGCGGGTTTCTGCGGGAGCTTCTTGCCGGACTTAAGGTCCCGCTCGCAGGAGCAGAGGGGGAAGAAGTCCCGCGGGGCCTCGCGGCGGGCCTCGCGGCCGCAGTGGGGGCACTTCATCATCTCCGTGTCGTCGAGGTCGGCCATCGTGGAGCCTCCTTATAGAATGGACTAAGCCCTTCCGCCGAAGCGCATGAAGCCCTCCCACCGGAAGAAGAGGTCGCGGGTGGCCCGGAGGTCGCCGCCGCAGTAGCGGGCGATGTCGAGGCTCCGGCCCTGGCGGAAGAGGCCCGTGACGTCGTAGCCCGTGATGTCGCCCTTGGGGCTTTCTATGCCCAGGGCCCGGCACCACATGTCGAGGCTGAAGCGCTTGCGCACGGCGCCGAAGAAGTGGAGGCGGTCCATCAGGTCTATGTGCTCGTCGCTGTAGCGGTTGGGCATGAGCTCCTTGGTGGGCTTTATGTTATAGAGGGCCGAGCGCACGAGCAGGAAGGGGCAGTCGAAGCCCCGGCCGTTGAAGGTAACCACGCTACTGTAGCTCCTTACGGTCTCCCAGAACTTCCGGAGTATGTCGGCCTCGGTGCCGGCCTCGAACCTCAGGCCGTCCTCCTCGAAGGGGAGCACCGCCTCGGAGCCCAGGGGCTGCTGGAAATAAACGGCGCCCTTTTCGGTGTCGGGATTGAGGAGGCCGATGGCCACGACCTCGCCCGTGTGGGGATAGAAGGAGAGGGACTCCCGGACGGCGGTCACCTCCTCCTCCGTCTCGGCGCCGCGGAGCATGTACTGCCTCACGGCCTCATCCAGCGATTCCAGCTCCCTCCCGGCGGTCTCTATATCAAGGATGAGCCGGGACATCTTCCGCCGGACTTTCCTCTATCCCCTTGAAGATGGTCCAGGTCTTCAGGAGGTCCACCGCCCTCTGGAGCTGGTTGTCCTCCTCGTCGCTGAGGGGCATGAAGACCGCGGTCTCGGGCTTCTCCCCGTCGCCTTCCCCTTCGACTGCGGGCTCGGCGCCCTGGTCGTTGCCCAGGTGCCTTGCGAGGTCCTTCTCCCTGACCACGCGGTGCTCCGTCTGGCCCTCGGCGGCCGCGAGCTTCACCTCGATGTCCGGGGTGATGCCGGTGGACTGTATGGACGTCCCCTTGGGGGTGTAGTACTTAGCCGTGGTTATCCTGAGGCCCGAGCCGTCGCTAAGGGGCACCACGGTCTGCACCGAGCCCTTGCCGAAGGTCTGCTCGCCCATCACCACCGCCCTCTTCCAGTCCTTGAGCGCGCCGGCCACGATCTCCGAGGCGCTGGCGCTTCCGGGGTTCACCAGGACCACCATGGGCATCTCCTCGAAGGCCGTCTCCGGGCCGTCGGTGCGGTACTCCGTCTTCTCGCCGCTTCGGCCCTGTATGTAGACGACGAGCTTGTCCTTCGGCAGGAAAGCGCTCGATACGTCCACGGCGCTGTTGAGGAGACCCCCGGGGTTGTTCCTCAGGTCCAGTATGAGGGAGGTCACGCCCTCATCGCTTAGCTTCCCGAGGGCCTTGTCGAGGTCCGAGGCGGTCCTCTGCTGGAACTGGGTTATCTTTACGTAGCCGATGCTGTCATCGAGGACCTTCGACTTCACGCTCTTTATCTTTATGATGTCCCGGACGATGGAGAAGTCCTTGGGCTTTTCCCACCCCTCCCTCATGACGGAGATGGTGATCTTGGTTCCCTTGGGGCCCCTCATCTTCGAGACGGCCTCCTCGATGGTCATGTCCTTCGTGGACTCCCCCTCTATCATGACTATCTTGTCCCCGGCCTTGAGGCCGGCCCGCCAGGCGGGGGTGTCCTCTATGGGGGCGATAATGGTGAGTATGCCGTCCTTTATGGAAATCTGGATGCCCAGGCCGCCGAACTCCCCTTTGGTGTCCACCTGCATCTCCTTGTACTCCTCGGGGGTCATGAATGAGGAATGGGGGTCCAGGGAGCTCACCATGCCGCGTATGGCGCTGTAGATGAGGTCCTTTACGTCGACTTTCTCGACGTAGTTGCTCTCCACAACCGAGATCACCTCGGTGAACACCTTGAGCGTTTCGTACCTTTCGTCGTCGGCGCTCACGGAGGGGACCGACATCCTGCCGACGAACACTACGCCCGAGGCCAACAGGAGCACCAGGGCCAGGGCCAAGAACCTTCTCTTGTTAACTATATCGCCTATTTTTCTTCCCATTTTCATCTTTTCTCCAGCCATTGGACGGGGTTAAGGGGCTTTCCCTTGTATCTGATCTCGAAGTACAGGGAAGGCTCGTTGGTGATGCTCGACTCGCCCACCCTGCCGATATCCGCTCTATCTGATATTATATCGCCTTCCTTCAAAAAAATCTCCGAGAGGTTGGCGTAGAGGCTGTGGTAGCCGCCCCCGTGATTGATAATCACGAGCTGCCCGTAGCCCTTGAACCAGTCGGCGAACTCCACCCGGCCGCCGTGGACGGCGCGGGCTTTGTCACCGGTGTGGGATGCGATGTAGATGCCGTTTCTAAACACGGGGGTATGGAAGTTCGGGTCCTTCTGCGACCCGTAGGGAAGCGCCACCCTGCCCTCCACCGGCCAGGGGAGGCTGCCCCTCAGCTTCTGGAACCCCTTGGAGGCGAAGCGTTTCTGCCGCTCCTGCTCCTCGATCATCTTCTGGAGCTTCCCGGAGGCCTCGTTGAGGTCCCGGAGCATCTTTTCGTAGGCCTCCTTCTTCCTCCTCACCGAGGCCAGGATGAGCCTCTTCTTCTCCCTCTCCTTGGCGAGCTCCGCCTCCGCCCCGGCTATGTCAGCCTCCTCGGAGGCCAGCCTCTCCTTCAGGGCCACGAGTTCGGCCTCCTTTGAGTCCAGGACCGCCAGGGTCTCCCTGTACTCCCCGATTATGGCGCGCTCGTATCCGGCCAGCTCTTCCAGGTAGCGCCAGGTCCTCAAGAGTCCGGCGATGTCCTCCGAGGAGGCCAGGGCCACCACGACGTCGCCGTGGCTGCCGTAGCGCTGCATCGCCCGGAGCTTTCTGGACATCCAACGCCTGCGCCTCTCGAGCTTCGCCCTAAGCGCCGATATATCGGCCGTCACCCCGCCTATCTCCTTTTCGGTCTTGTCGAGCCTGGCCCTGTAAGAGCCCAGCTGCCGGCGCGTCTGGACGAGCCTCTTGTTCGTCTCGTCCAGGGCGCTCAGGGTGGCGTCCTCGACCTCCTTGGTGCGCTTGAGCTTCTCCTCCTGGTCCTTGATCTGCATCTGGATGGCCCTGTAGCGCTTCTTGCTGTTAGTG
Source organism: Nitrospirota bacterium (assembly GCA_037385265.1). Lineage (GTDB taxonomy): Bacteria > Nitrospirota > Thermodesulfovibrionia > Thermodesulfovibrionales > JdFR-86 > JARRNG01. The sequence continues at coordinate 4,494 of JARRNG010000032.1, forward strand.
AGGTCGTCGGCCGCCGCCGGGGCGGCCGCGGCAATCAGGAGGGCGGCCATCGCCAGCGCCGCCGGGAAGAACCTTTTTAGTGCGGTCGAAAAAGGCATATTGAAAACCTTAGAATCTTATTCTGCCGATGGCGATGAAGGAGCCCACCAGCCCCAGGCCGAACCCCGCGGCGGGAAGCCCGTAGAGGACCTCCAGGGGCATGCTCAGGGAGCCCACCAGGGGAAGGGCCGCCCCGAGCCTGGCGTAGACTGCCACCGCCACGCCGCCCAGGGCAGCGGCGCTCAGGAGCCCTCCGCCCAGGCCTATGAGGGAGCCCTCTATCAGGAACGGCGCCCTGATGAAGCCCTTCGTGGCACCGAGGAGCGTCAGCGTCTCCACCTCCTCCCTCTTCCTGTAGAAGAGTATCTTCACCGTGGTGTAGCAGACGAACACCAGGGCCGCCGAAAGCGCGGTCACCAGGAGGCCCCCGATCATCGCGGCGCCCCTGCGGGCGCCCTCTATCACCTCGAGGAGCCTTCTTCCGTATTCCACGTCCTCCACGCCCGCGAGGCCCTTTATCTTCCGCGCCAGGGCCTCCACCGACTCGTCGGTCACCGAGTTCCTGTCCAGCCCCACGCTTAGCGAGGCCGGAAGCGGGTTTTCATCGAGCCCCTCCAGGATATAGTCTGCGTCCGACATCGCCCCCTTGAGCTCGGCCAAGGCCTCGTCCTTGGAGGTGTAGTCCACGCTCTTCACGCCGGCGCTGCCCCTTATCTCGCCGGAGATGCGCTGCACCTCATCGGCCGAGAGGCCGTCCTTGAGGTAGGCCGTTATCGAGAACCTCTCGGGCAGCCTGCCGGCGGCGCGCTCGATGTTGTAGACGCCGAGCACCGCGAGCGCTATGAGGAAGAGCCCCGTGGCGATGCTGAGGGTGGATATGAAGTTTATCCACTTTTCCCTCCAGAGGCCCGAGATGGCAGATTTCAGGTGGTAGCCCATCACTCGAAGAGCTCCTCCCTGATGGTGCCGCCGTCGAGGCGGAAGATGAAGTTGCCCGTGCTCTTGAGAAGCTCCCTGTTATGGGTGGCCACGAGCACCGTGGTGCCCCTGGCGTTTATCTCCCTGAAGACCCGCATTATCCCCGCCGCGGTGTCGGGGTCGAGGTTTCCCGTGGGCTCGTCGGCCAGGAGCACCGAGGGCTCGCCCGCAATGGCCCGGGCGATCACGACCCGCTGCTGCTCGCCACCCGAGAGGGCCTTGGGGTAGGCGTCGGACTTGTGCCTGAGGCCCACCAGCTTGAGGGTCTCGTTCACGACGGGCTTGATGTCGGACTCGTGCATGCCCCTGATTCTGAGGGCCAGGGCCACGTTGTCGAAGACGGGCCTGGGAAGCAGCCTGAAGTCCTGGAAGACCACGCCGATCCTCCTCCTGAGCCACGGCACCCGAGACTGCCTGACGGTGCTCGTGTCGACGCCGTCGAAATAGACGCTGCCGGAGTCGGGCCTCTCGGCCATGTAAATGAGCTTGAGGAGGGTGCTCTTGCCCGCCCCGCTGGGACCCGTGAGGAAGCAGAGCTCGCCCTTTCCCATGGAAAACGACACGTCGCGCAGGGCCACGTTGGGCCCGTAGCTCTTGGTGACGCCGTCGAAGCAGACCTTTTCCTTCCAGCCTCCGGCGTTCAGCAACTCGGCGTAATTGAAGCTCTTTCGGGAGAGTATCGTTCCGTCGAGGTACAGGAGTGTCGTCACTGTGGAGGCCTTTTCGCCGCTGTCTTCTGTCTGAACGTGGTAGGTCTCGCCCCTGAAGGGGACGTTTGTGTTGAAGCCCGTAAGCATCAAGCAATATTATATACACTGAGGCTTTAAAATGAAAGTTGCCCGAAAGGCTCCAATAAGGCTAAAACGCGGCACGGAAATCCTACCGGAAGGAGGCGGGAAGTAAATGGCGGACATACTGAGGATATCGGCCACCTTCCTCCTCGTAGTGATCCTCCTCAGGAAGAAGGTGAGCGTCGGGCGGGTCATGCTCCTGGGCTCGGCGTTTCTCGCCGCGGTCTATCTGATGTCTCCGAGGTCCATGCTCGGCGCGGTGTGGAAGGCCCTGGCGGACCCAGTCACGCTGGAGCTCGCCGTGGCGCTTTCGCTGATAAGGGTCTTCGAGCTCGTCCTCAGGGAGAGGGAGATACTAGGGGAGATGACCGAGGCCTCCAGGGCTCTTCTCCGGAACAGGAAGGCCGCCATGGTCTCGATGCCCCTGCTCATAGGGATGCTCCCCTCCGTCGGGGGCGCCTATTTCTCGGCCCCCATGGTGGACGAGGCCACGAAGCGCTTCCCCATGCCCCAGGAGGAGAAGGCCTTCGTAAACTACTGGTTCCGCCACCCCTGGGAGTTCATCCTGCCCCTCTACCCGGGCATAGTGCTCGCCTCGGCCCTGACGGGCATCGAGCTTCGCACCCTGATTGCGGCCAACCTGGTGCCCGCGGCCCTCATGGCCCTGGGGGGATTTCTCCTGGCCATGCGGGGAGTGAAGGGCAGACCACAGCAAACAAAGGTATCCAGGAAGGGGCTTCTCAGCTTCCTGCCCATAGCCTCGGTGCTCTTCCTCGTCGTGGCCCTTCACCTGGAGCTCTACGCCTCCTTCGCCATCGTCCTGGCCGGGCTCTTCCTCTACTACAGGTATCCCGCCAGGGACGTCGTCTCCACCCTGAAAAGGGGGTTCTCCCTCGACGTGGTCGTGCTCATCTTCGGCGTGATGCTTTTCAAGACCACCATGGAGGAGTCCGGCGCCGTGGGCGCCCTCAGCGCCTACTTCACGTCGAAGGGCATACCGCTCATGCCCATGCTCTTCATGCTGCCCTTCGTCACGGGGATACTCACGGGCATCACGGTGGGCTACGTGGGGGCGGCCTTTCCGCTCCTGATGAGCCTGGCCGGCGGCGGCTCGGCGGCCTCCATGGCCTTTGCCTTCGCCTCGGGCTTCGTGGGCGTGCTGCTTTCGCCCGTCCACGTCTGCCTGGTGCTTACGAGGGAGTACTTCAAGGCCGACATGGGGGGGATATACCGGAGACTCATTCCCGCCGGAGCCCTCGTCCTTGCGGGAGCGGCGGCGCTCTACCTGATTATCGGATGACCCGGCTCAGGTTACCTCCGCCTTCGCCCCGGGGACGAAGGGGTTGGTCCTTATGGCCAGCGAGAACAGGTAGGGGTAGTCGCTCCTCAGGTGCTGCATGTAGTCCAGCCACTGCATGACCAGGCGCGAGTAGGCCCTCTTGATGTCGCCGCCCAGGTGGTCTACGTCGCTGTCGGGCAGGGAGGGCACGGCCTCCCTGTGGTCGAGCTCCTCGGCGAGGTGGACCACCGCCCAGAGCATGTCGGTGAAGGACTCGTGCTCGAGCAGGTTGGGGTTTTCGAGGAGCCTGAGGATGACCTCCCGCTTGCCTTCGAAAAACCCCTTAAGCCATGCCAGGCCCTCCCTGGAGGGCTCGACATCGTAGGAGTACCCCCTGAGCCTCTCCCTCACCCGGGCGAAGTCGCCGTCGGTCCACCGGGTGGTCATCTTTAGGGTGTCGCCCACCTGCTGGAGGCCAGGGTCCATCCGGGCGAATTCCCGGAGCATGCGCGTCCCCGCCTCGGCGAAGAACACGCCGATAACCATGTTCAGCTTCTGTAGCAGGGCGCGCTTCTCCCTGATGCTAAGGAGCCTGTGGATGATTACCGTGACCATGAGCACCTCTATTGGGACGAAGGCAATGTCCCCCACCATGTAGATGAAGATGTGGTGGGCGTCGTGGAATATCAGGTAATGGACGAAGTATATGGCCGCCGATGCAAAGACCAGCGATATGCCCAGCTTCACCTGCCAGCTAAAGACCTTCTTCATGTCAGCTCCCGCCTCCGGCGCTTAAAACTTCATGTGGTATTCCCTGAGCCTCCGGGCGAAGTCCCTGCCGAACTCGAAGGCGTTGTTCTCGTCCTCGGAGTTGGCCCTGAAGTTCACCTGGAAACCCTCCTCCACGGTCTCCAGGCCCATCTCCTTGGAGGCTCCAAGCACCTGCTTCACGGCCCCGCCGGCCCAGCCGTAGGAGCCGAAGGCGCCCACTATCCTGTTCTTGGGCCTCAGTCCCTTCAGGTAGGTGAGGAACTTGCCCACGGTGGGCAGTATGGTGTTGTTGAGGGTCGGCGTGCCTATGAGGCATCCTCTGGCCCTCCAGAACTCCTTGGTGGCGACGCTCGTGGGGTTCGCCTTGAGGCTCAGCACCCTCGTGTCGAGGCCCTCAGCCCTCAGGCCCTCCACTATGGCCTGGGCCATCTTCTCCGTGCCGGTCCACATGGTGTCGTAGACGACCACCGCCCTCTCGTCGGCCTTACCCGCTATCATGTCCAGGTACTTCTGCACCACCCAGTCCGGCTCCTTGCGCCAGATGACCCCGTGCACGGGGGCTATCATGTCGGGCGAGAGGCCGCGCTCCCGGAGCTCCTCTATCTTCTTCTTTATGATGTTCCCGAAGGGCATCAGGATGTTGGCGTAGTAGTCCCAGACGGCGTCCTCGAGCTCCGCCCAGGAGGAGCACTCCGTGAACTCGTCGTCGAAACGCTGGGACGAGGCCAGGTGCTGGCCGAAGCCGTCCTGGCTGAAAAGGACCCTGTCCTCCTTCGCGAATGTCATCATCGAGTCCGGCCAGTGCACCATGGGGGTCTCAAGGAACTGGAGCGTGCGCTTCCCTATCTTCAGCTCCTCGCCGGTCTTCACGGTCCTTATGTTCCACGACGAGATGTCGAAGTACCTGGCCAGCGCCTTTTTGGCTTTTTCGGTCATGTACATGGGGGCCTGCGGCGCGAGCTTGGCCAGGTGGCCCAGGCTCCCGGAGTGGTCGGGCTCTATGTGGTTTACGACGATGTGCTTGATGTCCTTGAAGTCCGTGTAGCGGCTCACGCGCTTGATCTGGGTGTCGGCGTGGTTCAGCTTCACGCCGTCTATCAGCGTAATCTCGTCGTCCATTATCAGGTAGCTGTTATAGGTCGAGCCCCTGGGCGTGACGTATCCGTGGAAGTCCCTTATCGACCAGTCCACTACACCCACCCAGTATATGTCGGGCCTAAGCTCTACTTTTTCCATTAAGCCTCCTCTATATGCTTATCTTAAGTATGCCTTGCTTCTGGAATCACGGATATAAGGGAAATCATATCCCGCATGGGGCCTCAAGTCAACACGGCGGGGCGGCGTTCAGAGAGGGAGCCTGGCGAACGAAACGGGGTTGGTGCTAGCCTCGCCCACCTTCACGCTGAAGTGCAGGTGCGGGCCCGTCGCCCTTCCCGTGGCCCCGACCTCGCCCACCGTGTCTCCCTTTTCGACCACATCGCCCACGGCGACGCGGAACCTCGAAAGGTGCATGTAAACCGTGTATATGCCCTGGCCGTGGTCCAGCACGACCGTGTTTCCGCCGTAGAAGAGCTCCTGGGCCACTACTACCCTGCCGCGGTTTGCGGCCCTAACGGCCTCGCCCATCATGCCCCGCATGTCGACGCCGGTGTGGACGCTCGTCTTCACCTTGTTCATTATCCTCTTTACGCCGAAGGCCGTGGTAAGGCCGTTTTCAAGCGGCAGGATGAAACCGCCCTGCCAGAGCCTGCCGGTCGCTTTGCTCCAGAGGTCCCTGAGCATTCGTGCCTCCCGCTCGGCCCTCTCCTCGTCCTCGGGGCTCGGGGTGACCTTCCCCGGAGGCAGTGTCAGCTCGACCACCGGGAACTCCGTGGGGAGCACATCTATCGCCACCCTGATGTCCTCGCCCTCCACGCTCAGGTCGACGCCGTAGGCGCCGGGAGCCCTCTTGAGGTCCACCGCCCCGATGGCGACATAGCACCCCTTCCCGCAGGGGGCGAAGTTGAGAGTTCCCCCCTCGTGGAGCCCCAGGGGCTTGTGCTCCGCTCCGAAGACCTTGATGACGAAAGAGTCGCCCGGAGCGAGGCTGTCCGGAGCCACCTCGATCTCGGCTGCCTGCGCAGCCAGGGGAAGAAGTATTGCGAATAAAACGGCCAGAACGTATCTCGGCATGACGTTTTAGTATAAATGAACCCTTCTTCCATGTTCCAGTCGCGGAGGGCCGCGCGCCCTGCGAGAGTCGCCTTGCTGGCACCTTATAAATCGCCCGGGTTTGATATATAATTGAAACCAGCGGACGACGCAAGCACGTGGATCCCGGCGCGGAGCCTTGGGGATGGAGCGTCCCCCCCGCGGTCTTCGCCGGGCGATATCTCATTGAAGGGGAACTAAAGGGATGATAATCGTACTTAAGCCCGGATGCAAGAAAAAGGACATAACCGCCATCAGCAAGAAGATAGAGGACATGGGCTTCACCGCCCACCCCATAGTGGGCGTGGAGCGCACCGTCATAGGGGCGATAGGCGACGACCGTGGGAAGCACAAGCTACAGGTGCTTGAAACATTGCCCTGCGTGGAGAAGCTCGTGCCCATCCTCCAGCCCTACAAGCTCGCCAGCAAGGAGATAAAGGAGCAGACCATCATCAAGGTCGGAAGAGCGAAGTTCGGCGGTGGCTACTTCGGGGTGATAGCCGGCCCCTGCTCGGTGGAGAGCGAAAGGCAGATAATCAAGGCCGCCGTGAAGGTCAAGGAAGCCGGCGCCAGGATGCTGCGGGGCGGGGCCTTCAAGCCCAGGACCTCGCCCTACTCGTTCCAGGGCCTCGAGCTCGAGGGTTTAAAGCTCCTGGCCAAGGCCAGGGAGGAGACCGGCCTTCCCTTCGTCACGGAGGCCATAAACCAGGAGAGCGTCGAATTGGTCGCCGATTACGCCGACGTGATTCAGATAGGGGCGCGGAACGTGCAGAACTTCTCCCTCCTGAGGAGGGCCGGAAAGGCCGGAAAGCCCATACTCCTTAAGCGCGGCATGGCCACCACCGTGCAGGAGTTCCTCATGTCCGCCGAATACGTGCTCTCCGAGGGCTGCCGCGAGATAATCCTCTGCGAGCGCGGCATAAGGACCTTCGAGACCGCCACCCGAAACACCCTCGACATCTCGGCCGTGCCCGTGATACACCAGCGCTCGCACCTGCCAGTAATCGTAGACCCCTCGCACGCCTCCGGGGTCAGGGCCTTAGTGGCCCCCCTGGGCTACGCGGCCATGGCCGTGGGGGCCGACGGCATAATGGTGGAGGTCCACCCCGACCCCCAGAGCGCCCTCTGCGACGGCCCCCAGTCGCTGGACCTCGACGAGTTCGCCGCCTTCATGAAGAGGCTCAGGGAATTCGCCAGGGCAAGCAGGAAGAAGCTCTGAGCCGGAAGATGCCCTTAGAGGGCTAAAGGATCTCCGTGTCCTCGTGCGTGTAGGCGGGCGAGCAGGCGCAGAGGATTTTTAGATCCCCCTCGCCGGTGTTGGCTATGCTGTGGGGGGTCCCGGGCGGGATGTTCACAGTGTCGCCCCTTTTCACGGCGAACTCGTCCTCCCCCAGCCGCATGAGGCCCTCGCCGGCGGTTATGTGGTAGAACTCCTCGCTCCTCGGGTGCCTGTGGCGGCTGGTCGCCTCGCCAGGGGGCACAATGGCCTCGGCGAGGCTCTGCCCCGAGCCGCGCATGAGCTCCCTTATAATGGAGCCGTCCTTCGTGACGAAGGGCTCGATCTCCTCGTATCTGGTCCTTCCGGTCATGGCTGGGGTATGAGCGCGCCCCCCTTCATCCTTATCGTCCGGTCGGTGAGCCTCGCGGCCTGCTCCCTGTCGTGGGTGGCCATGACAATGGTGGGCGAGCCCCGCCGCTTCATATCGAGGATGATGCCCTCAACTATCTCCACGTTTTCCTCGTCCACGCTCGCCGTGGGCGCGTCGAGGAAGAGAACCTCGGGCCCGAGGGCCAGGGCCCGGGCCAGGGCCCGGCGCTGGGTCTCGCCGCTCGAGATGGTGAGAGCGTTCTGGCCGGCCAGGGGCGAAAGCCCCACGGCGCGGAGGGCCTCGAAGGCCCGCTCCTCCCTCTCCCTGCGGCCCAAGCCCCTGAGCTTGAGGCCGTAGGCCGCGTTCTTAAGCACGGTGGTGTTGAATATCCCGGCCCTCGGCATGACGAGCGTGACGCGCCGCCTGAGGGCGATGCCGTTGCCGACAGGGCCTTCGCCGTCCAGGTAGAGGACCTCGCCCCCGTCGGGCGGCTCAAGGAGGGCGCAGACCCTGAGGAGGGTGCTCTTGCCAGCGCCGTTTTGCCCCATGAGGGCATAGACCCCACGCTCGAAGTCGTATGTGCAGCCCTTCAGGACCTCCCTGCCGCCGTAGGACTTCGTCACGCCCCTTATGGAAAGCGAGAGGCTCATTGCCCCCCGTGCCTTCCCCTCCGCTGGACGACGTGGAGGGCAAGGTTCACCCCTATGGAGATGGCAAGGAGGATTATCCCCAGGGCCAGGGCGAGGGAGAAGTCCCCCTTGTCGGTCTCGAGCGCTATGGCCGTGGTCATCACCCTGGTGTAGCCCGCTATGTTTCCGCCCACGATGAGTATGGCGCCCACCTCGGCCATCACCCGGCCGAAGCCGGCGATCACGGCCGACATTATCCCGTAGCGGGCCTCGGCGATTACCGCCCCCGTGACCTGCCCCGGCGTGGCCCCGAGCGTGAGGGCCGCGAGCCTTATGTCGGGCCCCACGGCCACCACCGCCGAATGGGAGAGGGCCGCCACTATGGGGAGGGCCAGTATCGTCTGGGCCGCCACCATGGCCGAGGGCGTATAGAGGAGGCCCATGAAGCCCAGGGGGCCGCTCCTCGAAAGCACTATGTAGAGGAAGAGCCCCGCCACCACCGGCGGAAGCCCCATGAAGGCGTTAAGCGTGCTTATCAAGAACCCCCTGGCCGGAAACCTCGCAAGCCCCAGGGCGGCCCCCAGGGGGATGCCCGCCAGGGACGCAAGGAGGAGGGCAAGGCCCGATATGCGAAGGGAGCGAAGTATTATGCCTATGAGCTCCGCGTCGAGGCCGATTATGAGATTCAGCGCCCTCCCGAAGCTCTCCCAGAGGGTTTCCATGCATAAAAGGATACAGGAAACCCCGGCCAAAGTTCTATCGCTCAGGGGGCCTTTAAGACGATAGGGAGCTCTAAAGCAATATGTACTTTATCGAAAGGCCCAGGAGCACCGCGGCGAGCATACCCTTGATCAGCCTCTGGGGCACGCGCCTCTGGAGGCGCGCGCCGAGGTACATCCCCACGAAGCCCCCCGCGCCGAAGAGCGCCCCCAGGGCCCAGTCGGGCGAGGTCTGAACGGGCGATGGAAGGGCGCTGTAGAATATCACCCCCACCACGGACGTAACGAGGGTGCCCGCGATCGCGGCCCCGGCCACCGTGTGCACCGGGAGGCCGAGCACCGCGACGAGGAAGGGCGCGATTATGGCCCCGCCCCCTATGCCGTAGGTGCCGCCCACAATGCCCACGGCGAAGGACAGGGCGGAGATGGCGGGCGTGCCGAAGGAATAGGTGGAGCCCCTGAAGGAGTACTCGACGCGCCTTAGATTCGCCGAGAGGACCCTCATCCTGAAGTCCCCGCCGGGCGCCTCGGGGGCCTTCGCCCTGCCCCCGGCGGTCTCGTAGAAGAGCTTCGCCCCCAGCGCAAGGAGCACCACTCCGACGAAGACCTTGAACCTCTCCGGGTCCGGCAGGTAGAGCACCCTCACGTAATAGCCTATGAACACGCCGGGAAGGGTGCCCGCTATTATGGCCCAGGTGAGGGGCCAGTTCATCCGCCCCTCCCTCATGTACCGGTAGACCCCGCTGGGGGTGGCCACGATGTTATAGACCAGGTTGGTGGCGCTCACCGAGGGGCTGGTATATCCGAGGAAGCTCATCTGGAAGGGAAGTATCAGGAAGGCCCCCGTGACGCCGCCCATGGAGGTAAAAAAGGAGATGACGAGGGCCACAAGGGGCGGAAGGAGAAGGGAGGTCTCCACCCCCGAGACCGGAAAGCTCATATCAAGAAAATTCATGGACGTATAATATACTTCCCCCGCGCCCAAGTCCACACTCCGCGCGCCCGATGACGGGGGAAAACCTTTACAAAGGCGCGATTATGGATTATTATTTTACCAATGAAGAAGCTCGTCGTCGCCCTGGCCCAGATTAACCCCACCGTGGGGGATTTCGAGGGCAACTCCGAAAAGATTGTCAGCTACATTAAGGAGGCCAGGAAGTACGGCGCCGAGGTGGTGGCCTTCCCGGAGCTCGCCGTGACCGGCTACCCCCCGGAAGACCTTCTCCTGAAGCCCCAGTTCATCTCCGACAACCTCAGGGCGCTTAACACCGTGCGCGAAAACGCCACGGGCATCGTCGCCGTCGTGGGTTTCGTCGACAGGCGCGACGACATCTATAACGCCGCGGCCGTCATCTCCGAAAGGCGCATCGTCGACATCTACCACAAGCACTACCTGCCCAACTACGGCCCCTTCGACGAGTTCAGGTATTTCCAGGCCGGCACGAGGTACCCGGTCTACAAGATAGGCAACGTGGGCGTGGGCGTGAACATCTGCGAGGACATCTGGTATCCCGAGGGGCCCCACGCCGTGCAGTCGCTTTCGGGGGCGGAGGTGATAATAAACATAAACGCCTCACCCTACACCGTGGGCAAGGGTGAACACAGGGAAAGCAGGCTCGTCACCCGGGCCACGGACTGCGCCTCCGTCATAGCCTACCTCAACACCGTGGGGGGCCAGGACGAGCTCGTCTTCGACGGCGGCAGCATAATAGCCGACGAGAGGGGGAACATCATAGCCCGGGGCAAGCTCTTCGAGGAAGACCTCATAGTCTGCGAGATTAACGTGGAGTCGGTCTTCATGCACAGGCTCCAGTTCCCGCTCCGGAGACAGCAGGCCCTAAGCCTCGAGGAGGCTCACATAGAGACGGTCCACGTGCCGCGCAAGAAGACCGAGCCCAAGGCCAAGCCGCCGAAGCCCGGCTACCGCCCCATGGGTCAGGAGGAGGAGATATACAGGGCCCTGGTGCTCGGCGTCTCGGACTACGTGGGGAAGAACGGCTTCAAGGGCACTATCATAGGCCTGAGCGGGGGCGTGGACTCCGCCCTCGTGGCCACCCTCGCCGTGGACGCCCTGGGGGCGAAGAACGTCACGTGCCTGTTCATGCCGTCGAGGTACACCTCGGAGGAAAGCCGCGAGGACTCCCTCGCACTTTGCAACAATCTGGGCGTGAAATTCATAGAAATCCCCATAGACGACGTCTTCGAGAGCTACCTCGAGACCCTGAAGCCCCACTTCAAGGGCCGCAAGCGCAACTCCACGGAGCAGAACATACAGGCGCGCATAAGGGGGAACATCCTCATGGCCTTTTCGAACAAGTTCGGCCGCATGGTCCTCACCACGGGCAACAAGTCGGAGATGAGCGTCGGCTACGCCACCCTCTACGGGGACATGGCCGGAGGCTTCGCGGCGATAAAGGACGTGCCCAAGACCATGGTCTACGCCCTTGCAGAGTGGCGAAACCGGAGCGGCAAGAAGCCTGTGATCCCCGAGCGCGTGTTATGGAAGGAGCCCAGCGCCGAGCTCGCCCCGGGTCAGAAGGATAGCGATGACCTTCCGCCCTACGAGGTCCTGGACCCCGTGCTCAAGGCCTACATAGAGGAGGAGAGGAGCTTCGAGGAGATCCTCCAGCTCGAGTGCGCCCCGCAGTGCGCCAAGGACGTCATAAGGATGATAGACCGGAGCGAATACAAGAGAAGGCAGGCCCCCCCAGGCATTAAGCTCACTGGCAGGGCCTTCGGCAAGGACCGCCGGTTCCCCATCACCAACAAGTACCGAAGCTACTGAGGCCCTCCGACCCTGTTAAAAGTGAGGATTCCCGGCAACACGGATGGAAACCGCCAGGATCAAATTGCGTAACCTGCCGGGCAAGACATCTGGAACTTCCGCGGGGCGGGCCCGGAGGGACTGGAGTTCAGACCGGGGCAATTTTAATCGGGGGAGCTACGCCCCCTCTTCCTCAGTGCCGTAGAGCCGCTTGAGGAGAGCGATGAGGACGTCCTTGTCCTCGGCGTCCTCCTTGAGGGCCGCCGTGGGAGGGTGGATGAGCTTGTTGGTCACGGCCGAAAGGAGCTGCTCCACCGCCTTCCTCTCGGCGTCGCCGAGGTCGGGGTTCTTACGGAGGAACTTTTCGAGCTCCGCCCTCTTTATGGCCTCGGCCTTTTCCCTGAGGGCCAGGATGGCCGGCACGGCGTCGAGGGAGGACTGCCACCTCAGGAAGGTCTCCACCTCATCCTCCACTATGCCCTCGCCCTTTTCGGCCTCCTTCCTGCGCTCCATGACGTTTTCGTCCACCACGCCCTGGAGGTCGTCTACGTCGTAAAGGTAGACGTTGGCCATGTCGTTTATCTGCGGGTCAATGTTGCGTGGGACGGAGATGTCTATTATGAAGACCGGGCTCTGCTTCCTGGCGCTCATGACGCCCTTCATCTGGTCCTTGGTCACCACGTAGGAGGGCGCCCCGGTGGAGCAGATGACGATGTCGGTGCCGCGCATCTCTTCGAGGAAGCCCTCGTACCTCACGGCCCTCCCCCCCATCTCGCGGGCGAGCTCCACGCCGCGCTCGTAGGTCCTGTTGGCCACGACAAGCTCGCGGACCCCCGTGTTCAGGAGGTGCTTGGCCGCAAGCTCCGCCATCTCTCCCGCCCCGAGGAGCATCACGGCCTTCTCGCCCAGCTCGGTGAATATCTTCTTGGCCAGCTCCACGGCGGCGAAGCTTATGGAGACGGCGTTTTCAGCTATGCGGGTCTCGGTCCTCACCCTCTTTGCCACGGAGATGGACTTCTTCATGAGCTTGTTAAGGAGCACCCCCGTGGCCTTCTTCTGAAGGGCGAACTCGAAGGCGTCCTTGAGCTGCCCCAATATCTGGGGCTCGCCGACCACCATGCTGTCGAGGCTCGAGGCCACCCGGAAGGCGTGCCTCACGGCCTCGCTTCCGGTGTGGAAGTAGAGGGCTCCGCCCAGGAGCTCCGGCCTTATGCCGTGGAACTCCGAGACGAACCTTTTTATCTCCTCCGAGGCCCTTTCGGTGTCCTTGACGTTGGCGTACATCTCCACGCGGTTGCAGGTCGAAAGGACGAGGGACTCGTTTACGCTCGGAAGCGCCTTGAGCCCCGCCAGGCCTTCTTCGAGCTTCGGACCGTCGAAGGCGAGTTTTTCCCTCACCTCGACGTCCGCTGTGGTGTGGTTGAGGCCCACTACGAGAAGCTTCATGGGAATACGTGCAGCCCCTTATGGAGAAGTTTTATCCCGAAGAAAGCGATAAGGATGGAGGCGAACCCCACTATGGAAAGTATCGCCGCCCGCCTGCCCCTCCAGCCGGCCAGGAGCCTGGAGTGAAGTATGATTGCGTAGATGAGCCAGGTGACGAGGGCCCAGGTCTGCCTGGGGTCCCAGGTCCAGTAGCCTCCCCAGGCGCGCTGCGCCCAGAGGGCGCCGCTTATTATGGCCAGCGTCAGGAGCGGAAATCCGATGGTGATGAGCCGGTAGTTCACGTGGTCCAGGCTCTGGAGGCTGGGGAGCCTCTGGAAGAGCCCGCCCAGGTGTTTGGACTTCACGTAGTGCTCCTGCACCAGGTACATGATGCCGACGACGAAGGCGAGGGCGAAGGCCGCGTTGCCGGCGAAGGCCAGCACCGTGTGTATGCCGAACCAGTTGCTCTGGAGCACCGGGCTCAGGGGCGTTACCTCCCTGGAAAGCAGCGAGGCCACGACCATGAGGACGAGGGCCACGGGCATTATGAAGGCCCCCAGGAGCCCCACCTTGTGCCTCACCTCGAGAGCGAGGAACAGCGCCACGATGCACCAGGCGAAGAACGATGTGGCCTCGTGGGGGCTGGCCACGGGAAAATGCCCCGCCAGGGCGTAGCGGGCCACCACGCTGACGGTGTGGGCGAAGAAGCCTATCGCCGCGCCCAGGAGCATGAGGCGGGAGGTCACCTTCGACGAGGCGAAGAGCTCCACCACCCCAATTATCGCCGAGGCGAAATAGAAAGTCAGGGCGAGTTCGAAAGCTATGGTAGCCATCAGAAGCAGCCCAACTCGCAGTCCATGATTTTCACCTTGAGCTCGTTGGCGGCCCGGCCAACCTCGGCGTAGGTCACGCCGAGGTCCTCGGCGATGCGCCTTGCCTCGGGGCAGGATATCCTTCCGTCCACGGCCTTCTTCTCTATCTCTTCCTTAACCTTCTCTTCCATGCAGGATTTCCAGCACGTACTCGATGAGCTTGTCCTCGTCCTCCCGGCGGAAAAGCCTCGCGCCCTCGGAAACCGCCGGGGGAGGAGACCCCTCGTAAAGCACCGCGTGGGCGCTTCCGAGAAGGCCTTCGACGTCGTCTTTAAGGCCGTTTTCCGCGCCCGACGCCGTAAATATTATAACATCTGCGGTTTCTTTAAGTTCTTCCACGGCGCTGTTGCCCTCGACGATAACGCCCGCCAGGTGCGAGAGCTTCCCCAGGGCTATAGATAGGGGCTCGCCGATTTCCGACCGCGGGGCCCTCACCCACAGGACCTCCTCGGCGCCGGCCTCGATGAAGCGGTGGGTGTCCTTGCCGGGCTCCGAGAGGGTTTCGGGCGCATCTATCACCGAGACGTAGAGAGAGGATGGAGAACACTTAACGGCCCCCCAGCCCCTGAGCCTGCGGAGAAGTAGCTCGGCCACCCGCGTCTTGCCCGAGCCGCTCCTGTCCCCCCCTATGCCCACCGTCAGTGGCGCCATGAGGGATTATAACAGAGTCTCGAAGCCCTACGCCGCGCTTTCGGACTGCTCCGAGAGCTCTTCCTTGAAGCCGCAGGCCTTGTCGTGGCAGAACTTCACCGTGGCGCCCGAGCGCTCCTTCTTCACGAGGAGGAATCCGGCCCCGCACTTGGGGCACTTTTCGGCAAGGGGCCTGTGCCACGTGGCGAACTTGCACTTGGGATAGTTCGAGCAGCTCCAGAAGGCCTTGCCCTTCTTCGTGCGCCGCTCTATGAGGTCGCCGCCGTCCTCGGGGCACTTGACGCCCGTGGGTATTGGCTTGGTGGTCTTGCACTCCGGGTAACGGGAGCAGGCCAGGAAGCGCCCGTAGCGGCCGCTCTTATAGAGCATTGGCGAGCCGCACTTGGGGCATTTCTCGTCCGATGGCTTCTCCTCCTCGGCGGGCTTTTCACCCTCCAGGGGCCTGGTGTTCTTGCACTCGGGGTATGCCGAGCAGGCCAGGAACCTGCCGTGCCTTCCCCAGCGTATGACCATGGGCGAGCCGCACTTCTCGCAGACCTCCTCGGTGGGTATGTCCTGGGGCTTCACCTTTCCCTGCACCTGCTGCGCGGCCGAGAGGCTCCTGTTGAAGGGCTCGTAGAAGTCCTTCACCGCCTTCGCCCACTTGTACTTGCCGCTTTCGACCTGGTCGAGCTCGTCCTCCATCTTCGCCGTGAAGCCCACGTCGAGGAGCTCCGGGAACCCCTCCACGAGATAGTCGTTCACGATGGCGCCGAGCTCCGTGGGGGCGAACCTGCCCTCCTCTTTCTGGGCGTATTTCCTGTCCGTCAGGGTCGACAGTATAGAGGCGTAGGTGCTCGGCCTTCCGATTCCCTCTTCCTCCAGGGCCTTGACGAGGGTGGCCTCGGAGTACCTGGGCGGGGGCTGGGTGAAGTGCTGCGCCGGCACGAGCTCCCTGAGACTGAGGGCCGCGCCCTCTTCGAGGTCGGGGAGGGTCTTTTCCCCCTCCTCGGAGGCCTCGTCCGTGCCCTCGGTGTAAAGGGCCGTGAAGCCGGGGAACTTGACTAGAGCGTGTAAATCCTGTACTGGTCCCTGGAAAGAAACTGCTTCGCCGCCTTGGGCTCCATGTCCGCCCTTGTGGGTCGGATGGCCTCGTGGGCCTCCTGGGCGGACTTCTTGCTCTTGTAGGCCGGGGGCTTGGAGGGCACGTAGTCGGCGCCGAAGTTCTTCTCTATGAGGTCCCTGGCCCAGGCCTGGGCCTCCGAGGCGACGCGGACGGAGTCAGTTCTCATGTAGGTTATGAGGCCGTGGGAGCCCTCCTCTCCGATCTCCACGCCCTCATAGAGCTGCTGGGCCACGACCATGGTCTTCTTGGCCGTGAAGCCGAGCTTGCGGGCCGCCTCCTGCTGGAGGGTGCTCGTGGTGAAGGGCGGGGCCGGGGAGCGCTTCCTGAGCTTCTTGTCGACGCCCGAGAGGACGAACTTGCCCGAGGCGAGCTCGGAGCTTATCTTCGTCGCCGTATTCTCGTCGCGGATCAGAAATTTATCGGGGCGGCTTATGACGACGTCGCCGCCGTAGCTATGGAGGGAGGCCCTGAACTCGGGGGGCTTCTCCCCCTCGAGCCTCGCCGTTATAGACCAGTACTCCTGGGGCTTGAAGGCCTCTACGTCGCGCTCCCGGTCGACCACGAGGCGCAGGGCCACCGACTGGACGCGTCCGGCGCTGAGGCCCTTTCTTACCTTCCTCCACAGGAGGGGGCTGAGGCTGTAGCCCACGAGCCTGTCGAGCACCCTCCTGGCCTGCTGGGCGTCGACCTTGTTGAGGTCTATCTTCCCCGGGTGCTTGATCGCCTCCTTCACGGCCCTTGGCGTAATCTCGTTGAAGGCGATGCGGTATGTCTCCTCCCCGCCCTTCTTGCCCCCTATCTCCGAGGCGATGTGGTAGGCGATGGCCTCCCCCTCCCTGTCGGGGTCGGGGGCCAGGTAGACCCGGTCGGCGTTCTTCGCCGCCTGCTTCAGCTCCCTTATGACCTTCTCCTTGCCGGGTATCACGCGGTACTCCGGCTCGAAATCCTTTTCGATGTCCACGCCGAGCTTCTTCGCCGGCAGGTCCCAGATGTGACCCACCGAGGCCTTCACGGAATATTCCTTCCCGAGTATCTTCTTAAGCGTCCTCGCCTTGGTGGGCGACTCTACAATTACAAGCGAACTCATCTCTTATTTTTCTCTCCCCTCCAGCGCTAACTCCATATGATCCTCCGCCCCTCATGAAAGACGAGCGAATATATAGTGTCCAGGTCGAAATCGGTCTGCTCGATAAGCACGGAGGCGACGGCGGACCTCAGGTGGTCCATCTCCTCCGCGCCGAGGCTCCCAAGGAGCCTCTCTTCTTCTGTCATGTATCCGGTCGTTGCCATATCTATACCAGGTGGAACCTCTTCCCTTCCGTCTGTTTAACTATGCCCTTCAGTTCGAGGCCCAGGAGGATCGCCAGTGCCTTCGGGGCACTGAAGCCGCACTTGCGCGAGACGGCGTCTATGTGCGTGGGCTCGCCCGACATGGCATCGCACAGCGCCCTCTCCTCCTCCGTCACCTCGACGGCGGGCCTCTGCCTCCTTTTCCTTAGGAACCCCTTAAGCACCGGGGCGAGCTCCTCCACCACGTCCTCGGCCCCCGTGACGGGCTTGGCCCCGCGCTTTATCAGGCCGTTTGGGCCTTGGGAGGCCGCGGAGTTGATGTTCCCCGGCACGGCGAAGACCTCCTTGCCCTGCTCGAGGGCGCAGTTGGCCGTGATGAGGGCGCCGCTCTTGGTGCCGGCCTCTACAACTATGACGCCCATCGAGAGGCCGCTTATGAGCCTGTTTCTGCGGGGAAAGTTCTCCCGGTTGGGCGGCGTGCCGGGCGGAAACTCGCTGACCACGCAGCCCGAGTCCGCCACCTTCTCCATGAGCCCCTTGTTCTCGGGCGGATAGGGCACGTCGATGCCCGAGCCCAGCACCCCCAGCGTGCGCCCCCCCGCCGAGAGGCATCCCCTGTGGGCCGCCGTGTCTATGCCCCTGGCCAGGCCGCTCACGACGGTGAAGCCCATCTCCGAAAGCTCGGCGCTCATTCTCTCGGCCACCGTGACGCCGTAGGGGGTGGATTTTCTCGAGCCCACCATCGCTATGGCGTACCTGTCTTCATCTATTATTTCGCCTTTCATGTAAAGCACCAGGGGGGCGTCGTCTCCCATCTCGGCAATGGCCTCGGGGTAGTCGCGAGAGCCGTAGTGAGCTATCTTCACGCCCCCGGCCATGAGCCTTTGCACCTCCGCGCCTATTTCATCGCGTCCGGCGAAGCTCTTTATGCTCCGGGCCCTCACCTCGCCCACGCCCTCCACGGCCCTCAGCTCCCTCAGCGAGGCGCCGAAGACCCCGGCCGGGCCGCCGAAGGTGGAGATGAGCCTCCTTATGGTCACTGGCCCGAGGTCGGGCACAGCGCACAGGGCGATGAGGTCAAGCTGGTCTTCCATCTCCGCAGTAGTCCCTAACATACTTGGCCGAGGCCGCTAAGCCCCTTTTCCGCCCAGGAGCCTCCGCACCCGTAGCCTGAGCGAATTGAGCCTTATGAAGCCGTCGGCGTCCTTCTGGTCGTAGACCTTTTCCGCCCCGAAGGTGGCGAGCTCCGGGTCGTAGAGAGATTCCGGCGACTTCCTGCCCACGACGGTGCAGGAGCCTTTGTAGAGCTTGAGCCTGGCCGTTCCCGTGACCCTCCGGGCTATGTCGTCCATCAGGGTCTGGAGGGCCTCTCGCTCGGGGGCGAACCAGTATCCGTTATATATGAGTTCCGAATAGCGCGGCACGAGGGAGTCCCTGAGGTGCATCACCTCCCTGTCGAGGGTGATGGACTCCACCGCCTTCCGGGCGGCGTGGAGCACCGTCCCGCCGGGGGTCTCGTAGACCCCGCGGGACTTTATGCCCACGTACCTGTTTTCCACCATGTCGAGCCTGCCCACTCCGTTCAGGCCCGCTATGGCGTTTAGCTTGGCCAGGAGCCGCTCGGGCTTCATCTGCCTGCCGTTTACGCTCACCGGGTCGCCCCCGCTGAAGCCCACCTCCACGTATGTGGGCTTGGCCGGGGCCTTCTCGGGCGCAACCATCATCGTGTACATGTCGGCCGGGGGCTCGGCCCAGGGGTCCTCGAGGATGCCGCCCTCGTAGCTTATGTGAAAGAGGTTCATGTCCGTCGAGTAGGGCTTCTTCTTCGTAACCGGCACGTCGATGCCGTGCTCCTTGGCGTAGTCAATGAGCGACTCCCTGGAATCGAAGGGCCATTCGCGCCAGGGGGCGATAACCTTTATATTGGGATTGAGGGCGTAGTAGGCAAGCTCGAACCTCACCTGGTCGTTGCCCTTCCCCGTGGCGCCGTGGGCCACAGCGCCGGCCTTCTCCCTGGCCGCTATCTCCACCTGCTTCTTGGCGATGAGGGGCCTGGCTATGGAGGTGCCCATCAGGTAGCCGCCCTCGTAGACGGCGTTGGCCCTCAGCATGGGGAAGACGTAGTCCTTAACGAACTCCTCCCGCAGGTCCTCCATGTAGACCTTGAGGGCCCCGGTCTGTACGGCCTTACTCTTCACGGCCTTGAGGTCCTCGTTCTGCCCCAGGTCGGCGCAGAAGGCGATTACCTCCGTGCCGTATTCCTCCTTGAGCCATTTTATCGCTACGGAGGTGTCCAGCCCGCCGGAATAAGCAAGGACTACCTTTTTCATTTGCGACCTCCAGATATGGCGATGGCGGCCGGGAAGCCGCCTTCAAGATTTTAACCTTATCACAAACTTTAAAAAAATGTAAAACCACCTGCCCGTCAATATTGTTCGGCGCGGCTCGAGCGTTTCCCGCCAGACGTCCGCCCTTACCTTCCCATTTTGAAGATTAACGCGAGTCCCGCGCACGGGTCGTTGACTGCGGCGACCGAAACGCAGGGATACTGCTTTCGAGGATGTGAGGCAGGGCAGTCTTAGAAATCCGGAAAGGCTATATCGAAAAGTAAACGGGGCCCCGAGGGGGGAGGGCTCAGTAGTTCTCCACCATCTCCCAGACGCCGCAGGGGCAGATGCCCGCGCAGAAGCCGCACCCGATGCACTTGTCGGCGTCCACGACGTACTCGTAGGAGGAGTCTTCGTGCTCCACGCGGCTTATAGCGCCCCAGTAGCAGGTGGCCTCGCACATGTGGCAGTCGCGGCAGGTGGCGCAGGACATGCACGCGTTGGCCTCGGCCTCGGGCTTGAACTCGTCGATGCGGCAGACGTCGTAGTAGTCCGTATGGATCCTCTCGTAGGGCACTACCTCCTTGAGCTCGGGCATGGCGTCGTAGTGCGAGAGCTCCGAGTGGATGTGGTCCGCCGCCGTCCTCCCCTGCCCTATGGCGTGGGTCACCAGGCCGGGCTTCGTGGCGTCGCCTATGGCGTAGACCTTGGGGTCCGAGGTAAGGCCGTTTTCGTCCACGTCTATCCAGCCCCTCTCGGTGTGCACCGAGGGAGGGAGGAAATCGAGGACAGGCACTTCGCCTATGGAGACCACAACCAGGTCCGCCGGGAGCGAGGAGCCATCGTTAAAGTGGATGGTCTTTTTCTTCTTGTCGTATCGCTCGGTGAACTTGGGCCAGAGTATCTTGGTGCCCAGCCTCTCGGCCTCCTCGAGCTCCTTGCCGAAGGCAGCGGGCTTCTGCACGTCCACGGCCACGACCTTCTCCGCCCCGCAATTGTATGCCTGCACGGCCACGTCCATGCCCACGTTTCCCGCGCCTATGACCACCACGTTCATGCCCTTAAGGGTCGGCAGGTCGCCGTAGTTTATTCCCTTCAGAAAATCGTAGGCGTGCACCGCGTCCTCCACGCCCCCGAACCTGAGCTTCCGCGGCTCGTGGGCCCCGCAGGCGACGACGACGAAGTCGTGCCCGCCGTATATCTTCTCGAAGTCCTTGAGCGTGATCCTCTTTCCGAGGTGGACGCTCACGCCCACCTCCTGAAAGCGGGATATCTCCTTCTTCAAGACCTCATGGGGGAGCCTGTCGCGGGGGATGCAGAGCTCGAGCTTGCCGCCGAGCTTGTCCTCGGCCTCGTAGAGGTCCACGCCGTAGCCCTTGAGGCCCAGCTGCCAGGCCGCCGAGAGGCCCGCCGGGCCCCCGCCTATCACGGCTATGGAGTAGTCCTTCTTGGCCTCGCGCTCCGGGGCCGGAAGCTCGAGGGCGAGACTGCCGAACTCCTTTATGTTGAGGGGCCTGTCTATCTTCCCCCGGGTGCAGCTCTGCATGCAGAGGTTCGGGCATATCTGGCCGCAGACCGTGGCCGGAAGGGGGCTGTACTGGAGCACCAGGTTGAGGGCCTCGGCCATCTTCCCCCGCCTTATGAGGGCAGCCCGCTTGTGGGAGGGTATCCGCGTGGGGCAGGCGTAGGCGCAGGGGGGAGCGTACTTCTCGTTGGCCCAGACGGGCTTGTTGCGCCTCTCCTCGCCCGTGGTCACATAGGGCAGGAGCGTGCGCTCGTGGGAGATGTAGGGGCCGAATATCCCCCCTCCACCGACCTCCTGCTCCCACTTCCCCGACCTGAAGTCGGACATCGAAAGCGGAAGCTTCTTCATCTTCTGCTTCTCCTGCGGCGTGTAGGAGATGAGCTTCCTCCAGTCGCCGATGGACCTGGTGAGCTCGTCGAAGTGCTCCGTTCTGCCGATGGCCTTGAGGAAGGGCTTCATGTTCTTCGTGAGCCATTCCCAATCCTGCGGGGTCAGCTCCGCGCACTTGACGTCCGCCTCGCTCCATCCCCGGATCTGCCCGCGGAAGTATATCGTCCCGCCCACCATGCCCACGCAGGGCCGGTAGCCCAGCACCTCCTGGGGGTCCCGAGGGTCCACGCCGCAGACCACGGCTATGCCGCCGGCCTTGAACTCGGCGAAGCTGTCGCCCACGGAGCGGAAGTACCACGACTCCGGGGGTTCGAAGCGGGGGTTGAACTTGGTCATGGTGTCGCAGCGGGCCCCGCCTCCGCCCCGGACGTAGAGCTTGCCCTGGGCCGCCGCGTTGTGGGCGCCGTTCGTGACGTCGCCGAGCACCGTGATGGTGGCGCCGCAGTTTATCCAGCCCACGTCGTCCGAGGCCCCGCCCTTGACCACTATCTCGGTGCCCATCATGCCCATGGAGCCCAGGCGCTGTCCCACGGGGCCCTCGACGGTTATCTTCACCTTCTCGTCCCTGGGCCAGATGCGCCCGCCGATCCCGTGCTGCCCGTCGGCCTTCACGAGGAGGCTGCGCGCCCCTTCGCGCACGGCCTCCTGTATGCGCTCCTCAAGGAGGCGCGAGGAGACCCTCTGGCCGCCGACGTTGCCCTCGATGACGGCCTTAAAGCCCCGCACTGTGGCGGCGGCCTTCTTCCGGGGGGTCTTCTTCCCGGAAGCAGTCTTCTTCTTAGCAGGCATAGTTTATCTTCAACCTCTCGGCCATGGCCGCGTCGTCTATGCTCAGGCCGTCGGACATCCCGATGGGGAGCTCCGTGGAGCGGCCCATGGGGGCGAATATCTTCCTAAGCTCCGTGTCGGCGGCCTTGAAGACCTCCACCACCCTCTCGGCCACCCGGTCGGCGTCGAGGCGGCGGTAGAGCTTGGGGTCCTGGGTGGTGATGCCCCTCGGGCACCGGCCGGTGTTGCATAGATTGCAACGATTGTACTCGTCTCCGTAACAGTCTGCCGCGGACTGCATGATGTACTTGCCTATGGAGACGCAGGAGGCACCGAGCATGAACAGCGCGGCGGCGTTTGCCGCCAGGTTGCCCTTCTTGCCCACGCCACCGGCGGCTATGAGCGGCAGCTCGTTCTGCCTCCCCTGCCTCACCAGGTCGAGGTAGCACTCCCTGAGGTTGGAGGCGATGGGGTGGCCCATCTTGTCCATGGAGACGTTGTAGGCCGCCCCGGTACCCCCGTCCTCGCCGTCTATGGAGAGGGCGGCGGCGTAGGGGTTCCTGGCCAGGTTGTTAAGCACCGCCCGGGCCGTGTTCGTGCCCGATATCTTGGGGTAAACCGGCACCCTGAAGCCCCAGGCCATGGACATGGACTGTATCATCTTGGCCACGGCCTCCTCGATGGAGTACTTCGTCTGGTGCGTGGGCGGCGAGGCCAGGTCCACGTTGGTGGGCACGCCCCTTATCTCGGCGATGAGCTTCAGGACCTTGTAGCTCATCAGGAGGCCTCCGTCGCCCGGCTTGGCGCCCTGGCCGTATTTAATCTCTATTGCGCAGGGGTCTTCCTTCATGTGCGGGATGGCGTGCACAATCTCGTCCCAGCCGAAATAGCCCGAGGCTATCTGGAGTATGTAGTACTTGAGGTACCTCGACTTAAGAAGCCTAGGCGGCATGCCGCCCTCCCCGGTGGCCATCACCACCGGCATCCCGAGCTCCTCGTTTAGGTAGGCCACGCCCATGGCCAGCCCCTCCCACATGGGCGGCGAAAGGGCGCCCACGGACATGGAGCCGATCATTATCGGGTATATCTCCCTAACGGGCGGGACGAAGGCCCCGTCCCTCCTCACGAGGATGCCGTTTTCCTCCTTGAGGGGGAGCCCCTCGGCCGGAAGTATCCTGCCCAGGTAGGTCCTAATCCTGAACTCGTGGCGGCCGGCGTCGAGGGCCGGGTCGGTGAGCATCGATATCCTCGTGAACTTGAGCCTGTCGAGGGTGGATTTGGCGGGGTCGTTGCGCCTGCCGCCGCGCTTGTAGGCCTCGCCGCCGCGGTTCTTGAAGGTCAGGAGCCTGTGGTTTGGGTTGTACTGGGGCTCTATGGCCTCGTTGGGGCAGACGAGGGCGCAGGTGGCGCAGCCCACGCAGTAGCGGTTTATGTCCCGCACCTGCCTGACTATCTGTATCACCCGCCTCGAGGCCTGGGGCTCGGGCTCCGGCGCCTCGGAGTGCACTTGGCGCTCCACCATGATGGAGGGCTCAATGGCCTTCACCGGGCATACCGCGGTGCACCGCCCGCAGCGCTTGCAGCGGTCGCTCGACCACTGCACTATGTAGGGGAACTCGTAAAGCGGAAGCTGGTGGTTATGGTCCAGGTTCTGCGCCATGTCTCTAAGCCCTCACCTTCCTTTTGGCCTTGGCCTTAACCTTCTCCCTCACCGGCGCCACCGTTCCGTCGAGCTGGTTCCAGACCATGACGCCCTCGGCGTTGGGCCTCACTATGGCCATGTCGTACTTCATGGGGAAGACGTCCAGGTCCCGGTCCCTCTGGGGGACGGCCCTGTCGAGGCCGCACTCCTCGCTCATGAGGCCGTACTTGCCCTTCACGCCCCCCACGACGCCGGGGCGGAGCTTCTTTGCGTCTTGCACCATGAAGCACGTGCCGTCGGGCAGGAAGCCTATGTTGCAGTTGGGCCCGTCTATGGTGAGCATGCGGAGGCTGGCCTTTATGAACCTCAGGGCCTCGGCGTCGGGCCTGGCCGGCATCTCCTCGGTCTTAAGGGGCGTGATGACGTCCTTGAAGTAGGTAAGCGGGTAGCCCAGCTGCCTCAGCGCGTAGTGGAGGATGTGGGTGAAGACCTCGCTGTCGGAGTTATAGCCTATGTAGCCCGGGAAGCCCCTGCTCATCAGGAACTCCCTTATGGGAATGAAGGCCGTATTCTCGCTGTTCGTCATCGAGCAGTAGCCCTGGAGGAAGAAGGGGTGGCAGGCGTAGAGGTTTATGGCGTAGTTGGTGTTCTGCCTGCCCTGGGCGAAGATCACCTTGGCCTTGAGCCGCCCGTCGTCGAGGCCGAAGAACTCCCCGAGCTCCATGGGGTCTCCCACCTCCTTGACGGTGATTATGTCGGGGAAGAACGAAAAGACCACTACGGACTCGTCGGCCTCGCCCATCTTGCGGAGGGCCAGGCGGGTCCTCAGGAGCAGGTCCTCCTTCTCCCGGGCGGTCCTGTCGCGGTACTCCTCGGGGTACTCGTAGAACTTCGCGAAGTAGTAGTCCCTTCTCTGGACGCCCGGCACCGGCTTGAGCGTCGGAGACCACATGTGGACCTCCTTGAAGCCCAGCCTGTGCATGTATTCCTCCACGGCGGCATAGCCCTCCCTGGAGCATATTGCCGAGAGGGCGGGGTATTCCTTCATGGAGGCGAACTCGCCGCCCAGGTCCTTGAGCACCAGGCCCATGCCCGAGCCGTCGTGGCCCTCCTTCATGGTCTCCAGCGCCAGGACGTTTTCCAGGGGAGAGAAATACTTGCTGGAAGTTATAGCAGCCAGACGGCACATCTTACCGTTTAGACCTCCAGAGACAAAATCACTCGGCAATAGGTTGCCGAGTGTCGGTTCCCGTTTATTATTGTAATTAATATATCTTCCCCTTGTCAAACTAATGAAAAACAAGCCTAATTTTATTTTCTTTATGTCTTGGCTTAGGGTGGGGACGGCGGCCTGCACCGCGCTGCCTTTGCCGGGCCCGGCCCTCTACCCCGGGTTGCGGCCCTGCGCCGCCCCGTCCTTGACAAAGTCCCTCCCGTGGGGTTAAATACCTGTAGGCAAACGCTTGCCGATGGGAGGCCCGATGAACAAGACCATGCTCTCCATACTGAAGATCCTCGAAAAGCACCAGGAACGGCCCCTGGGCTCCAGGGAGCTCTCCAGGCAGCTGAGGCTCCACGGCGTGGAGCTGACGGAGCGGACGGTGCGGTATCACCTGAAGATAATGGACGAAAAGGGCCTCACCAGGGTCTACGGCAAGGAGGGGCGGAAGATAACCCCCGGAGGTATCGAGGAGCTCCGCACCGCCATGGTCTCGGACCGGGTGGGCTTCATAATAAGCAAGATAGAGACCCTCTCGTACCAAACGGACTTCGACCTCCAGAGCGAAAGCGGCGGCGTCATCCTCAACGTCTCGTGCTTCCCGGAGGAGGCCGCCGGCGCGGCCTTCAGGGTGATGAAGCCCGTCTTCGCCTCGCCCTACGTGATGAGCGACCGGGTGGCCGTGGCCCGCGGGGGCGAGCACATAGCCGACGTGGCGGTACCCGAGGGCATGATAGGCATTGGCACGGTATGCAGCGTGACGGTAAACGGCATCTTCCTCAAGTCCTCCGTGCCGGTCACATCGAAGTTCGGCGGCATCCTGCAGATAGAGGGCGGCGAGCCCACGAGGTTCGTATCCGTCATAAGCTACTCGGGCTCGTCGCTGGACCCCCACCTGGTGTTCATAAAGAGCGGCATGACCTCCATCTCCGAGGCCGTCAAGGGCGGCCACGGCACCGTGCTGGCGAGCTTCAGGGAGATCCCGGTGGTCTGCGTGGAGAAGGCCCTGGAGCTCCAGGAGAGGCTACGCTCCATAGGCATGGGCGGCATTCTCCTTGTGGGCAACCCCAACCAGCCCCTCGTGGAGATGCCCGTGGGGATGGACAGGGCCGGCATGGTGGTGGTGGGAGGCCTCAATCCCGTGGGCGCCCTGGAGGAGGCCGACATCACGACCGAAAACGCGGCCATGGCCATCCTTAAGGACTACGCCGAACTCGTCCCCTTCAAAGAGGCTATAAAGCAGGCGGTCTGAGCCGCTCCGGAGGGGACTGCCCGGACTGTTTCCGCCAAGAGATTTTGTGACAAAATCAGCAAATACCTGACGGAAATTGTCACTCCAAGCCCCTTTGCGCTCCCCGAATGCCCCTGTATTTAAAAGAATGCTTGAATGGCACATAATATGCTTACATATTCTCCGTATGTGTCTCGAATGGGAGAATGCCCCGGTAAAGAGTAGAGGCAGGGCCGCCTGTCTTCAATGAATGCCGGAGAGGGAACATCGGGGTAGAAGAAATAATGAATTCACCTTTGCGGGCCGGCGGAGGACTCTAAGCCACCGGATCCCCGGAGGAAAATATGGGAAAACTGAAGATCGATAAGGACCTGATCATCGTCTTTCTGCTTGTCGCCATAACGGGCTTCATCCTCTTCTTCGTCTTTAACCAGCGGGCCTTTCTCAACTTCTTCTACGTGCCCGTCATCATCGGGGCTTACTTCATGGGGAAGAGATACGCGACCCAGGCGGCGTTTCTTTCGTTCCTGATCATTTTCCTCGTGGCCTATGTCTATCCCACGAGTTTCAGGCTCGAAAGTTCGTCCGATCTCTATCGATGGCTGGACCTGATGACCTGGGGCGGATTCCTGGTGCTGACCGGCTATCTCATGGGGGTGCTTTACGAAAAGAAGGAAAAGACCGCCCTGGAACTCAGGAATACCTACACGGGGATCATCGAGATGCTCTCAGCCCTGATAGATTCCGTTGACAAACAGACGCAGTCGCACTCCTACAGGGTGTCCATGATCGCCGAGAAGATAGCAAGGCAGCTCCGTTGCCCGGAGATCGAGATAGAAGACATCAGGATCGCCGCCCTCTTGCACGACATCGGCAAGCTTGGCATTAGCTCCGACATTCTCAAGAAGGCGGGAACCCTTACCGATGAGGAATCCCGCACGATGAGAAGTCATACCAGAAGGGTTTCCGACTTCCTTTCGCCCACAGGCGGACGGGTGCTCCAGCTATTGCCCCTGATAGTCTACCATCACGAGAAGTACGACGGAAGCGGTTACGAGGGGCTGACGGCGGACGACATTCCCTTCGGCGCAAAGATCATAGCCGTTGCCGACGTCTATGAGGCCCTTACGGCGGACCGCCCATACCGCAAGGCCATGACCCCCTTTGAAGCGAGAAAGGAAATTGTCGACAATGCCGGAGTGCAATTCGATCCGGCCGTTGTCTCGGCATTTGAGAAAATCTTCCCCTCCCTCTTGCGAGAGGGGCCGATGTTCCCCTCGTCTACTTCCGGCCGCGTGGCGCTTGGGTATTAGCGGCCAGGTCTCTTTTCGACCCCTTATCGAGGCGCTCCGTGAACCGGAGCGCCTTTTCAGCCCTCAGGCTCGAGGATAAACCCAGAGCAAA
>JARRNG010000033.1:0-16617 GCA_037385265.1 Nitrospirota bacterium
CTTACGCCGTGGGTTCTTGTGCCCAACGGGGGAACCTGGTTTTCCACTAACCGTTTGGCAACGTGGTGCGCGGATTTCCCGGAGGTGACGTGGGTAATCGTAAAAATCCATTGGTCGTCTTCTGGCGGGAACAGATTGAGCTCTGTCTTCCCGCTATACGGACAGACCACAACGAGGATGGTGGACGGCGAGGGTGTGGAACTGGGCAGGAGCTCTCTGAAGTGCGATACCGTGGAGTACCGTTTCAGGTGATGAAAATGGCCGAGCCCCTGGGATGATTGGCAGGGAAGCCGTGGGGAGGTTCTGAGAAGGGGGGCAGGCGCCCGTTTCGCGATTGCGAAAACGTCCTTGACGGAGAAAGGAGGGAGTCATGATGAGGGGAACGATTCTCGTGGTGAGTATGGTATTAATGGTCTTCGCTATAACGGGCACGGCGGCCGTCTCGGAAGCAGGCGATGGCGGGACGACCGTGGTGGCTGTGGGGGGCGGCTCGGTCGAGGACGCCTGGTTCCAGACCGGCGTGATGGGAGACGCGACCTTTTCCTTCTTTGCCGCCTACGACAAGCACGGCGAGCTGAAGGGCTCGTTCTTTTCCAAGCGCGTCTTTCCGGGCGGCGGGGCCAGGGCCACCATGAGCACCGAGATAACGAACCTCGAGGTGGAGCAGGGGGAATGCGCCTGGATGATGATGGAGGGTGTCGCTACGTTCAAGGCCACGTGGGTGGCCAAGCCCATCCCCGACCACACCTTCACCCTCGAGGCCCTGGACTGTGACGGCCAGGACGACGGTGCCGACATGGTCTGGTTCGAGGTCAGGCGACCCAACGGGAATTCAAGGGGGGCGGTCTCGCTCGACGACTTCACCGAGGTGGACGGCGGAAGCATAATGATACTGTACCCGTACAACTTGCCGTGAGGTGATTTATCGGCGCAGATGATCCGGGGGCGAGACTCCCCGGGAGACAGCCCAGCCGGAGAGCGGCTGCCGGCAGGAAGTATTCCTTGATTGTTTTGGAAATGGGGCGGGTGAACCACCCGCCCTTTCTCATGCGGGACAGGCTAACGGCCCCCGTTGCGCATCGCCTGCCCAGGCGTGCGTCTCCCGGAAGTCCAATCAGCTCATGAACCCCCCGCCCCATCCCCATCTGTTATCATTAATCCCATGGAGGACTACTTCGTCTCGGAGGTCTCGGAGGAGGAGATAAGGCGCGAGAAGCAGAAGGCCCGGACGCTCCGCCAGTCGCAGTGGTGGAAGCGAAAGCGCTCAAGCGGCAGGTGCCACTTCTGCGGCCGCAAGTTCCCGCCAAAGGAATTGACCATGGACCACATCGTGCCCATCGTGCGGGGGGGAAAGTCCACGCGGGGCAACGTGGTCCCCGCCTGCAAGGAGTGCAACTCGAAGAAGAAGTACATGCTCCCCCTGGAGTGGGAGGAGTACCTCAGAAAGCTCCGGGAGGAAGAGGGATAGGGGCGCGCCGCCCCCGTCTATGGCGCTTCGGACCTTTTTTGGGAAGCTTTCATGCACCGCATTGCCAAGTGGACCCCGCCGTAATATAATCGCCATATAAAATCTGCGCGGAGGTAAGCCGATGGAAGCCACTCGGAGATTGATGCTTTTTGTCGCGGTCGTGCTCGCCGTGGGGCTTGCGTGGGCGGGGGACGGCCTCGCCCAGGGCTCGAAGGGCCAAGCGAAGAACGAGATACTTCTGTCTGCGAGCTCCCCCTTCGAGGACCTGACGGAATTCGCGATAGCGGGTGACAAGCGGGGGATTGAACGCGCGATTCGGGCATACGATGCCCAGGCCCCGAAGGTGGAGGCGGAGCTCCCCGCCGGGAAGCGGGACGAATTAAGGGGCCTGGTCGCGGACATCAGGATGGCGGGACGGAAGGGCGATTACCGGGAGATTGCCTTGAAATCCCCGGATGCGTACCGTATTCTTGTCGAGGCCCTAGACCGCGGCTCCCTGAAGGTCCCTGTGGAGGTCTCCCTGCTGGACTATGCCGGCTTCAAGTTTCAGGGCCTCCTCCACGCCAAACCCACGGATTGGCAGGCCCTCGGGAAGGTGGCCGAAGAGGCCGCGAAAGACTGGGGCTCCGTCAGGGCCGGAGTAGCCGATGCGGGCCTTCGGGACACGGTGGACGTCGCCATTGGAGGCATGAAAAGGGCCTGCGTCTCAAAGGATGCCGAGATGGCCCTCTTTGCGGCCCAGGTGGACCTCGCCCTCGTGGATCTGCTCGAGGGCTATTTTGAGAAAGTCGGCAGGTAGATGGGATCTCTCCGGCAACTTCTTGCCGCACAACGATTTGATACGTTAGAGGCTATGCCGGACTAGCTTTTCGAATCCCCTTCGAAAATCTCAGCGTAGCGGAGTGAGGCCGCAGGGTTAGGAAGCGATTCGTGTCTGAGGCGCGGAGCGCCGAGTTTGAATCGCTTTACCGTAGGCCGACCGTAGCGGAGCGCCCGGCCCCTTCGACAAGCTCAGGGTGCCTGATATCGTAATCATGCTGAGCATGGTGAGCCTGTCGAACCATTGAAGCATGGACGAGCAAAATGTTTTGATGTGCGTGCGTAGCCTGCCGAAGCATCAGGCAGGCGGGAAAACGAACGGGCGTAAATGAACGGAAAAATGGACGGCGTCGGCCTTCGCCCACTGAGGATTACTGCCCCGTCCTCCTTATGGCCCTGTCGGCGATGTCATGGCGGTAGTGTGCCCCTGCCCAGGGCGGTGACGCCCAGGACCCTTCCTCCGGCGGTGACCACCTGGTCGCCCTCGAAGGCGGTGCCCGCGTGGAAGACCACGGTATCGGGGAGCTTCGCCGCCTCCTCGAGCCCCCTTATGGGCTTTCCCTTTTCGTAGCTTCCGGGGTAGCCCCCCGAGGCCATGACCACGCAGACCGAGGCCTGGGGCTTCCAGCGGAGGTCCATGTCGGCGAGCCTCTCGTCGGTTATGGCCATGCAGACATCGGCGAAGTCCGTATCAAGGCGCTGGAGGATGGGCTGCGTCTCGGGGTCGCCCATGCGGCAGTTGAACTCCAGCACCTGGGGCTCGCCGTCCTTTATCATGAGGCCGGCGTAGAGGACGCCCCTGTACTTGATGCCGTCGCGCCGGAGCCCCTTAAGCGTGGGCAGCATCACCCGGCGCATTATCTTTTCCTCCATCTCGGGCGTCACTACGGGGGCGGGGCTGTAGGCGCCCATACCCCCGGTGTTCAGGCCCTCGTCGCCGTCGAAGACGCGCTTGTGGTCCTGGGAACTCACCATGGGGAGCACGGTCTTTCCGTCCACGAAGGCCATGAAGGACGCCTCCTCGCCCTCCAGGCAGGCCTCCACCACCACCCTTTCGCCCGCCGGGCCGAAGGCCTTCTCCTTCATGATGAGGGCCAGGGCCTCCCGGGCCTCGTCCTGGGTCTTGCAGACGATGACGCCCTTTCCGGCGGCCAGGCCGTCGGCCTTCACCACTATGGGCGTGCCCTTCATGCGCACGTAGTCCTCGGCCTGGGTGTAGGAGGAGAAGGTGCGGTACTCCGCCGTGGGAATGCCCCAGCGCCTCATGAAGTCCTTGCAGAAGGCCTTGGAGGACTCAAGCTGCGCGGCCTTGGCCGAGGGGGCCAGGATGCGGCGGCCCTCCCGCTCGAAGGCGTCTGCTATGCCCCTGGCCAGGGGCTCCTCGGGGCCCACCACGGTGAGGTCCACCCACTCGTGCTTGACGAAGTCCAGGAGGGCGTCGAAGTCCGTGGGCTTGGTGTCTATGCACTCGGCCAGGGAGGCGATGCCCGCGTTGCCCGGCGCACAGAATATCTTCTCCACGTGGCTCGACTGCGAGAGCTTCCAGACGATGGCGTGCTCCCTTCCGCCGCCTCCCACCACAAGCACCTTCATGGCCTACCCTCCGTTACCTCGCCTCGTATAATCTTTATCTATTTCTTAAGCCTTGAACCTGAACCCGCAGGACTTGCACGTGTATGTGGGCTTAAGCAGAAGGAGCACCAGCCCTATGGGGAAAAACAGTATGACCCCCGCCCAAATCAGGCATCCGCGCTTGCCCTCGGCCTCGCCCGCGCATCTCGGGCACGATAACGTTCCCACGCCGCACCTCTTGTGGATTTTCTGCGCGGCCCAGCCCTCAGTGCTTGAAGTGCCGCGCCCCCGTGAGGAGCATGGCCATGCCGTGCTCGTCGCAGGCCTTGATGACCTCGTCGTCCTTAAGCGAGCCGCCGGGCTGGATGACCGCCCTTACGCCCCGCTCGTGGAGCTCGTCCACGCCGTCGCGGAAGGGGAAGAAGCCGTCGGAGGCCACCACCGTGCCCTCAAGCGGAAGCACGGCGTTCTGCGCCCCCGTCCTGGCGGCGAAAACACGGCTCGTCTGCCCCACGCCTATTCCCGCCGTGGCGTCCTTGTAGGCGTAGACTATGGCGTTGGACTTCACGTGCTTGGCCACCCGCCAGGCGAAGTCCAGCCCCTCGAGCTCCTCCGGCGTGGGCTGGCGCTTGGTGGCGGCCTTTAGCGAGCGCACGTCCACGCGCTTAGCGTCCCAGTCCTGGAGGAGGAAGCCCCCGGCTATCCTCTTTATGTCGAAGCCCTTGAGGGGCCTGTCCATGTCTGGCAGCTCAAGGAGCCTCACGTTCTTCTTCTCGCTGAATATCTTGAGCGCCTCCCCGGTGAAGGAAGGCGCGATTACGACCTCGATGAAGAGCTTCGCCATCTCCCGGGCGGCCTCGCCGTCCACGGGGCAGTGGAAGGCCAGCACCCCGCCGAAGGCGCTGATGGGGTCTGTCTTCTGGGCCTTCACGTAGGCCTCCGCCGCTCCGCTTCCCACGGCCACGCCGCAGGGGTTGTTGTGCTTTATGACTGCGCAGGCGGGCCTGTCGAACTCCAGGGCCAGCACGAGGGCGCTGTGGGTGTCGTAGTAGTTGTTGAAGGACATCTCCTTGCCCTGGTGCTGCTTGGCGTCGTGGAGGGAGAGGTAGCCCTGGGAGCGCTCGAAGTAGAAGGCCGCTCTCTGGTGGGGGTTCTCGCCGTAGCGGAGCGTGGAGGCGAGCTTCGAGGTCATGGTGAGCGTGGGGGGGAAGGCCTCCTTCTCCTCCTCCTTGTCGCGGAGGTACTCGGCTATCAGGGCGTCGTAGGCCGCCGTGTGCTCGAAGACCTTCCGGGCCAGGCGGTAGAGGGTCCTGTCTCCCACCTCGCCGCCGCCCTTCTTCATCTCCTCCAGCAGGGGCTGGTAGTCCGACGGGTCCACCACCACGGCCACGTCGCGGTGGTTCTTGGCCGCCGAACGCAGCATGGTGGGCCCGCCGATGTCTATGTTTTCGATGGCCTCCTCGAGCTTCACGCCCTCCTTCGATATGGTGGCCTCGAAGGGGTAGAGGTTCACCACCACCATGTCGATGGGCTTTATGCCGTGGGCCTCCATGTCCTTGATGTCGCTCGCGGAGTCCCTCCTTCCGAGGAGTCCGCCGTGGATCTTCGGATGGAGGGTCTTG
The DNA here is from genome assembly GCA_037385265.1 of Nitrospirota bacterium. Lineage (GTDB taxonomy): Bacteria > Nitrospirota > Thermodesulfovibrionia > Thermodesulfovibrionales > JdFR-86 > JARRNG01. The sequence continues at coordinate 5,482 of JARRNG010000033.1, forward strand.
AGCCTCCCGGCCATCATCTCGGGGAATCCCGTGAACTCCGAGACGTCCATCACCTTCACGCCGGCCTCCTTCAAGGCCTTGGCCGTGCCGCCCGTCGAGAGTATCTCCACGCCCTGGGCGGCGAGGCCCTTGGCCAGCTCCACCACGCCGGTCTTGTCCGAGACGCTTATGAGTGCCCTTCCGATTTTTGCCATGATAATTTCCCCCGGATAATTGATTGGCCCAAAGAAGCCCGCGATTTTAAAATCTGGGCTCACGATTTTAACATCTGGGGCCGAAGTTCGTAAAGCCCGGAACCTAAAGCACCTGTTTCATTTTGCGGTTTCAGTACCTGGGGCGTTGGGGCCGGGGCCACCCGCCGCGCCGCCCTCGGCCGGAAGGCCCGCCTCCTGCCGGAAATACCCGAGCTCCTTAAGCAGATAGAGCCTCGTCTTGTTGATGTTTTCCACGAGGATTATGCCGATGGCCTCGTCCCGGGGGCCCGAGGCCGTGAGATAAGAAAGCAGGCTCCCGAGCATGTTGTTGTAGAGGGCGATGTTGTGCTCCAGGGCCACCATCCGCCGGACCTCGCCGGCGGGGAAGAGCCCGCTCCTTATGGCGTCCCTGAGGACGAGGGAGGAGGGATAGGCGAAGAGCACCTTCTCCTTCCTTCCCGCCGTGGCGAACTCTATGTTCAGCGAAGGCTCCTTTTCGAGGAGCTCCGTGTTGCTCTGCACCTCGGCCGAGAGCAGCCTGCCCAGGTACTCTTTCTTCATGTCGTCGGACTTCTGGCTCTGGTAGCTGAAAAGAAATATGCCGATTACGAGGACGAAGATTATCGATATCAAAGTGGCGATGAAATTATGGAGCCACGCCCACAGCTCCTCGCGCCTCCTCCTGGCGAGATAGAGCGTGTAGGCCGCCGCGGCGAGGGCCGAGACGACGGCTACGGCTGCGATGATGTCCACGTTCATGCCGGCCTCCAAAGCGTTTTGTCGATCTCACGTCTAAACGCGTCTCCGGGCGGGGAGACGCGGGGCGGGCTCCCCCGGGGTAAATGGCCCGCTAAATCACCAGCTCTCCGAACTCCTGGGCCACCAGGTCCTGGAGCGAGCTCACGGCCCTGTAGGCGTGCCTCAGGAGCTCCTTCTGCCTGGGCGAGAGCCCCGAGGGGCGCACGTAGGTGTCGGGCTCCGCGCCGGCCAGGGCCTTTTCCACCTCGGCGCTCAGGGCGAAATGGAGGAGGCTCCTGAAGGCCGCCTCGTAGTACTCGCCGTCGTCGGGGTGAATGAAGCCCCCCTCGACGAGGGCCGCTATGCGCTTTACCGTGGAGGTCTCCCGCACGCCGCGCATGAGGGCCAGTATCCTCACGGCCTCGACGACGAAGATGAGGCCGCTCCGCTTTATGTTCAGCTCTCCCTTGTGCTCGCCCTCCTTCTCGGTTATGAACCTCCCCAGGAGGCCCGTGGGCACCCGGTGCCTTCCCTCCTCCTCGTGGAGGACCCTGAGCACCTCGTGGTGCTCCGAGAGGAGGCCGCGGGCGAAGCCGTCGACCTCGCGGAAGAGGGCCTCGCTGCCAAGGAGGGGCGAGGCGTCGAAGAAGACCGTCACGTACCTTGCCAGGCCCGGCATCTGCCTATCGAACCAGTAGTCTATCTGCCGCTTCCACTCCGGCACGGTCTTCCGCCACGTGGGGTTCGCGCTCATCACGTAGCCGGGGCACCAGGCGTAGCCTATCTCAAGGAGCATCTCCGAAAACGTCCGGCCGAGCTCCATGAAGTAGGCGTCGTGCCCCTCGCCGTCCCCGGCGATTATCATGCCGTGGTCCTGGTCGGTGGACAGCAGGTTTTCCATCCTCCCGTGGCTTCCCGTGACGAAGAGGCAGGCCTCCGCGGGCGGCTCCCCCGCCAGCTCCACGGACATCTCGAAGGCCCTCCGGTGGACGTCGCGGTTTATGAGGGAGAGCATCACCGAGACGTCGAAGGCCCCGATGCCCGCCGCCAGCTTCGCCGAGGCCACTCCGGCCATCTCGCCAAGCAGCGCCTTGAGGTCGGCGGGGCTCCGGGCCTCCTGCACCCGCCCTATCAGGAGTGTCGGCTCGGGGTGGCGTAGCCTGAGCATCTGCCTCAGGGTCACTATGCCCGCTACCTTTACGCCCTCGACAAGGGGGAGGTGCTTGACCCCCCGGGAGGAGAGGACCGAGAGGGCCCTGTAGATTGTGTCGCGGGGGGAGAGGGTGGCCGGGGAGGGCGACATTATCTCTGCGACCTTCATCGAGGAGGCGTCGCGGCCGCCCTCGGCCACTATCCTCCGGAGCACGTCCCCCTCGGTAAGTATCCCCAGGGGCTCGCCCCCCTCGCCCACCACCACCACGCTCGACACCCTGCGGCGGGCCATCTCCCGGGCGGCCCGCGCGACGCTCTCGCCGGGGCCGCAGGTGTAGACGGGGGAGACCATCACCGATGAGATCTCCTCGCCGTAGGGGAAGCTCTCCACGCTCCTCAGGGTCTCCCGGTGCTCCTTCACCCACCGGAGCGAAGAGGTGTCTACGAGGGGGCTCCGCTTCTTCATGCCCCCTATGATAACAGGACTCGCCCCGTAAGAGAACGCCCGCGGGCGGCGGCATATGGCCGTGTGAACAGTCTGACCTGGAGGCGCCCCGTTTCAGGATTTGACGAATCGGAATCGGGATTTCCGCAGCCTCGGCCATTTTATAGTCCCTCCCCTGGCAACTTTTTATCCGCGGAGGCCGCAGGGAGAGCGGGCAGCACCGATTTCTGCCCGCGCATTGACCCGTCTTAGAGGCTGGGGCGGCCCCTCCTCGACGTTACTTTTTGTTATGGAAGATAATAGCAGGTAACTTTTCGTAACATCTTCGGGGTGCTCACCCGGGTACCGCCCCGCCCGCCCCTGGGCGGTCAAAAACCCCCGTAATCATTGCCGAAAGCGCCTTCGGGCGGGTTGCCGCAGCGCCCGCCCCGTGGTAGTGTTTAGTGGTATCTATTTTGCTTACAAATACCATACGGCATGATGCGCCCACGCGCGACTAAGGGCAATTTCATGAGTAACGATAAACAAATAGAAGAAGGAGGTAACGATGTCTGAGGAGAAAGGCATATCCGTGTTCATGGGAGAGGGGCAGGCCTTTCCGCCCCCGGAGGAATTCGCAAGGCAGGCCCACGTCTCTGGCATGGAGAGCTACGAGGCCCTCTACAAGCGCTCGATTGAGGACCCGGAGGGCTTCTGGGCCGAGATGGCCGATGAGAACCTCCTGTGGTACAAGAAGTGGGACAAGGTCCTGGAGTACGACTTCCACAAGCCCGAGATAAAGTGGTTCCGGGGCGGGAGGCTCAACGCCTCCGTCAATTGCCTGGACAGGCACCTGAAGACCTACCGCAAGAACAAGGCCGCCCTCATCTGGGAGGCCGACGACGGCCACGTTAAGACCTACACCTACCAGCAGCTCTACACCGAGGTGAACAAGTTCGCCAACGTCCTGAAGAAGAACGGCGTGAGGAAGGGCGACAGGGTAACCATATACCTGCCCATGATACCGGAGCTCCCCATAGCCATGCTGGCCTGCGCCCGCATAGGGGCCATCCACAGCGTGGTCTTCGGCGGGTTCTCCTCCACCTCGCTCCGCGACAGGATAAACGACTGCAAGTCCACCATGGTCATCACGGCCGACGAGGGCATACGGGCCGGCAAGTGCGTGCCGCTGAAGGCCAACAGCGACACCGCCCTGGAGGAGTGCCCCACGGTGGAGAAGGTCATCGTGGTTCAGCGCTCCCTGGGCGACATCCCCATGGAGGAGGGCCGCGACCTCTGGTGGCACGAGGAGATGGTGGCCCAGGACGTGGGCCTCTACTGCAAGCCCGAGCAGATGGACGCCGAGGACCCGCTCTTCATCCTCTACACCTCCGGCTCCACAGGAAAGCCCAAGGGCGTGCTCCACACCACGGGGGGCTACTCGCTCTACACGATGTTGACCTTCAAGTGGATCTTCGACTACCACGAGGAGGAGACCTTCTTCTGCACCGCCGACATCGGCTGGATAACGGGCCACAGCTACATAGTCTACGGCCCCCTGGCCGCCGGGGCCACCTCGCTAATGTTCGAGGGCGTCCCCACCTATCCCGACCCCGGCAGGTTCTGGGACATCTGCGACAAGCACCATGTGAACACCATCTACACTGCCCCCACGGTGATAAGGGCCCTCATGAGGGAGGGGCCGCAGTGGGTGGAGAGGTACGACCTCTCCTCATTAAAGCTCCTGGGCACGGTGGGCGAGCCCATCAACCCCGAGGCCTGGCTCTGGTACCACACCCACGTGGGCAAGGGCAGGCTCCCCGTGGTGGACACCTGGTGGCAGACCGAGACCGGGGGCATACTAATCACCCCGCTTCCGGGGGCCATGACCCTTAAGCCCGGCTCGGCCAACAGGCCCTTCCCCGGCGTGGTGCCCCAGGTGGTGAGGGAGGACGGCTCCCCCGCCGCGGTCAACGAGGGCGGCTACCTCGTCCTCGACAAGCCCTGGCCCGGCATGATAAGGGGCACCTACGGCGACCCCGATGGCAAGAGGGTAAAGGAGGTCTACTTCAGCCGCTTCCCCGGCAAGTACTTCTCGGGCGACGGCGCCCGGGTGGACGCCGACGGCGACTACTGGCTCATGGGCCGCATAGACGACGTCATAAACGTCTCGGGCCACAGGATAGGCACGGCCGAGGTGGAAAGCGCCCTGGTGAGCCACGAGGCCGTGGCCGAGGCCGCCGTGGTGGGCTTCCCCCACGAGATAAAGGGCGAGGGCATCTACGTATACGTCACCCTAAAGGGGGGCTACTCCGTGAGCGACGACCTCATGAAGGCCCTGAGGGGCCACGTAAGAAGCGTCATAGGGCCCATCGCCACGCCCGACAAGATGCAGTTCTCGCCGGGCCTCCCCAAGACCCGGAGCGGAAAGATTATGCGCAGGATTCTGAGGAAGATAGCCCGCGGCGAAGTCCAGGACCTGGGCGACACCTCCACCCTGGCCGACCCATCGGTGGTCGAGGTGCTGGTGAAGGAGAGGAAATAAGACGGAGAGCGGCCCGGCAGAGAGGATGAAGCTCCAAAGGGACGACATCGTCCTCCTGGTGGTGGACATACAGGAGAGGCTCGCCTTCGTCATGGAGCACCGCGCGCAGGTGACGGCGCGGGCTGCGCTTCTCATAGAGGCCGCGAAGCTCATGGGCATCCCCGTGGTGACCACCGAGCAGTACCCCCGGGGGCTCGGCCCCACGGTGGCGGAGATAAGGGAGGCGCTCCCGCCCGGCGCGCCAGTGGAGAAGCTCTCCTTCAGCTGCTGCGGCGAGCCTTCCTTCCTGGAGGCCCTCGAGGCGACGGGAAGGCGCAAGGTGGTGCTGGCGGGCATGGAGACCCACATCTGCGTGTTCCAGACTACCCTGGACCTCCTTTCGGCGGGCTACGGGGTGCACATCCCCAGGGACGCCGTATGCTCCCGGAGGAAGCTCGACTGGAAGACGGGCCTCGATCTGGCGCGCGAGGCCGGGGCGGTGGTGACCTCCGCCGAGACGGTGCTCTTTCAGCTCCTCGGGCGCGCCGGCACCGAGGAGTTCAAGAAGATATCGAAGATGGTGAAATAGGGGGGCTCTCTCTCCCGCCCGGCTTCGGGCGTTTCGGGGGGAGGGCTCTCTTTCCGGCTCAAGGGGGCGGGACGAAGGCCCCGCCCCCCGGTCTTCCGCAGGTTACGCCTTCCTTATCATTCCCTTGAGCTCTTTGTCCGTGATATCCATCTTGTGGATCTTCTTCGCGTGCTGCCTGGCCAACTCCACTATCTCGCTTTCGTCGTGGCTCCTCACCATGAATCCGCAATCGGGAGGGCACTCGAGCACTTTGAGTTCCGTCTGCTTGGCCTTCTCGGGCATTGCCTTCACCTCCTCTCTAAGGAAATGCTATACCCGGAGGCCCGGCCGGTCAAGGGTGGGCAGGATGCATATGAAGGATTTCCGCCTCAGCAGGTGGTGATATCACCGATCATGTTGTGAAACCACCATTTTTTAACTGTCCGTGCGGGAAGCAATTAGCTGTTTTTAAAGGATATTTTTTCTGGCATTGAGCTTGCTACTCATCAGATGGATAAGCGGAAGAGCGATCATGGACTTCGAAAGAGATAAGAGAAAGGTTGCCGGTCAGGGCACCTCCGGCCTCGCGCTGGTGGTCCCGCCGGAGCGGAAGTCGGGGTTCCTTCATGCCTGCGGCTCTCTACTGGACAGTACGATAAGGATAATCATAACCGTGGCCGCCTGCCTCCTTCTAATCCAGCTCGTCGATATCTTCTCCCTCAGGATATTCGGCCACGGGGCCTGGTAGCGCCCGGCCCTTCCCCCCCTCGCCCGCCCCTTTCATTGCCCTTCCGGACGGACTGCTCACATTCCGGCGTCAATGCTCCGCGTTTCCCTTCATGGCTATCATGAATGAGCCGAAAAGCGCCGCGGAAAGCACCGCGGTTATCGCGCCGAAGTAGAACGTGGCCGAGGGCGACACGCGGTCCCAGAGCCATCCCCCCAGAAGGCTCGCCGGAAACACGGCAATCCCCACCACGGTATTATAGATTCCGTAGGCCGTCGCCTTGAACCCCTGCGGTATGATCGTCGAGAGGAACGCCTTCTGGACTCCCTCGGTGAGCCCCATGAAGAGCCCGTACAGGGCAAACAGAAACCATATCTGCCGGGACGTCTGGGCTATGGCGAAGCCGTAATAGACGGCGGCGAAAAGGGCGAAGCCAAGCAGAATGACCCGCTTCTTGCCGAACCTGTCCGCTACGATTCCCGCAGGGAATGCCGATAGCGCGTAAACGAGGTTGAACAGCAGATAGACCAGCGGAATCAATACGGGCGATATGCCCAACTGCCGCGCCCTGAGTATCAGGAACACGTCGCTTGAGTTTCCGAGCGCAAAGACCGCGGCGATGACCACGAAGAACCTGAACCTCCAGCCGAAGCGGGCCGGTTTCGCCCCTGCCGTTTCCCTGCGCCTCGAAGGGGGCTTTTCCCTTATGAGGAAGACCACCAGGAGCACCGCCACGAGGCCGGGCACAATGGAAATCCAGAAGACCGCCCTGTAGCTGCCCGAAAGCAGCCCGAGAAGAAGAAACGCGCAGGCGGGACCCATCACCGCGCCAAAGGTGTCCATGGCCCTCTGGAGGCCGAAGGCCCTTCCTATATGCGTCGCCTCGGAGGATTCGGCTATGAGCGCGTCTCTCGGAGCCACGCGCACGCCCTTGCCGAAGCGGTCGACGAAGCGGGAGGCCAGCACCTGGTGCCAGCCCGCAGCAAGAGCGAGGATGGGCCTGCTCAGCGTGGCAGTGCCGTAGCCTGCCGCCATGAGCCATTTGCGGCTGCCCATCCTGTCGGAAAGCCACCCCGAGAAGACCCTAAGGAGGCTGGCCGTCGACTCGGCGATTCCCTCTATGAGGCCGATAACTGACTTGTTCGCCCCCAGGACGTCCGACAGGAAGAGGGGCACGAGGGGGTAGACCATCTCGGAGCTGAAGTCCATGAAGAGGCTCACGAGGCCCGCCACTATCACGTTCCTGCCGAAACCCCGCCGTTTTCCGTTCATGCCCTTTCAACCATTTGCGCAGCCTGGGTTTCAGGGGTCAATGGCGCGCGTCCCCGGCTTCGGTGCCTCTTCCAGAGTTGAACCTCCTGTACGCCTCGAGCCCCGTTATGCAGATGCTGAGCCAGAAAAGCCCCCCCGCGTAGCCGGCGACGACGTCGCTCAGGTAATGGACCTGGAGGTAGATCCTGCTTAGCCCGATGAGGAACGCGATGAACCCCGCCACGGTGCACGTGAGCACCCGGAGCCGCCACGAGCTTACGCCCCGGATTATCAGGTACGAGACGATGCCGTAGCAGATGACGGACATCATGGCGTGGCCGCTCGGGAAGCTCCACCCGCCCACCTGTATCAGCGTTGTCCCGGAAATGGGCCGCGGCCTGTGGATGACCGCCTTCAAGACGACGATGAGCACGCTTCCGCCGAGGACCGACATGAGATATCCCGCGGCGTAGGCAAACCTCCTCCTCGCGGCCAGATAGACCATGACGGCAAGGCTCAAAAGCGATATTGTCGCGCCGTTTCCAAGGAGGGTGACGGCCTTCATGAAGCCGGTGACAGCGGGCGTCCTGAAATAGAGGACGTGCCCGATTACCCACCTGTCGGCCTGAACGAAGGGGTCTCCCGCGAGGATGTCCTCGGTGATGCCTCCGAATATCCACACGAATACCCCGCTGACGAGGAGCCCTACGGTGAGATGAAGCCCGAGGTAGCTCTCGGGCGATATCCTCTCCTTCACGAAGGCGACCATCTCCGGGTGCCTCGCTGCGAAGCCCTGGGCCGCCCGGCTATGGGCGACGAGTTCGAGTCTGCTCCGGAACCATCCGTAGATCTCCGCCTGCCTAGTCGCCGCCTTTCTGTACAGGTAGGCAAAGCCCGCTACGACCACGATTATGAAGAGGATGAAGACGCCGGCCCGGCCGGACCATTTCTCGATGAGCTGCCAGCTCTGGCCGAAGAAATAGCCAAGGAGGGTGAACGACACGGACCAGAGCACCCCCCCGGCTACGTTGTAGAGCGCGAAGCTCCGGTAGGGCATCTTCGACATGCCGGCCACGAAGGGGGCCATGGCGCGCAGGAGGCCCACGAACCTCCCGAAGAAGACGGTCTTGCCCCCGTGGCGCCGGAAGTATCCCTCCACCTTCCGGATGTGCTTTTCCTTCAGGAGGAGCAGCCTCTGGTGCCTCTCGAAATAGCCGCGGCCTACGAACTTGCCAAGGCTATAGCCCGTGGTGTCGCCCAGCACCGCCCCCAAGGCTATCACCCAGAGGCAGTCGCCGAGGTCGAGCGTGCCGTGGGAGGCGAGAAGTCCAGCTATGACGACCACGCTCTCGCCGGGCACTATGAGCCCCATGAAGGCGGAGCTCTCAAGGAAGGCCGCAAGGAATATGGCCAGGTATGCCCAGTGGCCGAGGACGGCCACGGCGTGAAGTACTTTTTCAAGCATCAGACATCAGCCGTAAGACATGGAGTGTGTTATGCCAGCAGTAATTGAATCCTTCGCCGCCCATATTACAGGTAAATGCAACGTCCGGCCCTGGCTCTTAGCCAACGAGGGAGAGCCCCTCACGTGAGAAGTCGGGCGGGGCCGCCCCGCATCGTCGAATTCCGGTTTAACTCTACAGGAGGGGGAGGATTTTTGCAATCCCGCCCGAAGGGAACGCGCGCTCCTTCCCTCAGGCCGAAAATCATAAGCCCGGTGGGAAGTTCACACGGCGCAAAACCGGACTCTTCCGGGGAGGCGCGGGCCGGCGCCGGGCCTGGCTTCATCTTCGCGAGGAACGCTCCGCTTCCCTCCTGATGTCTTCCAGGAGCCTGACGGTTATGTCGTGAAGTTGCCCCAGGGGAACCAGGAACGAAAGATACCTCATCGCCGGGCCCGAGAAGACCTCCCTGCTCGTAAGGAGCGTGCCCCCTCCTGTTCGATGAACGTGAACTCGTGGCGGGCCGCGACCCCGTACTTCCTGCCCCTCCAGGCTATCTTTTGGAGGGGGACCATCTCGTCGACGGTGGGGCTTATCGTTATCGGCAGGGAAAAGGGCCTTATGCGGAAACGCAGGGTCGGGCCGGAAGCCCGCGCGGAGCCGCCTTCCGCCCGAAGGCCCCCCACGGCCGTGCACCACCTGTCCCCGCAGGCGAAGTCGGTGAAGGTCTCCCAGACCTCCCGGAGGCCGGCACCGATTCTTACGGACTCCTCGATGACCGTTTCGCGCCGCGGGCCGCCCACGCTACCCGTCGCCGCCGATAAGTGGCAGCTCGCGGGCCACTTCGAAGACGACCAGGAACTTCGGCCCCTTCGCGGCGTCTTCCTCAGGGGTGAGGGACCGACGCGTCAGCTTCTGGATGAGGGGGTCGTCGTCGAGCTCGCGGACCTTCGTAATGAAGAGCCTCTTGCCCCTGTACCCCGGCCCGTCCTCGATGAACATGTAAGCCGCGTGGGGGTTCGATTTCAGGTTGCGGCGGGTGAGCCGGTCCCGCATGACGAAGGCCAGAGAGCCGTCCTCCATGACGTGGGGCCTCGAATATATCGCCACATCCACACTGCCCTCGGCGTCGGCGGTGGCCATTATCCCCGTGCCGGCGGTCTTTTCGAAATACTCCCTGAGCTTCATGTCGTCGCCCTCCTTTAGGTTGAAAGATATCACAGCCCCCGGGGCTTGTAAACTCGGCCCAGAAATTCATTGACAAGCCCGCGCGCAGAGGGTAAAAAGAGGGTAGGCATGAAGATCGCCATGACCGGGGCAACGGGCTTTGTGGGAACCTACCTGAGGGAGAAGTTTGCCCGGGCGGGCCACGCCGTCGCGCCCATCTCCAGGACGGACCTGGGCGATGACGCCGAGGGCCTGCGGGAAATACTCCGGGACGCGGCGGCCGTAGTGAACCTCGCCGGCGCGCCGATAATAAAGAAGTGGACGAGGCAGTACAAGGAGGAGCTTTACTCAAGCAGGGTAGAGACCACCAAGAAGGTCGTGGGCGCGATGAGGTCCCTGGGGGAAAGGCCCGGGGCCCTCCTCTCGGCCTCGGCCATCGGCATCTACGCCTCCGGGGAAACCCGGACTCACACGGAGAAGGATAACGAGCTGGCCTCGGACTTTCTGGGCTGGCTCGCCAGGGACTGGGAGCAGGCGGCCCTGGAGGCCGAGGGGCTCGGCGTGAGGACGGTGGTCTTCCGCTTCGGCGTGGTCCTGGGCAAGGGGGGCGGCGCCCTGGAGGCGATGCTCCCCCCCTTTAAGGCCGGCCTGGGCGGAACCGTGGGGGACGGCTCGCAGCCCTTCTCCTGGGTCCACATCGACGACCTGGCGCGCGCCTTTGAGGCGGCCATCCAGGACGGGAGCTTCCGGGGGATTTATAACCTCACGGCCCCGAATCCCGTGACGAACAAGGAGCTCACGAGGGTCCTCGCCAGGGCCCTGGGCCGGCCGGCCCTCCTGAGGGTGCCCACGCTTGTGCTCAAGCTTCAGTACGGAGAGGGGGCCCAGGCGCTCACCAAGGGCCAGCGCGTGCTGCCCGAGAGGCTTATTGAGAAGGGCTTCGAGTTCC